>DASSBA010000065.1:0-75044 GCA_035699205.1 Gemmatimonadales bacterium
GGAGGGCCGCTCGTGAGACTGGCGTCCGCGATCCGCCGGAGCGCCGCCGCCGCCGCGTTGCGGCCGGAGCAGCCGCCGCCGAGCGAGTCGATGGCGGTGAGCGCGACGTACGGCTCGCGGTCGCGGGCGGCGGCTAGCATCGGACTGCAGTCCGGCAGACTGTCACCCAGTCGCGCCGCGGCGACGGCTTCCACCCGCATGATCGTGCTCGGGTCCGCCAGCGCCCGGCGCACCAGCGCCGCGCGCAGGCCCGGCGAGAGCGTGCCCGAGCCCCTGAGCGTCATCCGGCGCGCCTCGTCGTCGCGGTCGCGCGCGGTGCGGACGGCGGTGGCACTGTCGAGGCCATCTGCCGCCGCGAGCGTACGAAGCGCGAGCCGGCGTACGGCCGTGTCCCCTGCCTCGATCGCGGTGCGGCGGAGCAGGAGGACGCTCCCGGGCGAGAGATTGCCCGTCGCCCGGCGCGCGCGCGCCAGCGTGTAGAGACCGTGGACCAGCCCGACCGTCTGCCGGGCCGCGAGCCGCCCCCGGATTGCCGCCTCCGCGGTGCGCGCCGCCGCGCTGTCGGGCAGCGCCAGGCGTCCGAGTGACTGGCCCAGCGCGTCCGCCACCGCGGCGTCCTGCTCCGTCGCCAATGCGCGTTCGAGGGCAGCCGCGGCCTCGCGGGGGGTGAGCTGGGTGCCGTCCGTGAGAATCGTGTCGCGCCGGACCCGCCGCATCGATTGGGCGACGGCGTTGGCCGCCTCGGTCCGGACCGCCGGTACCGGGTCGGCGAGCAGCGGGAGCAGGCGGCGACCGAGCTCCGGGCGCTGGATGCGGCCGAGACCGCGTGCCGCCAGCCGGCGCAGCAGCGTGTCCTTCCCCTCGAGCGCCGAGAGGAGTGGAGTGAGCCCGTCCACTCCCGTGCCGCGAGCGTCCTCGGCAACGAGGAGGCGATCGAGTGTGGCGGTGTCTACCGGGGCGGAGGCCGGCGTCTGTGCGGTGAGCGTTGCCGCCTGGAGAGCGAGAACGAAGCCCGATGCGAGCCGGCGGCCCCGTGCAGGCATGAGACGTCCGTGGATGGAGTTCGGAGGCCTACGCGGCGGCGCGCGGGTCCAGTGGCTCGGAAATAAACGCCGGCGCCGCTGGGGACGTAAGGCCACGGCGTCGGGTTGACCGAACCCCGCCGCGGTAGACACCCCGGCCCCCGGCTCCTATCGTTCGGCCATGCTCCCGACCCGCACTCTCGGTGCCAACGGCCTCACCGTTTCCGCCATGGGTCTTGGCTGCATGGGCATGAGCCAGTCCTACGGCACGCCGGACGACGACGAGTCCATCGCCACCATCCACCGCGCGCTCGAGCTTGGCGTGACGCTGTTCGACACCGCCGAGGTGTACGGCCCCTACACCAACGAGACACTGCTCGGCCGGGCGCTCGAGGGCCGGCGCGATCGCGCGATCATCGCCACCAAGTTCGGTTGGGAGATCGGCTCGTCGGGACGCGGCGGGCTGGACAGCCGCCCGTCGCACATCCGCGAGGCGGTGGAGGGGTCGCTGGGCCGGCTGCGCAGCGACCGGATCGACCTGCTGTATCAGCACCGGGTGGACCCGGCCGTGCCGATCGAGGATGTCGTCGGCACGATGGCCGACCTGGTGCGCGAGGGGAAGGTGCGCTTCCTCGGCCTGAGCGAGGCGGGAGCGCAGACCATCCGCCGCGCCCACGCCGTGCACCCGATCGCCGCGCTCCAGAGCGAATACTCCCTGTGGGAGCGGAACCTCGAGTCGGAGATCATCCCGCTCCTCCGGGAACTGGGCATCGGCCTGGTCCCCTTCAGTCCGCTGGGCCGCGGCTTCCTGACCGGCACCGCCCGGCGCGCGGAAGCGTACCCCGAGGGCGATTACCGGCGCGGCGATCCGCGCTTCCAGGGCGCCAACTTCGACGCCAACATGCGCGCTGCCGCGGTGGTGGGCCAGGTGGCCGCCGAGCTCGGCGCGACGCCCGGCCAGGTGGCGCTGGCCTGGGTGCTGCAGCGGGGCGAGGACTTCGTGCCCATCCCGGGCACCAAGCGCCGGCGCTACCTCGAGGAGAACGTCGCCGCGGCCGACCTGCACCTTGGCGCGGTCGAGCTGGCGCGGCTGGATGGGGCGATTCCAGCGGGAGAAGCCGCCGGGCCGCGTTACAACGAGAGCATGATGGCGTACATCGATCGCTGAGGGACCGCCTCGGCATGAGCCGGCGGACGGTGCGGATCAGGCGCTCGGGGTGGAGGTGATGCGGGAGACCAGCAATCAGGGCCGGCGAGTGAACCGGAGTGGCTTGTCCATCCCCCTGACGTACACCAGCAGCACGTTTCCCTCGACGGCGTACCGCTCGGCGTCCTGCAGCGCCTTCAGGTACCGGGTTTCCTGCCCCATCACGGCCTCGGCGCACGCCATGCGGGTCGCGCCGAGCGGGCCGAAGGCGATCGTGGAGTCGGTAACCGTGACGCTGCCGAAGAAGTGGTTGCACGCGCCGCGGCCGGCCGTCTTGCCCTCCTCGGGAAATTCCAGAGTGGCTTGAGCGTCATCGCTGACCGGCGCCCCGCCGACGGCCTGGAGGACCCACGTGGTGCCCCAGAGCCCGCCGGGTGCGGAGCCCGCGGTGTCCGCTCCCGCCGAGTCCGCTGCTGCGGCATCGGCGACCCGGGTGAGCACGAGGTCCACCCTGTCGGGATGGTCCCACGTAATGACCTTCACGACCGCCGTGCTGGTGAAGAGCGGGCCGCGCGCGCTCAGGATGGTGGCGCGGACGGCGTAGACGTGCTTCGGATCGATGGCCTTCGGGTCGTAGCGCAGCACGAACGGCAGCGGCACCTGGCGGCCTTCGGGCCGCACCGTCGTGTCGGCGACCTGCGTGGGGGCCGAGTCCTGCGCCGACATGTCGAAGAGCTGCACCCGCAGCTCGGCATCGGGCGGGAGTGCCATTCGCTCACGATACGTCGCCGAACCGGCAACGCGGCCGGCCGGATCCCCCATCCTGGCGTTCCCCGCGCACGCCGCGAGCAGCCCCACCGTCAGCCATTCGAGAACTCTCATCGGGTCACCGCCGGAACGAAGGTGATCTCGACCGGTTCGCCCGGCCCGGGAATCCGGATGGCGAGCGTGTCCGCGCCGAGCCGGAGCACGGCCGCGGGATGCGCGATCCCTTCCTCGACGAGGGTGAGGGTGTCGCCGGCGAAGCGCCAGCTGCCGAGCGACGGCGTGCCGTGCGGCGAGGTGATCAGCAGCGAGCCGTCCGAGAGAAAGACGTAAAAGGTGCCGGGATCGCCGGCGGACGAGCGGGCGACCTTCCACACCCTGTTCGCGAAGGCCGGGGTGGAGTCGGACCGCACCGCGTGCGCCGGTTCCGCCGGCGGATTGGGTCGTGAGCAGGCCGCCAGCAGGAGGGCGGCGGCCAGGACCGGGCGGTGGCGCCCCGACAACGCCCCACCGGAACGGATTTTCGCGCTCATCAACGATTTCCACGGCAACGCCAAGGCCGGGGAGGGACGCATGGAAATCGTGGACGCCGCCGCACCGTCCCGCGTCACCATCGAGCTGGATTTCGTGCCGGAAGCTCCCGGATCGCCCGCACGAAGGCGTCGAGCGCGCCCTGGAGCAGCTCGCGCAGCGCCGGCGTGCCGAGGAAGGTCGTCAGCTCGAGCGGCGAATCCAGCAGCGGGAGCGTCACTCCCGCGCCCTCCACGATCCGGGTGGACATCGTGCGCAGGATCTCGGCCAGCGAGGCCTGCGCGTACGAGCTTCGCGCGGAGACGTTCCAGATCGCGATAGGCTTGTGCAGCAGCGCGGGATCGCTGACCAGCCAGTCGAGGCCGTTCTTGAACGCGCCGGGCAGCCCGTGCGCGTACTCCGGCGTCGAGAGCAGGAGCCCGTCGGCACTTCCGACTGCCGCGCGCCACGAGTCGGCGGCGGCCGGCCGCATGCCCCCGTCCAGATCGGGGTTGAAATGCGGCAGCGCCGCGAGGTGGTCGGAGAGCTGCACCGTCACGCCGGGCGGCGCCAGCGCGGCAGCGGCTTGCAGCAGCGTGCGGTTCGAGGAGGCCGCCCGCAGGCTGCCGGACACGGCCAGCAGGTCGATCGGACTCACCCGGGCCTCGGCCACCGGTAGCCCGCTGAGCTCACCGGCCGCCCGCCGGCAGGTTCTGTTCCAGGTAGCGGGTGAGCAGCGAGAACAGGTGCAGGCTGGTCCCGTCGCCCTCGCAGATGCAGTGCGACCGATTGGGATACATCATCAGCGTGAACGGCCGGTTGGCGGCCACCAGCGCGTTGACCAGCCGTTCGGTTCCCTGGAAGTGGACGTTGTCGTCGCCCGAGCCATGCACCACCAGCAGGTTGCCGCGCAGGCTGTCGGCGAACGTGAGCGCCGAGCCCTCCCGGTACGCCGCCTCGTTCTCCTGCGGCAGCCCCATGTAGCGCTCCTGGTAGATCGTGTCGTACAGCCGCTCGTCGGGCACCGGCGCCACGGACATGCCGGTCTGGTAGAGCGCCGGATAGCGGAACAGCAGGTTGAGCGTCGTCGAGCCGCCGCCGCTCCAGCCCCAGACGCCGACGCGCGTGGAGTCCACCCACGGCCAGCGCCGCATGGTGCGCGCGGCCGCGGCCTGATCGGCCGAGTTGACCAGGCCGATCTTCTTGTAGATGGCCTTCCGGAACGCGCGTCCCCGCGGCGCCGGCGTACCGCGGTTGTCCACGCTCGCCACCACGTAGCCGTGCTGGGTGAGCATGAGGTGCCAGAGGTAGGTGGCGCCGCCCCACTGGTCGAGCGCGGTCTGGCCGGCAGGCTCCCCGTAGACGTGGTACAGCACCGGGTAGTGTCTGGTCGAATCGAAGCCCGGCGGCTTCATGACCCAGCCGTCGAGCCGGAGCCCGTTTCCCGCGTCCACCTTGACGAACCCGGCCGGTCCGCGCCGGAGCCGGGCGACCGCGTCGCGCAGCCGCTGGTTGGCCACCAGCGTCCGCACCACCTCGTGCTTCGGCAGGCGGACGACCTCGACCACCGGCGGCGTGCCGAAGGACGAGTAGCTGTGGAACGCCCAGCGCCCGTCGCTCGAGAACTCGTACAGGTGATAGCCCGGCTGGTCCCCGGGCGTGACCCGCTCCTGCCTGCCCTTTCCGTCCAGCCGGGTGCGATAGAGATAGAGTTGCGTGGCGTTGTCCGGTGACGCCGTGTAGTAGATCCACCCCACCGCCGAGTCCACGCCCACGACGAACGGCTGGCCGAACGCGCTCCCCGGATTGTGCAGATCGAACGCGCCCGGCGTCACCAGCCGGCGCTTCGACCCGTCCCGCGAGATCACGTACAGATGGCGCCAGCCGTCCCGCTCGCTGATCCAGGTGAAGCTCTTCCCGCCGTCGATCCAGCGGAGATCGTCCACCACGTCCACCCAGGCGCTGTCGCGCTCGGTGAGCACGGGGCGCACCCGGCCGGTGCGCGCGTCGCCCAGCATGACCGCCAGCGTGTTCTGCGCGCGGTTCAGGTGCTCGAGCACGACTTCGTCCGGGCTCGCCGCCCATTCCATGCGGGCGATGTAGTTGTTGCGGGGATCGCCGGGCACATCGAGCCACACCGGCTCGCCGCCGGCGGCGCTCACCACGCCGACTCGCGCCGCCGAATTGGTGGTGCCGGCCTTGGGGTACTGCACCGGAATGACGAACGAGTACAGCGAGTCGGTGTCGTTGATCAGGTCGAAGTCGCGCACGCCGGAGGCGTCGAGCTGCCAGAAGGCGATGCGCCGGCCGTCCGGGCTCCAGCGGAACCCGTCGCGCAGGTTGAGCTCCTCCTCGTACACCCAGTCGAAGGTGCCGTTGATGATCGTCCGGGAGCCGTCGCGGGTGAGCTGGGTGATGCGGCGGTCCTTGAGATTCTCGACATAGAGGTTGTGCTCCCGCACGTACGCCACCCGGCCGCCGTCGGGCGAGAACTTGGCGAACATGAGCGTGGACGGCGCGGCGGCGGGACCGCCGAGCCTGCGCAGCCGCCAGGTCGAGAGATCGAGCGTCCAGAAATCGCCGCGGGTGTTCTCGCGCCAGACCTTGCGCGAGTTGGTGAACAGCAGGAGGCGGCGCTTGTCCGGCGAGACGGTATAGTCCTCCACCCGCAGCGGCACCGAATCGCCCGGGGGAACCAGGCGCCCGGCCGGCACCCAGACCTCGCGGCGCCCGCTGGCCGCGTCGTAGCGGACGAGCGAGCGGGCGCCGGGCCCGGCGCTGTCGGCCTCGAGCTTCGTGTAGGCGGCCTCCCCGTCGAGCCAGCGCACGCTGCCCGGGGACTCCGGCGCGAACTCGTCCGAGTCGAACAGGCGGTCGAGGGTGACGAGCGAGGAGTCGGCACTCTGAGCCGGCAGCGCGGTCGAGAGCGACAGAGCGAGTACGGCGGCCGCCACGAGCGGGCGCAGGTAGGACATCGTCGGCTCCGGAGGTGAAGGGCCGGCGCGCGTACCGCGCCGGCCGTGCGGGATCAACGGACATGAAGCTTGGGGCACAGGAGGGGCTTCGCGCCAGACCACCAGCTCCCCGTAGATTCCTTCCGTCCCGGATGCCGCCGCCGGCTCCCGGCCAACCTCCACTCTGACTCACTCGAGCATGCTCGCGCTGCTGCTGCTCCTGCAGACCCCCGCCACCGGCCCGGTCGTGGAGGGGAAAGGCTCCCCGACCGCTGACATCCCCCGGCTCGAGACCACGGTCCGCATCGACGGCCGGCTCGACGAGCCGGCCTGGTCCGAGGCCACCCGGCTCGCCGGCTTCTGGCAATACCAGCCGGTGGACGGGCGGCCCGCCGAGGAGCAGACCGAGGTCCTGGTGTGGTACGCGCCGGACGCGATCTATTTCGGCGTCGTCGCCCACGACCGGCACCCGGGCGCCATCCGCGCCACCGTGGCCGACCGCGACAACATCGACAACGACGATCACGTCATCATCGACCTCGACACCTTTCACGACCGCCGGCGCGCCTTCTTCTTCGGCGTGAACCCGCTGGGCATCCAGAGCGACGGGGTCCGGAGCGAGGGCGCCGGCCAGGTCAGCAGCCTCGTGCCCGGGAGCACCGACCTGAACCCCGACTTCACCTGGCAGTCGAAGGGGCGGATTACCGATCGGGGCTATGAAGTCGAAGTCCGGGTGCCCTTCAAGAGTCTGCGCTATCCCGGGAGCGGACCCCAGACCTGGGGTTTCAACGTCACCCGCGTGGTGCAGCGCACCGGGTATACCGACACCTGGACCGACGTCCGACGCGCCAATGCCAGCTTCCTGGGCCAGGAGGGGGCCATCGGCGGCCTGCAGGAGCTGCGGCGCGGCGTCTCGGTCGAGGCGCAGCCATTCGTCGCCGCCACCGCCGACGGCAGCCGCGATCCGGCGAGCGGCAGCTTCACCCGCCAGGACGTGAACCCCGACGCCGGCCTCAACCTCCGGCTCGGATTCACCAGCTCCGCCCTCGACGCCACCATCAATCCCGACTTCAGCCAGGTGGAGAGCGATGAGGGCCAGGTGACGGTGAATGAGCGCTTCGCCCTCTTCTTCCCCGAGAAGCGCCCGTTCTTCCTCGAGGGGATCGAGCTCTTCGGGTCGCCGCAGACGCTGGTGTATACCCGACGGATCGTCAATCCCAAGGCCGGCGCCAAGTACACCGGGAAGCTCGGTCAGCTCGGCATCGCCCACCTCACGGCTGTCGACGAGACGGGCGACGGCGACGCCTGGTTCAACATCACCCGGCTGAGGCGGGACTTCGGCCGCAACTCCATCGCCGGCGTCACCTTCACCAACCGCGACCAGGGGAGCGCGCACAACCGCGTGCTCGCGGGCGACTTCCGCTACGTGTGGGGTCTCTACTTCGCCCAGCTCCAATACGGCGCCTCCTTCACCAGCGACGGCGCGGGAAGCCGCACGGCGCCGATCTGGCAGGCGGAGTACGACCGGACCGGCCGCTCCTGGGGGTTCAACTACCTGTTGAAGGGACTGGGCGCCGGCTTCGACGACCAGGCCGGCTTCGTCAATCAACTCCGAAGCGGCGTGGTGAATGGCCATGCGTTCAACCGCTTCACTCTCTACGGCGCGCGGGGCGCGCTGCTGGAGAACCTCACGGTGTTCTTCGGCCCTGAGCGCACATGGTTGTACGACGATTTCGGGCTCACGCCGGGCCTGGAGGGCCTCGAGCAGTTCGAAGCCACCTTCCAGCTCCGCGGCGGGTGGGAGCTGAGCGGACACCTCGAGCGTGACTTCGTGAACTTCCAGGACAGCAGCTACGCGGGGTATACCGTCGGGGCCGCCGCCGGGCCCGCCTACCGGCCCGCCAGGGACTTCTCCGGCTTCACCTGGGAAACGGGCGTGACCACCCCGACCTGGCGGCACCTCGGCGCAAACCTCACGTATCGGCGGGGACGTGCGGCGATCTTCGAGGAGGGAACGACCGGGACGGGTTGGCAGCTGACCGGTCAGGTGGACCTGCGTCCCGCATCGACGCTACGAGTGGCGTTGACCGGCACCGTATTCCGGCTGGCCCGGCTCGGAGGCGGCGAGTTTGCCCGTTCGACCATCCCGCGGCTCAAGCTCGAGTACCAGCCGCGGCGCGGGCTGTTCTTCCGGGCGATCGGGGAGTACCGCTCGGAGCGGCGGGCGGCCCTGGTCGAGCCGGGCACCGGTGTGCCGCTGCTCGTCGGCGGGGCGGCGCAGCCGGTCACCGAGTTCAACGGACTTCGGGCCGACCTGCTCGCCTCGTTCGAGCCAACGCCGGGGACGGTCGCCTTCCTCGGCTATGGCAGCTCGCTCGAGACGGACGCGGAATTCAACTGGTCACGGCTGCGGCGGAGCAATGACGGCTTCTTCGTGAAGCTGGCGTATCAGATCCGGCGATAGGCGGCGCCCTGCCGGCCTCATCGTCTCGCCCGCCCCACCAGGCCCAGCGGCACGCCTCGCGTCCCGGGCCATGTCCGCGCCGGCCCCTCCGCCTCGCGTACCAGCAGCTGCCCGGAGATCCCGCCGTCCAGCAGCAGCGCCTGGCGGCACCCGAGCGCGCCCATGACGGCCGCCATCTCGGCCGAGGTGAGCCCGAACGGCAGCCGCCCGAGCGACTCGCCCAAGGCGTCGAACCGGGTGAGGGCGATGATGACGCGCCCGTCCGCCAGGGTCCCCAGCGCGAGCCGCGCGTCCCGGTGCTCGAGGTCCACTCCCCTGCCCGGCTCCCTGAGCGCCGCCGGCACCAGGCCCTCCTGCAACAGCATGGGATAGCTCTGGAACGCCTCGACCGCGGTGCCGCGCTCCTGCTCGGCGGCGACGCTGTCCGGCGCGATGATCCGCACGGCGCCGGAACGGTCCGCCACCACCGCACCGGCGAGCGGCGCGTACTCGGGTGGCAGCACCTCCCGGCCCCCGGTGACCACCCAACCCCAGGGCAGCGAGCCGCGGAACTGCCCCGCGTCCAGCGCGAGCACCGCCTCGTGGCCCGCATCGCCCACCGTCCAGCGTTGGTTGGTGGTGAACGCCGGCGCCAGGGACACGGCGACGCGGCCCGGGTCCAGCCGGACGACGACCAGCCGGGTGCGCCACGCCTCGCTTGCACCGCGAAGCTGCAGCTCGCCCCACTCGATGCCGCCCGCGCCGGCCCGCCAGGCGATGCGGCCGGCCAGCGGCGCCGTGCCGTCCCAGCGGGACGGCGCGCCGTCCCGCCGCCACCAGGTGATCCACCGGCCGCCATCGCGGACCGCGAGCGCGTCCGCCGGGCGGCCGGATTCGACTCCTGAAGCTCTGGCGCCGATCGCGCTGCCCGCAATGGCGGCCGCCACCCCGACTGCGGCAACCGCTCGAGGCATCGAGCCCATTCGCCCCTACCGGCAGCCGGCCATCTGGATCTGCTGCAGCGAATCGGCGAGGGCCATCAGCTTCTGGGTGTCGCCGGCCGCCTGTGCCGCCTCGGCGCGCTTCCCGATCGCCTCGAGCTCCGCCTGGTGATTCTGGGTGTTCTTCATCATGCAGGCATTCATGCTCGAAGCGGCGGGCGGCGCCTGGGCCGCGGCAGGGGCCGGCGCCGGAGCGGGCGCGGGGGTGGGCTTCTGCGCCCGGGCCGCGGGCTGGTCATGGATGCCGAGCAGCGGCTTGAGCTCGGTCGCCCTGGCCGACACCGCCGCCTTCTCGGCGGGCGATGCGTCGCCCGGAGGGGTGGCGCCGCGGAGGATTGCTTCGGTCCGCTCCTTGATCATGGCCAGCTCGCTCCGGCTGTAGCCGGAGGTCTTGAGCTCCTGCTGCTCGGCCCGGACGTCGAGCTCCCGCTGCGCATCGTAGTAGCCGTCGGGTTGCCGCGGCTGTTTGACGACACAGCTTGGGTCCTGCATGGCCATCGCGGAATCCTGGTAGGCGGTGACGAGCTTCTGGTCGCCCTTGCCCTGCGCCGCCACCATCTTCTCCACGAGGGCGCTGTACTTGTCCATCACCTTCTGATCTCCCGCCATCCGCTGGGAGAATGTCTGCTGCGCCGCCTGGCACTTGGGTTGGGCCTCGGCATACGCTGCTTCCGCCTGCTTGAAGCGTCCGTAGGGCGTGTCCTCCTTCGCGGCGGCCTCACGCTCGGTCTGGCCCGCCTGGAGGCCGGCCAGCAGCCGGCTCACGACGTCTTCCGAGAGCACGATAGTGCCGCCTCCGGGGTTGCCGGCGGGCGCCGCCCCCTCCTGGCCCGCCGCCGCCTTCAGTCTCTTCTTCAGTCCGCCGAACTGCGCCCAGGCGGGCGTGGTGATGCTCAATGCGAGGACCGCGACCGCCAACATCCCCGCGATGGCACGTACCCGCCTGTGTGGACTCCGCATGATCTCTCCTCGATGGTTTCGAGCCGTCCGGCCCGCCCGGGTCGGTACTTCGCCCGGGTGACGCGGCAAACGGCCCGGATTCTCGGTATCCGGCGACGTGATGGGAAAATCGGAAACCAAATGTGGGGGGAGGCGCGTAGGAGCGCCAGCGGGCGCCAGTCGTGATAGTATTCGGCGTTCGGCACACCTTCACCCGCCCGGAATCTGCATTCCAGGGGACCATGTTGCAAATGAGAACATCACATCTCCGGTCGCTCGCCACCGCGCTGACTGTCGCGCTCGCCCTGACGGCGTGCAGTAGCGCCTCGACCGGAGCGATGCGGACCTCCCCCCACCCGGACGCCGGCAGCCAGTCCGAGGCCGCGGCCATAGCCAGAGCCCGGGCGGACAGCGCGCGCTATCCGTATACGGAGGCGGATGTTCATTTCATGTCCGCCATGATCGGGCACCATTCGCAGGCCATCGTCATGGCGGGGTGGGCGCCCACCCACGGCGCCAGCGCCTCGGTGCGCACCCTGGCCGAGCGGATCATCAACGCCCAGCAGGACGAGATCGCGACGATGCAGCGATGGCTCGGCGATCGCCGGCAGCCCGTGCCCGAGGCGGATACCACGGGTCCGGCGATGGCGATGCACGGCTCGGATCACCAGATGCTGATGCCCGGGATGTTGACGGAAGCTCAGATGAAGGAGCTCGACCAGACGAGGGGCAGCGACTTCGACCGTCTGTTCCTGACCGACATGATCCATCACCACCGCGGTGCCGTGTCCATGGTGAAGGACCTGTTCGGCTCCTACGGCGCCGCCCAGGACGAGATCGTGTTCAAGTTTGCCAACGACGTCAATGTCGATCAATCGACCGAGATCGCCCGAATGGAGCGAATGCTCGCCGCCCTCTCCCCCGAACGTCACTCCCCCTGATCACAAAGGAAGCAGTCATGGCCTCAGCTCGACTTCGACCGCTGTCGCTCGCGCTCGCGCTGTGCTCCGCGGCGGCGTGTGCCGGCTCGACCTCCTCGTCGCATTCGTCGCATTCCAGCGGGCCGGCTCCGGCGGCTAGCATGTCCACCGAGGCGCCGAGCCCTGACCCGCGCATCGGCTTGCGGGCCGGGCTCATGGACGCCGCCGAAGCCACGTGGAACCTGCGCGTGCTGTCCGAGACGCCCCCGTCGGAGCAGTTCGTCGGGCAAACCAATTCCGACCTGGCGTTCACCGGCCAGTACGCCATTCAGGGGAACTACAACGGGTACCAGGTGTGGGACATCACCGACCCGCGCCGGCCCGCCCTGGAGACGGCGTACGTGTGCCCCGCCTCGCAGAGCGACGTCTCGGTCTACAAGAACCTGCTGTTCGTCTCCGGCGAGGGGCTCTCGGGACGCCTGGACTGTGGCACCCAGGGCGTACAGGACACGGTCAGCGCGGCGCGGCTGCGCGGCCTCCGGATCTTCGACATCAGCGACATCGCGCATCCGAAAAACGTCGGCAACGTGCAGACCTGCCGCGGCTCGCATACGCATACGGTCCTGGTCGATCCGAAGGACACCGAGAACGTCTACGTGTACATCTCGGGCTCGTCGCGGGTGCGCTCGGCCAGCGAGCTCCCCGGCTGTGTGAGCGCCTCGCCATCGGAGGATCCCAACTCGGCGCTGTTCCGCATCGAGGTCATCAAGGTGCCGCTGGCGCATCCCGAGCAGGCGGCGATCGTCAGCTCGCCGCGGATCTTCAACGACCTGGTGGCTCCGCCGAAGCATGGCGAGACGCCCCAGGACATCGCGGCCGCCAAGCAGGCCGCCGATTCCGCGCGCGCCGCGGGCGGATTCACCGCGGTCATCGACAGCGAGGAGGTCGTGCTGCCGGAGCAGTTCACGGGGCCGCTGCTGGACAGCGTCGTCGCGGCCCGCCAGGGCACCGGCGCGCCGACCGCCGCGGACAGCGCGACCCTTCGGCAGGCCATGCCGGAAATCGTCGCCGCGATGATCAAGGCCCACCAGGCGCAGAGCGGGGGCCCCAACGCCGGGCCCACCCAGTGCCACGACATCACCGTCTACCCGGCGATCGGCCTGGCGGGCGGCGCGTGCGGCGGCTACGGGCTGCTGCTCGACATCAGCGACCCGGCCCATCCGGTCCGCATCGGCGCGGTGTCCGATTCCAACTTCTCCTACTGGCACTCGGCCACGTTCAACAACGACGGCACCAAGATCCTCTTCTCCGACGAATGGGGCGGCGGAGGACAGCCGAAGTGCCGCGCCACCGACAAGCACGAGTGGGGGGCGGACGCGATCTTCACCCTGGCCGACCGGAAGATGCAGTTCCAGAGCTACTACAAGCTGCCGGCGCCGCAGACCGCGCAGGAGAACTGCGTGGCCCACAACGGGTCGCTCATCCCCATCCCGGGCCGGGACGTGATGGTGCAGGCGTGGTACCAGGGCGGCATCTCGGTGTTCGACTGGACCGACGCCGCGCACCCGAAGGAAATCGCCTTCTTCGACCGCGGCCCGGTGGACTCGACCCGGATGGAGAGCGGCGGGTCGTGGTCGGTGTACTGGTACAACGGCGTAATGGTCAGCTCCGAGATCGCGCGCGGCCTCGACATCTTCGAGCTGACGCCGAGCGCGTTCATTTCCCGGAACGAGATCGACGCCGCCAAGTCGGTGCACCTGGACTACCTGAACACCCAGGGGCAGCCGAAGATGGTCTGGCCGGCCAGCTTCGCGCTGGCGCG
Organism: Gemmatimonadales bacterium; assembly: GCA_035699205.1. GTDB lineage: Bacteria > Gemmatimonadota > Gemmatimonadetes > Gemmatimonadales > GWC2-71-9 > CAVVWJ01. Next base: position 13,524 of record DASSBA010000065.1, read on the forward strand.
CGCCTACGTCGACCAGCTCGAGCGGTCGAAGGGCCTCGAGGCCGAGAGGATCTCGAGTATCCGGGACGCGTTGTCGGGCGCCGAGCAGGCGTCGGGGTCAGCGCGGCAGGAGGCGCTGACGAAGCTGGCGACGGAGCTGGACGGTGAGTCGGCCGGGGCCGGTGACGCGGCCAAGGTACGGCTGCTGGCGGGCACGGTGAAGGATCTCGCGGCTCACTGAGATACGTCGTACCCGTATCGCTGAAGCTCGTCCCGCAGCAGGCCGGTCAGGAGGGCCTGCTGCTCGGGTGACAGGTCGCGGCGCCAGCGATCGCTCATGTCGGTGATCCTCGCCGCCGCCACGTGGCGCTCGAACTCGGGCGACGGCTCCAGCCCGGCGAACTGGGTGACCCGCCGGCAGGTGTCCTGCGGCTGCTCGCAGAACTGCTCGTACTTGATCTCGAGAAACCTGGCCGGATCGAGCGCCTGACGGGCCGCCTCGACCGCTCGCGTGTGGATCTTCCACTGGAGCCCCGCCAGTGCCACGAACGAGCGGCCGCTGGCTTCCCAGGCCGCCTGGTCCTCCCCCGACAGCGGGCCGTAGCGCCAACTGTACGGCCCGTACCATCCGCGCCACTGCCACGCATTGATGTGCAGCAGCGAGCTCGCCACCGCCCGCCCGTCGCGGACGATGTGGACGAACTGCGCGTCCGGGAAGACCTCGTTCAGAAATCCGATGCGTGACCACCCGGTGAGCTTGATGAGCAGGCGGCTGCGCCGCGACGTCAGCATCGGCTCGATCGCGGCATGCATCTGCTGCTTGACCCGGGGGGTCACGTCCGATCGGACGAGGTCGCGACCCGGCTCGGCAAAGCCGTACGCATGGGCATACCAGAAGCCGTAGTTCTCGCCGGGCTTGATCCGTTTCCCGAAAATGCGCCGAAGCGCCGGGCTTCCCATCGCCGTGACGGCCCACCGATTCCACCGCGGCCGGTACGGGAACTCTTCGGCGAAACCCGACAGCCACATCGTCTGCGGATGCACCCCGAGGAGCCGGTGAAACGCGGTCGAGCCGCAGCGGCCGGTCCCCACGATGAAAATGGGCTGCTCGATCTTCATGACGCCTCTGCCGGAAAGGTCGGGGTGTGAGTCAATGTAACCGGGGGTGAGCACGGGTCGGCGCGGGCGCCGGGTGGCCCATCCGCGCCCTGGGGGTGTTAGGATCCTGCGGGGTTTCTGGTGCGGAGCAGCAGCGCGGGACGCCGGCCTCCCGTGGCGGCCGCGCAACGATCCCCTGAGGACTGGCTCGCAAACGTAGGCGGCACAACGACATCCAATCGCCCGCTCGCCGGCCCCACGGCCCGGAAGGTGCAACGGTCCGCGGTGTCCCGGCCCACTCTCGACCTATGCCATGACCCGACTCAGACAATTCTCCGTCGCGGCCCTCGCCGGCCTGCTCGCCACCGTGTCCCTCCGGTGCAGCGGCAACACCCTCCAGCCCCCCACCGCCGCCGCGATCGCCGCGGACGGTGGCAACGGCCAGAGCGGCCCCGTGGGCAGCACGCTGGCGGAGCCGCTCGCGGTGCTGGTGACCGACGGGTCGGGCGATCCGGTCGAGGGAGTCACCGTCCGGTGGGACGCGCAGAACGGCGGCAGCATCTCGGCGGCGGATGTCGAAACGGGGTCCGATGGCCGCGCCTCGGTGGAGCGAACCCTCGGACCGGCGGCGGGCGAGCAGACCACGACGGCGTCGGTGAGCGGGCTGCAGGGCTCGCCGATCACCTTCACGGCCACGGCCACCGACGGGACCACGCCCACGCTGGCCATGAGGACCCAGCCGTCCGGTTCGGCGCAGAGCGGTGTCGCATTCGCGGTGCAGCCGGTCATCCAGTTGAAGGACGGCGCCGGGAACGACCAGGCCCAGGGCGGCCTTGCCGTCACCGCCTCGCTCGCGGCCGGCACGGGCACGCTCGGCGGCACCCTGGTGCGCCAGACCGACGGCAGCGGGGCCGCGGCGTTCACCGACCTCGCGATCACCGGGGCAGCCGGCAGTTACACGCTCCGCTTCACGGCACCGGGCACCGCGCCGGTGCAGTCGTCGCCGGTCGCGATCGGCGGGGCGGCGGGCGCCATCGCGATCACCACCAACCCACCCACATCGGCGCTGAGCGGCGAGGTGTTCGACCCGTCGGCGCAGCCGGTGGTCCAGGTAACGGACGCGAACGGTGCTCCAGCAGCCGGCATACAGGTCACGGCCCTCGTGGCATCGGGCGGCGGGACACTCGAGGGCACCACCACTGCGACCTCCGACGCCGCCGGCGTCGCCCGGTTCGGCGACCTCGGGATCAGGGGCTCCGGCTCCTCCACGCTCGAGTTCACGGCCGGCGCGAGCAGCGTGGGCTCCTCGCCGATCGAGATCGAGCCGCTGCCGTCGGAAGCGACCAGCGGCAAATGGGGGCTGGTCGTCCCCTGGCCGATCGTGCCGCTGCACATGAGCCTGCTGCCGACCGGAAAGATCATCGGCTGGGGCAAGTACGAGGACGGCGGCGCGATGGGAACGCATGCCACCATCCCGCGCCTGTGGGATCCCGCGGCGGGGCCGCCGTCCACGGCCAGGCCAGTGGCCGCCGACACCATGCTCTTCTGCTCCGGGCACACCCTCATGGCGGACGGCCGCCTGATGGTATCCGGCGGGCACAAGGCGGATGACGTGGGGATCGACGTCACCAACATCTTCGACCCCGCGAGCGAAACCTGGGTGGCGGGGCTGCCCAAGATGGCGTTCGGGCGCTGGTATCCCACCGTGACCACGTTACCCGACGGGCGCGTCCTCACCATGGCGGGGCGCGATTCGGCCGGCAGGGTCGTGACCACGCCGGAGATCTGGGAAAACGGCGCCTGGGTCAAGCTCCCGGGCGCCGGCACGCTGGAGATCCCGTACTATCCGCGCAACTTCGTCGCGCCCGACGGACGCATCTTCATGGCGGGCGAGCGCATTCAGTCGCGCTGGTTCGAAGTGGACGCGTCGACGGCCGGCGGACGGGGGAAGTGGACGAGCGGCCCGACCCACATCTGGAAGTTCAATCGTGACTACGGCACCGCCGCGATGTACGAGGCGGGGAAGATTCTCTACGCCGGCGGCGGCGGCAACCGGACCTGGGGGCAGACGCCGGATGCCAGGGCCGACGCGCCCACCGCCACCGCCGAAAAGATCGATCTCAGCGCGGGTGCGCCCGCGTGGACTAGCGCCGGGTCCATGGCCTTCGCGCGCCGGCACACCAACTCCACCATTCTGCCCGACGGCACCGTCCTCGTCACCGGGGGCACTACCGGAGGCGGCTTCGTGGACATCAACCCCGGGGATGCGGCCCGCGCGGCGGAGGTGTGGGACCCGAAGACCAACCAGTGGACCACGCTCGCCGCCAACAGCGTCATGCGGGTCTACCACTCGGTGTCGCTGCTCCTGCCGGACGGCACGGTGCTCCACGGCGCCAGCGGCAACGCGCTGGCCGGCACGTCCCAGGTTCCCGACGAGAACAACCACGAGATCTTCTCGCCGCCGTACCTGTTCAAGGGAGCGCGGCCGACGATCACCACCGCACCGGCCAGCGTGGGCTACGGCCAGGCCTTCCCGGTCGGCACGCCGAACGCGGCGCAGATCACGGACGTGCGCTGGATCCGGCTGGGCTCCGTAACTCACGCGTTCGACATGAGCCAGCGGGCGAACACGCTGACGTTTACCCGGACCGCCACCGGAGTCACCGTCACGGCACCGGCCAACGCGAACCTGGCGCCTCCGGGGTACTACCAGCTGTTCGTGCTGAACCGGAACGGGGTGCCCTCGGCGGGAAAGATCGTGCGCGTGCAGTAGCTGACGCCGTGATCTGTCATCCCGAGCGCAGCGAGGGACCTACTCCACGGGTTTCCGAAACCGGCTGAGTAGATCCCTCGCTGCGCTCGGGATGACAGCACACGTTGCCGCGCAGCCTCTCGGCCGCCCTGCCTCGCTGTCGTGCTGTCCCTGCCTACGCCTTCGAGAAAGACCCGTCGAGCTCGTCATACGAAACGGCGCGGCCAAGATTCGTGAACGTCCCCCGCTCCGCGATCTCCCTCGCCGCCTCCAGAAACCCGGTCCAGGCCGCGCGCGCCAGTGCGCCGCCGACGCTGATCCGGCGGACGCCCGCCCGCGCCAGCTCGTCCACCGTGGCGAAGTCACCGCCGACCAGGACGTTGACCGGCCTGGGCGCCACTGCCCGGACGACCGCCGTAATGTCGGCCATGCTGCGGATGCCCGGTGCGTACAGGCAATCGGCGCCGGCCTCGGCGTAGGCGGAGAGGCGGCGGATGGTCTCGGCGAGATCGGGGCGGCCGGCGATGAAGCCCTCCGATCGCCCGGTGAGCAGCACGCCCGTGCCGCTCTCGTCGATCGCCCGACGGGCGGCCCGGACCCGCTCGACGGCGAGGGCGAACTCGAACAGCGGTTTCGAGGGATCGCCCGTTGAATCCTCGATCGAGAGCCCCGCGACCCCGGTTGCCGTCGCCGCCGTGACGTTGGCGCCCACTGCCGCGGGCTCGATCGCGAACCCGCCTTCGAAATCGGCGTTGACGGGTACCTCGACGGCCTCGGCGATGGCCCGCAGGTGAGCCAGGACGGTCTCCAGCGGGAGGCTGTTGTCCGCGCGGCCGAGCGTCCAGGCGAATCCCGAGCTGGTCGTCGCCAGCGCCGGAAAACCGAGCCGGGCGAGCGTGCGGGCGCTGCCGAGGTCCCACGGGTTCGGGATTACGAAGCAGCCGGATTGGTGAAGCCGGCGGAACTCGCGGCGGCGACTGCTGGCGTCCGTCATGCGATCATCCTACCTGGTTGACCCGCTCTCTCGCCAGCGACGCTACCGTGCGCCGAGCACCCTGGCCGCGCGTGCGACGTCCTTCGGCTTGACCCACAGGATCATCCCGTACCGCCCCTTCCCCGCGGCGACGCCGTCGGCGGCGGTGACGTTGATGCGCGCCTGCGCGAGCTTGGCGAGCTGGCGCTGGACCGCGCCCACCCGGTCCTCACCCTGCACCAGAAAGCCGGTCTTCGCCTCGCTCAGCCGCCAGCCACCCCGCCTGGCCACCCGGCGGATCGCGCCGAGGTCGTCCGCGACGAAATCCACCTGCGTCCTGCCCGGGCGATCCGGGAACGCGGAGAAGGCGAGCAGGTCCACGCCGGCGCGGCTCAGCTCGTCGAGCACGCGCACGCCCTGGCCCGCGCGGTTGGGGACGGTGGTGTAGCAGTATTTCACCTTCCGGACGCGGTCGGCCATCGGGGGCCTCCTCGGGAGTGGGCAGACGGAGGATGCTGCCGGGGACTCGCCGTAGCATCATCTGGTCGGCGAGGGCCGCGCAAGGCCGCCGCCGCCCGTGAGCGCCGAGAGCCGGCGCACGATCTCCTCCCGCACCTCGGCCGGCTCCAGCACCTCGGCGTCCGGCCCGTACTGCAACGCGTGCCGCACCGCCCAATCCGTGTCCGCCAGCGGGTGCTCCAGCACCAGCGACCCGTCCGACTCTACGGCCTTCCCTTCGCGCTCCGAGATCCACCGCGCGATTCGCGGCGAGTAGCGCACCCGCAGCGTCCGCGCGTCAGCCGACAGAAACGCCTTCCCCTCCCGGATGACCGCATCGAGTGAAAAATCCCTGGGCGCCGGGTACCGCTCCTCCAGCACGTCCACCTCCTCCACCCGGTCGAGCCGGAAGATCCGGAGCCCCTCCTCGCCGCAGTCAGCCACCACGTACCACATCCCGCTGATGAACACGATCCCGTACGGGCAGAGCAGCCGGCACGAGGGCTCTTCGGCCCCGGCCTTCCGGTAGGTGAGCCGCACTCGCCGCCGGGCGCGGTGCGCCTCGCGCAGCCGGCGGAGATGCTCGGGGTCGCCGGCGGGACCGAGGGAGGCGAAGCGATGGTCCGCCTGGTCATCCGGCGAGGACGTCGAGATGGCGCGGCGCAGCCGCTCGCGCGCCCGGTCGATGGCACGGTGCTCTTCCGCGGGCCGCGACCCCCGCAGCATCGCGAGCCCGAGCTCCAGCGCGCACAGCTCGGCGCGGTTGAGCCGCATGGGACGCAGAAAGTGCGACGGGTTGACGGCGATGGTGTCGGGGTCGAGAAAGATCTGGAGCCCTTCCACGAACCCGCCCGGCAGGTCGAGGCGGTCGGTGATGGTCCGCAGGTCCTTGAGCAGCACCGACCGGTCCACGCCCGCGCGCTCGACCACCTCGGCGATCGGGTGCGGCTCGCCGTCGCCGAGCTGCGGGATGACCTGGAGGATGCGGCGGAGCTGGGCCGCGGCGGTGTCGCTCATGCCGTCCCCCCCGCATACACCGCGAGGGTCCGGCTGGCCAGCTCCGCGTACTCGTTCACCAGCTCCCGCGGCGCGAGCGGGATCATGTCGCCTCCGAAGGAGAGCAGCCAGCGCGCAAACGCGTCGCGGCGGCGCACCTGGAACCGCCGCCGGTCCGGATGGTCGGGCACCGGATCGCCGAGGCGTGCCGCGGCCAGCGCCGCCCCATCGGTTCGACGGGTCTCGACGACCGCTTCGACCGCATCCCCGTCACCCAGCTCCCACGCCTGCTTCGAGCGGGCATGCTCCTGGAGCCGGAAGCCGGCGGGAATCTCGTAGTCGGGGGTGCCCGGCTTGCTCGCGTTCTCCTCCGCCCCGCCGATCCGGCTCAGCCGGTAGTTCTTGACGATGGCATCGCCGTCGGTGCGCGCGGCGAGATACCAGTGCTGGTTGAGGAAGAACAGGCCGTACGGCTCGACCGTCCGCGGCCCGCTCGCATCGTCACCCATCGAGTGGTACTCGAGCTTCACCCGCTTCCGATGCTCGAGCGCGGCGCCGAGCACCTCGAACAGCCGCGGGTCGGCTGCCGGTCGGGCGGGCGCCACCCGCGCGTCGCCGGGGCGGGCGGCATCGAGCGGCAGGTCCACCGCGAGCTTCCGGAGCGCCGACTCGGCGTGCTCGGCCAGCAGCGGGTCGCCCAGCTCGCGCACGCGCGCGCCCGCTGCGGCCACGGCGGCCAGCTCGTCGGGCTCGAAGGTCACAGTGGGGAGTGCGCGGTAGCCGTCCCGGTCCAGTTTCCGCGGCCTGGCCGCTCGGCCCTCCTCCATGAGCGCGAGATAGGGCAGGTAGAAATCGCGGGCCAGCAGCCGGTACCCCACGGCGTCGCCCTCCGGCATCCCGATGGTCTCGATCCGCACGCCGAAGGCGCGGAGCTCGTCCTTGTCGCGCTCGAACATGCGCCGCAGCGCATCCTTCCCCTGCCCCTTCCCGTAGGCGGGAACCTCCCGCGTGAGGTCGTCGAGCGTGACGGGAAAGCGCCGGGTGAGCAGGGCCGCGAGAAGGTCGATCCAGCGCTGGATCTTGGGGGAGTTCATGCCGGTCCCGGGCCGGGAGCGGCGGGAACTCCGGCGCACCATCCCACCCGCCGGTACCCGCACCAGCGACAATCCGCGGGATCCTTCGCGAGGCTCGGCTGCCCCGCCGCCATCTCCTCCATGATTCTCGGAAGCTCGGACGCGGCCGCGCGCCGGGCTTGGTCGGTAATCTCCTCGGAGACCTGGACCCCCGCCGCCGAAAACTGGAAGCCGAAGCGTCCGACGGGCATGCCGCCGATCCGCTCGAGCGCCGTGACGTAGGTGTCGCGCTGAAGGTCGTACCGCCGCGCCCTGGCGCGCGCCAACTCGGCGTCGCCGCCGCCGGTCTTCACGTCGAGCACGCCGAGCGCGCCGCCCTCGAGCGCGGCGAGATCCACCTTGCCCTCGGCCACCTGGCCGGCGCCGAGGATCGCGAGGAACGCCAGCTCGCGGCGGGCGGTGGGCTGGTCGGCCAGCGCGCGGTACTCGGGGTTGCCGGCGACGGAGAGCACCTCGGCGCGCAGCTCCTCGTGGAGCTTCCGCCGGTGCGGCGCCTCGGGCGCGGTGTCCTCGGGCTGCCAGCGACCGATGGCCGCGTCGAGCAGGGGGTCGAGCTCGTCCTCCCGGTCGAGCCGCTCGAGCACCTCGTGCACGATCTGCCCGCGGGCGATCGCGCTCGCGTACTCGGGCCCCGAACGGTCCACCGGCGGCTCCCGCAGCCCGGCGACGTAGCGGAACCAGTGGCGCCGGGGGCAGCGGGCGTAGAGCATGAGCTCGGTTGCGGAGTGGCGTGTGCGTCCGGTCGGAGCGGCGAGCGGAAGGAGCAACTCCGGGAGCGGGCGGGGATCGAAGGCGAGGGACGGGTCGGCCACGGCCGCACGGCCGCCGGCCTCGCGGGGCAAGTCAGCCGACATCACCGCTTCGCAGGTCCGCACGATCCCGTGAAACGTCTTCCCGCCCTGCCCGACGTACTCCACCATCCCACCGTCCACCGCCGCCACCTGGCCCAACTGTTCGAGGATCGCCGCACCGGGACACTGTGGCGCGAGCTTGCCCGGGCACAGCCCGGACAGGATCAGCCGGTCCCTGGCCCGCGTCGCCGCGACGTACCAGAGCCGCTTTCGCTCGGCGCACTGCTCGGCCTCCTCGTCCTGCTTGAGCGAGAGGTAGTGCAGCGGCTGGTCCTTCGACTCGCCCTCGGGATCGCGCAGCACGATCCGGTCGCGTCCGATGAGAATGTCACCGGTCACGCCCTGCGGCTTCCGCAGCAGGTCGCACCAGAAAACGACGGCCCACTCGAGTCCCTTGGCGCTGTGAATCGAGGTGATCGTGAGGACGTTCTCGCCCTCGCCGTACAGCCGGGCGTCGCCCTCGCGCACCCCCCGGTCCCGCGTCTCGCGCAGCGCGCGGAGGAAGTCGCCGACGCTCGACTCGGAGGAGAGCCGGGCGATGCGGACGAACTTGCGGACGTTGGCGAGGGCCTGCTCGCCGTCGGCGCCGAGGACGTGGAGGTGGGCCAGGTAGCCGCTGCGCTCGAGCAGTCGCTCGAGCAGGCGGTCGGCCGGGATCCGGTCGCGCAGGGCGACGTGCTCCTCGAGCAGTGCCCGCGCGCGGTCGAGCAGCGGCTGCTCCTTCACCTCGACGAGGTCGAGGTAATCCCAGTACGGCTGGTCGGCCTGCCGGGCGATGGCGAGCAGGGTCTCGTCGCGCAGCCCCACGAACGGGCTCCGGAGGAAGCCGAGCAGCGCCCGGTCGTCCCGCGGGTCGCGCAGGGTCTCGAGGGCGAGGATCAGGTCGAGCACCTCGCGGCGGGCGTAGAAGCCTTCGCCGCGGAGGGCGTAGGTCGGGATGCCCGCGCGGCGGAGCGCGGACTCGTACAGATCGGTATCGGTCCACGCGGGAATGAGGACGGCCATGTCACGCCAGTCGAGACCCTGCCCGTGAAGCTCGCAGGCCCGGCGCGCGATGGCCGCGGCCTCGGTCGCGCGGATGGCTTCGGCCTTCGGCTTCTCGCCGTCGGGGGCGGTCACGAACAGCAGCTCGACGGGGTGTGGCGGGACGACGTCACTGCCCGAGTCCGAGCCGCCTCTCGAGTCACCCTGAGCGGAGCGAAGGGGGCCATCCGGAGTCATGCCCCCTTCGCTCGGCTCAGGGTGACTTGGGCGGGAGCGGGCGTCGCTGGGGCTGATGTCCCTCGCCCCGACCACCCCGCGTGTCGCCGCCACGGCCCCATACCCCACCTCGAACCCCTGCAGCGCCTTCCCGTCGATCGGCGCGTCCAGAATCCTCCCGACGGTCGCGTCCACGAACCCGAGCACCGGCTCCACGCTCCGGAAGTTGTCCGCCAGCGCCACCACCGCGCCCCGTCCCCGGCGGGCGAAGTCGTCCTCCACCTGCCGCCACACCGTGACGTCGGCCCGCCGGAACCGGAAGATGCTCTGCTTCGGGTCGCCCACGAGCATGAGTCGCGTGGTATCGGCGCGCCCGGACTCGGGCTCGCCCAGCAGATACGCGATCTCCCGCTGCACCGGGTCCACGTCCTGGAATTCGTCCACGATGAGCGTGCGGAGCCGCCGCTGAAGCGTGCGGCGCACCAGCGGGTCGCGGGCGAGCAGGTCGCGGGTCCAGATGATCATCCGGTCGAAGTCCACGGCGCCGGCTTCGCGCAGGCGGCGGGTGACCTCCGTACGCGCGAGCTGGGCCAGCTCCACCACCGATCGCTCGAGCGCGCCGAGTCCCTCCCGCTCGGCGGCAATGCGGTCGAGCCGCGCGCTCTCGCCTACCAGACGCGCCACCCACCCTTCCACCTTGCCCACCGGCCACGAGGCGAACAGCCCATCGAGCCCCTCGACCGACCGCTCCTCCAGTGCCGCCAGGACCACGTCGTGTATCGCCTCGGCCATGAGCGCCGCGCCGTCGGTCTCTTCCAGCACGCGGATCGAGGGGGTCCAGCCGCCCCTGAGCGCGAACTCCCGCAGGATGTCGCCGCAGAACCCGTGGATCGTCCCGATCCGCGCCGAGTCCACCTCGCAGGCCAGCCCGCGCAGGCCGGCCGCGCGGAGCTCCTTCCGCAGCTTGCGCTTGAGGTCGGCGGCAGCGGCGTTGGTGTAGGTGATCGCGCCGATGTCCCGCAGCGCGAGCGGCGTGGGGCGGGTCTCGCCCCGGACCTCGGCGCCGAGCAGGTAGAGGATGCGGCCGACGACGGTGGTTGTCTTGCCGGTGCCGGCGCCTGCCGTCACGAGCAGGTGCCGGTCCGTCGTGCGGATCGCTTCCCACTGGGAGTCGGTCGGCGGCTTCATTTCCAGCCGTTCCGCCTGGGGCCGCCGGCGGTCCGGCAGATGTCGATCGCGTGGCAGAAATCGGGACAGCCGCAGGATTCCGGCGGCGACGCCGGGAACTCGCCGCGCCGGGCGCGGAGCACGTGCCCGGCGACCTGGTCGAGGGCCGCCTCCATCAGCTCGGCGGCTGCCTCGTTGTGCACCGCGCCGCGCGCATTCTTGTCGAACTGGTACAGCTCGAGCGCGTGCACCGACTCCGGCTTCTTGAGGGCGCGGTACTCCACCCGCGCCGTCTCGGTATCGGGCCGCACCTGGGCCAGGGCATAGGCGTAGAGTGGCACCTGAAGCACCACGCCGTCGCTCCAGGCGTCCTTCGCGCCGGCACCGGGCACGGCGTACTTCGTTGTCTTGTAGTCCACCGCCGCGATGAACCGGCCGGGGTCGGCAAGGCGCTCGTCCACGCCGACCTCGACCCGATCCACCGAGCCGCGAAAGCGGAACCGCACGCCGCCACGGTCGAGCACGATGTCGTTGAACGCGACCTCATGGCCGGTGACCGCGGTCCGCACCATGCGCGGCGCGTTCTTCTTCTTCGGGTTCTCCATGTCTTCGTGCTCCTGCACCTCCCACTCGAGGAATCGCTCCAGTATGCGGCGCAGCTCCTCCCGCTTGGCGGGGAGCAGTAGGCCGTTGCCGAGCCACTTGTGGCCGCGGGCGTCGGCGAGCGCCTGGTCCAGCGCCTCGACCATCGTCGGGTGCGCCCAGGCCAGGTCGGGCGTGCGGAGGAAGACGGGGCCTCCGCTCCGCACCTCGGCCGCGGCGTAGAAACGGCGGAGCGCATCGTGCAGCACCGAACCGCGAGTGGCGGCGTCCATCTCCTCGTCCGGGTCCGCCAGCCGGTCGAGGCCGAGCAGGCGGGCGGAGAAAAACGACCAGGGGCACTTGGCGTACGACTCGAGCTGGGTCGGGCTCCACAGCCGGTCGTCGCCGAACTCCCCCGCGAGGTGGGCGACGAGTGCCGGGTCCTCGATCAGGCCGTTCCACGGCGACGGCGCGCCGCTCCGGCGGTGCCACTCGATCCGCGCGGCGTGGACGGCCTGCTCGCGCAGCTCGTCGGCGGCGTAGAGCCGGATGCCGGGGATGACGACACACGAGGCCGGGACCTCCTCGCTCGCCTCCGCCCCCACCAGACGGTAGACGTCCCCCAGCTCCTCGACGAACGCGGAGCGGACCACTTCGCGGCCCGAGGCGTCGAGCCGGGCATAGGAGACGGTGAGCTGCCGCGCTCCCGCGACCAGCACACCGAACAGCTCGCGCTCGCGCTCATCCCAGGTCGCGCGCAGCTCGAGCGGGAGCCCGGCTTCGCGGAGCGCCTGCCGCTCGCGCTCGTCCAGGATGGGCGACACCGACGCCGGCAGCGGAAACCGTCCCGCCTCGAGGCCCACGAGGAAGACGTGGTCGAAGGTGCGGTACGCCGCGGCCAGGCCCTCGAGCACCTGCACGCCTTGCTGCGTCTCGGTCCACAGCGCGACGTCGCCCTCGAGCAGATCGGAGAACTGGCGGTGGAACTCGGCGACGTCGATCGGCGCATCGGCGCCGCCCCACTCGTCGAGCGCCGCGCGCCAGCCCCGCACGAGGTCCGTGAGGCCACGCCATCCGTTCAGGTCGACACGGACGATCTCGAACCGGCGGGCGGGGACCTGAGTGATGCGGTCGCGGATCTTCCAGGCGTCGGCGACGAGGAAATCCTCGAGCCAGGCGAGCCACTCGCGGAGCATCCTGGTGCCGTCCAGCGTGGCGGCGCGTGTCGCGAAGCCGGCGAAGCGCGCCGCGGCCTGCTCGCAGCGGAGCAGCGGCGGCAGCGGCTTCCGATGTTCGTCGGGCTCTTCTCCGCCGCGCCGCCGCTCGTCGTCGCGATGCGCCTCCGCCGCCAGCTCTTCCAGCGCCCGGCGCCAGCCGGAGAGTCCGCGCACCCGGCGCCGGAACCCGGCGAAGTTGAGGATCCGCGCGTCCAGCTCGGTGGCGGTGTACGGCTGCTCGGCCAGTTCCGCCAGCCCGTGCCGCGACCAGCCGTCCGCCGCCGCGGCCAGGAGGGCGCGGAGCGCACGCACCACGGGCACCTCGCAGAGGGCGATCCGGCGGCGTGCGGTGGCCGGGACGCCGGCCTTTTCGAGTGCGGCGAGGGCCAGGTCAACGTACGGCCGCGCCTGCCGGGCCACGACGGCGATGCGCGCGAGCGGAGTGCCCGCGTCGGCGAGGGCCCGGACGCGGGCGGCCACGAGCTCCAGCTCGCGCTCCACGTCGGGCGCGGAGATGACCTGCACGGTGGCGCGTGGCCGCGTGGCCCCGGCAGCCGGCGGGTCACCTCCGCGGCGGCCCTCCTCCACGCGCGTGATCTCGACGTCGATGCCGTCCCCCAGCTCCAGCTCTCCCCACGAATAGATCACCAACCGCTCGAGCCCCGGCGCCCCCGCGAGGGCACGCAGCAGGGCCCGCCACCCGCCGCGCAGGTCCTGCAACCCGAACAGCCGGATTTCCCTCCTTCCACCGAGGCGCCGCAGCAGCCCCTCCGGATTCCCGGACACAGCCTGCGCGCAGTCGAGCCACATATCCCGCCCGTCCCGCCGTCCCTTCGCCGCGAGTGCCCCGTCGTACTCCGCGTACGCGATCCCCAGCTCGCTGTCCCGCTGCCGCTCGAACCGGTCGCGCTGTCCGCTCGCCTCGAGCGCCGCCCGGAACTCCTGCGGCCTCACTCCCTCCGCGATCAGCTCGCCGAACAGCCGGTCCACCGCGCCGATGAAGTCCTCGGCGCGGTGCATCCGCCCGAACACCTCGCCGCCCAGCCCGCGGAGGACACCGCCCAGAATCACGGCGCGCTCGAAATCGTCGCACGGCGTCCGATCGGTGCCACCGAGCCAGTTGGGCAGCTCGTGGAAGATGCAGAGCGGCGGGTCGAACCAGCCGGGCACCCCCCGCTCGGCGGCGAGCGCAATCAGGTCGTCGCGGAGGCCGCCCTGGCGAAGGGCGAGGAGGTAGGGGGGCGAGGGGAACGGCTCGTCGCGGGTCCCGGGGCGCGCCGTGAGAAATCCGTCCGCCGCCAGTTCGAGCAGCCGCAGGGGATCGTGACCGAGGACGAGCCGGATCTGGCCCAGACGAGCCCTCCAACCGGGGTGGACCGGAGCAGGCGGAGTGTCGATGAAAGGGAGTCGCCGCGCAACGGCGGCAGCTCCGACCAAGGTAACAGCCCGGCGAAGATCGGGGCAGCGGGAAGTTAGGGCGGGGCTATGACGGCTGGATCACCGGAGCTTGACCTTGAACCCGCCGTCGCTGTCGTCGGGGCCCCAGTCGGCGACGAGCGGCGCGAGCTCGCCCTTGAGCAGGGCCGAGACCCTGCCGCGCAGCACCGGGCCGTTGGCCGAGCTCCGGCCGCGACCGGTGATCACGTGGACCACGAGGGCCCTGCCCCGCCGCTGCCAGCTCGTGAGGAAGTTTCGGAGCGCGCCCGGGACTTCGTCCGCCCGGAAGCCGTGCAGGTCGAGCTCGGATGCCACGGGTGCATCGTGGAGGCTGTCCGCCACATGAAACCTCGGGGATCGGTCGGTCCGGCGGCGGCGGGTCATGGAGCCTCAGGTGCCCCGACCATCTCCTCCGCCTGCACCCCGCGCACCGCCAGCTCCACGCCGGCCACCTCCACCAACTCCTCCCCGCTCACGCCGAGCTCCCGGAACCGCCGCGCCGAGACCAGTACCCGCCCCTCGAGCGAGCCCACGGCGCGGTTGTACCCCTCGACAGCCCGCTCCAGCCCGCGCCGCAGATCGTCGAAGTGCCCCGCCATCGTCCCGATCCGCTCGTACAGCTCCCGGCCCAGGTCGCTGATCTCCTGCGCGTTCCGGGCGATCCGCTCCTGCCGCCAGCCGTACGCGATTGCCCGGAGCAGCGAGATCAGCGTGGTCGGACTCGCCGGGATGACCTGCTGGCTCACGCCGAACTCGATCAGCGACGGGTCGTGCTCGCAGGCGGCGCTGAAGAAAGTCTCGCCGGGGAGGAACATCACCACGAAGTCGGGCGCCGGCTGGAACTGATTCCAGTATGCCTTGCTGCCGAGACCCACCATATGGTCCCGCACCTGGCGGGCGTGGTCCCGGAGAAGCCGCTCGCGCGCAGCGTCGTCCAGGTTTCCGTCCACCGCGTCCAGGTAGGCCGCGAGCGGCGCCTTCGCGTCCACCACGACGGTCTTGCCGCCCGGCAGCCGCACGATCAGGTCGGGGCGCTGCCGGCCGTTGTCGCCGTTCACGCTGGCCTGCTCCGCGAAGTCGCAGTAGCCGAGCATTCCCGCCATCTCGACCACCCGCTTGAGCTGGATCTCGCCCCAGCGGCCGCGCACCTGCGGCGCCCGCAGCGCCTTCACCAGGTTCCCGGTCTCGGTCTGCAGCGCCTGCTGGGTCCGGGCCATCGCCCGCACCTGCTCGACCAGCCCGGCGTAGGAGGCGATCCGCTCCTTCTCGACCTCGCCGAGCTTCCCGTCCACCCGGGCGAGCGCCTCGTGGATCGGCCGCACCAGGTCGTCCACAGCTTTCTGCCGCTGGTCCAGATCCGACGACGCGGACTGCTGGAATTCGCCGAGCCTGGCGCGCGCGAGTTCGAGGAACGACTGATTGTTCCGGTGCAGGGCCTCGGCGGAGAGCGAGGCGAACGCCTCCCGCAGCTTGGTCTCGGCCTGCTCCAGGAGGGCCAGCTTCTCGCCGGTGGCCCGGCGCTCGGCGTCGAGCTGGGTGGCGAGCCGGGCGATACCGGCGCGCGCCGCCAGCCAGGCCACCAGCGCGCCCGCCGCGATGCCGGCCAGGGTCCCGAGCAGGAAAGTGCCGAGGTCCATGAGCGCTCCATGCGGCGGGGACGCGCCGGCCGCGGGTCGAGTCCGTGCGGGTGCTGGATGTCGGAAGGTGGGGGGCGGTCACCCAAGCTAAGGATCTGCGCGGAGTGTGACAACCGGAGCTGGTTACCTCGGAAATCCTTCCGCCAGGCCGCCATCGACCGTGATGATGTCCCCGGTGGTATAGCGGAACCGCTCTCCCGCCAGCATCACCGCCAGCTCCGCCACCGCCTCCGCCGGAATCAGCCCGACGCCCATCAGATTCCGCCGGCGATACGTCTCGAGCTGCTCCTCCTCCGTCACTTCCCGGCTCGTCGCCCGCTCCCGCACGAATTTGCGGAACAGCGGCGTGTCCACCTGGTCCGCGTTGATCGCGTTCACCCGGATTCCATCCGCCCCCAGCTCCACGGCCGCCACCCGGAGCGCCTGCAGCAGCGCCGCCTTGCTGCCCGCGTAGGCCACCGCCTCGCGTCCCGGTACCAGCGCCGCCTTGGAGACCGAGGCCACGATCGAGCCACCGATCCCCTGCCGCTGCATGATCGTCGCCGCCCGGCCGATCGCCGCCACCGCTCCCAGGTAATGCACCTCGAGCTGCCGCTGCAGGTCCTCTCGCCGGATCCCGGTGACCGGCGCGAACCGCGGCGGCAGGCCGGCCGTGTAGAACAGACAGTCGAGCCCGCCGAACTCGAGCACGGCGCGCCGGAACAGGGCGTCGAGGCTCGCGTCGTCGCGCACGTCCGCGGCGGCGCCGATCACCCGGCCCGAAAACTCGGGCGTGAGGTCGGCCGCCACCCCGTCCACCACCGCGCCGTCGAGATCCGCCACCACGACGTGCGCGCCCGCCTCCGCGAACCGGCGCGCGGCCGCCCTCCCGATCCCGCTCCCTCCGCCGATCACCACCACGACCTGCCGCGGCAGCTCCCGGCTGGCGCGATCCCGCGCGAGCTGCGCCTCCACCTTCCGCCGCTCCAGCGGCCAGTGCTCGAACTCGAATACCTCCCGCTCGGAGATGAACTCGAACCGGTCCACCGCCTCCGCGCCGGCGATGGCCTCGAGCGTGGCCCGGTAGCACAGGTTCGCGGTCACTGCACTCCGCTTGTCGCTGAACGCCGTGATGAGCCCGAGCCCCGGCGCCAGGACCACCTTGGCCCAGTCGTCGAGCGGGCGCTCGTCCGGCGCGGCGTGCCGCCGGTGATATTCCTCGTACTCCGCGCGGGAGGCAGCCATTCGACTCCGCACCTGGTCGGCCAACTGGTCTCCCGACGCCGCGAGATCGAGATCGAGCCACACCGGCAGCCGGCCGGCGCGGAGCAGATGCTCGGGCGTCGCCATCCCGCGGCTCACCAGCTCGGCCGCGCCTTCCGCCGCCAGCGTAGCCAGCACGTCCTCGGCGTCGTCGTAATGGAGGATGACCCGTTCGGGGCGGCCCGGTGCCGGCTGGCTCAGGCTTCCGCGCACGGCCGGCAGCACCAGCTCCGCCAGGCGGCGCCGTTCCTCGGGCGGCGGCCCCGCATCGCGGACCGCACCCGGCAGCAGCCGCCCGCGCCGGCAGGCGGCCAGATACTCGTCGATGCGGGCGACGACCTGCGCCAGCCGGGCATGTGCCTGCTCGGCGTCCTCCCCCCAGACCACCAGTCCGTGGTGCGCCAGCGTGAGCCCGATCGCGTCGGCCGGGATCCGGTCCACCATCCTGCTCACCGACCGGGCGAGCGGGAAGCCCGGGCGGCTGTAGGGGACGTACACGATCCCACCCTCGAACAGCTCGCCCACCAGCCGCTCCGCCGTGGCATCGGGGACGTTGGTCAGGCTCATCGTCGCCACGTCGTGAGTATGGGCGATGACGCGGTGCGGCAGGAGCGAGTGCAGCGGCGTCTCCACGCTCGGCGCCGGCCCCTCCGCCAGCATGCAGCCCGCCATGAACCGCATCATGTCGGCATCGCTCATCGCGTCGGCCTCGGCCAGCGGGGCCAGGCGGGCGAGCGAGAGCCGGGTGAAGCCGTCGCGGCCGATGCTGCGGAGGTCGGTGCCGCTCCCTTTCACCAGCAACTCGCCGCCCAGCTTGATCGAGGTGTTGCCGCCGCCCGGCTGGACCAGGCGGGTCTCCTGGCCGAGGAGGTGGGAGAGGTGGACCAGGCTGTCCAGCGGGTCGGTGGAGGGTGGCATGGGGAGGAAGATGTCGTGGTCCGGGCTTGGGCGCACGAGGGGCTCGTTCGCCAGGCCCGGTGCACTATCCGGACGAAGGTGTGGCTCCGTGCGCCCTTCGGGACCGGGCCGGACCGATCGTCAACCAGGCGCACAGCCCGCTCAGCAGCGCCAGCGCGGCCGCTACCAGCATGATGATCCGGAAGCTCCAGACGAACGACTGGTGCAGCGCCCGGATCAACTCGGCCCGCTCGGCCGCGCCGACCGCCGGCAGCCGCGCCTCGGCCAGCCTTGGCGCCTCGGCGAGCACCGCCCGCCGGACCTCGGGCGAGACCCGCATCCCGGCCAGATGCCGGTCGAGCGCCGCACCGAACGCGCCCACCGCGACGGCGCCCAGCAGCGCGACCGCCAGCATGCCGGCCAGCCGCGCGACCGCGTTGTTGATCCCCGACGCCGCGCCGGCGTGGCGGTCCTCCACCGCGCCCATCACGGTCGTCGTCAGCGGCGCCACGCTCACGGCCATGCCGAAGCCGAGCACCGCCATCCCCGGGAAGAACGTCGTCCAGTAGGACCCGCCGAGCCCCGGGACGGCCAGCAGTGCGAACCCGGCTGCGACGACGACTGGTCCGATGGTCAGCGGTGCGCGCGCGCCGTAGCGGTCGATCAGCCCGCCGGACCAGCGTGACAGCGCAGCCATGATCACGGTGAACGGCAGAAAGGCCGCGCCGGCAAGCGTGGCGGAGTAGCCCTGAATCCGGATCAGGTTGAACGGCAGGAAGAACAGCGCGCCGCCGAGGGCGAAGTAGAGCAGGAAGGTCATCGCGTTGGCGCCGCTGAACGCCGCCGAGCGGAACAGGTGGAGCGGCACCATGGGCAGCGCGGCACCCGCCTCGTGCCGCAGGAACAGCCCCACCACCAGCGCGCCCGCGAGCAGCGAGCCGAGCACGCCCGGGTGGGTCCAGCCGAGCCTGGACGCGGCGGTCAGGCCGTAGACCAGCGCGCCGAGGCCCGCGGCGGCCAGCACGCCGCCCCGCCAGTCCACCGGCGCGTCCGCGGCGTCGCCGCGGCTCTCCGGCACGTGCCGGAGCGCGAGTCGAAGCGTCACCAGCGCGAGCGGCACGTTCACGAAGAAGATCGGCCGCCACGACCACCCGTCCACCAGCCAGCCGCCGAGCACCGGGCCGAGCGCGGTGGTGAGGGCCGAGAACCCGGCCCAGGTCCCGATGGCCCGGCCGCGTTCCCCCTGCGGGAAGGCGGCGCTGATGAGCGCGAGGCTGCTCGGCACCAGCAGCGCGCCGCCCACGCCCTGCACGGCGCGGGCGGCAATGAGGACGGCGACGTCCGGCGCCAGCCCGCAGCCGATCGAGGCGGCGGCGAAGAGCGCGATGCCCAGCACGAAGATCCGCCGCCGTCCGAAGCGGTCGCCGGCCGCGCCGCCCACCAGGATCAGCGCACCCAGCATGAGCTGGTAGGCATTGACGATCCACTGCGCGCCGGCCACCGACGTGGCGAGGTCGGCCTGCATGGCCGGCAGGGCGACGTTGACCACCGACCCGTCGATGAACGCCATGCTGGAGCCGAGGATCGCGGAGGCCAGCACCCACGGTCGGGCGCGTTCGGCGCAGCCACGGGTGCCCGGCGCCGCGGCGCGGAGGAGGGCCTGGTCGCATGGGGGACGGTCGAGACCGATCATCGGGCTGTCAACCTGCGGGCCAGGGCCGCAACCGTCAACGGCATCGGGTCCCGCGCTCCCTGCCATTGCGCGCCAGGAGGACCGGAGTCATCGTAGGCCTGCGACCGCACGCCTTCCCTCTCGTTCCGGAGCCGCGGCATGCCCGCCATGCGCCCGTCACTCCTGGCGCTCGTCGTACCGGTCCTCCTGGCTCCGGCCGGGCTCCAGGCACAGCGCGCCGCTGGTTCCGACCCCATTCCGCCGGTGGCCGCGAGCGTTCCCCACGTGGACACGGTGGCCGGTGTCGCCGTGAGCGACCCGTACTTCTGGCTGCGGGACGACAAGCGCGAGCGGCCGGAGGTGCTGGACTACCTGCGCCGCGAGAACGGGTACACCGAAGCCGTCACGCGGCACACCCGGGCGCTGGAGGACACGCTGTTCCGTGAGATGGTGGGCCACATCAAGGAAACCGACCTCTCGGTGCCCGAGCTGGTGGACGGTTACTACTACTACTCGCGGACCGAGCAGGGAAAGCAGTACCCGATCTTCTGCCGGAAGCGCGGCAGCCTGTCCGCGCGAGAGCAGGTGGTGCTCGACGAGAACGCGGTGGGCCGCGGGCATGCGTACTCGCGCGTGGCCCTCCGGCAGGTGAGCCCGGACGGAAACCTCCTCGCGTACACCCACGACACCGCCGGCTCCGAGTGGTACACCGTCCGGGTCAAGAACCTCCGCACCGGCCGGCTGCTCCCCGACGCCATCGACAGCGTGAGCTACGGCCTCGAGTGGGCGGGCGACAACCGGACGCTGTTCTTCACCCGCGACAACGCGGCGCACCGGCCCAACCGCATCTTCCGCCGCGTGCTGGGCAATCCGGCCGAGGCGCTGGTCGTGAGCGAGCCCGATTCGCTGTACTCCCTGGGCCTGGACAAGACCAAGGACCGGGCGTACCTCCTCGCGCAGAGCTCCAGCTTCACGGCCGGCGAGGTGCGCTATCTCCCGGCAAGTCGACCTACCGGCGAGTGGCGCGTGCTTCTGCCGCGGCGGGAAGGCGTCGAGTACTCGGCCGAGCACCATGGGAACGACTTCCTCGTCCTCACCAACGACGGCGCGCTCAACTTCAAGGTGCTGCGCGTGCCGGCCACCAGCCCCGATTCGACGCGCTGGACGGAGCTCGTCCCGGCCGACGACTCCGTGCTGATCGAAGAGATGGAGGTGTTCGAGGACTACCTCGTGCTCTATCGCCGCGGCGACGCACGCCAGCAGATTCGCGTGCTCCCGTTCGGCGCCGCGCCGTATGATGTGGACTTTCCCGAGGCGGTCCACGAGCTCGAGCCTGGCCGCAATCCGGAATTCCACTCCCGGACGCTGCGGTTCACCTACAGCTCCCCCCGCACCCCGCCCACCGTGTACGACTACGACCTGGCTGCCCGCACGCGGAAGGTGCGGAAGCTGACGGAGGTCCCCGACTTTCAGCCGGAGCAGTACGCCACCGAGCGGGTCTGGGCTCCCGCCGCGGATGGCGCCCGCGTGCCGGTCTCGCTCTTCTATCGAATGCCGCTCCGGAAGGGCCGTCCCCGCCCGATGCTCCTCTACGCCTACGGGTCGTACGGGGCGAGCACCGACCCCGGCTTCAGCCCGCGCATCCTGCCGCTGGTGGACCGCGGCTACATCTTCGCCATTGCCCACATCCGCGGGGGGCAGGAGATGGGCCGGCGCTGGTACGACCAGGGCAAGATGCTCCGGAAGAAGAACACGTTCACCGACTTCATCGCCGCCGCCGAGTGGCTCGAGCGGGAGGGGTATACCGCCCCCGACCGGCTGGCCATCCGCGGTGGGAGTGCCGGCGGGCTCCTGATGGGCGCCGTGACCAACATGCGTCCGGATCTCTTCCGCGTGGTGGTGGCGGACGTGCCCTTCGTCGACGTGATCAACACCATGCGCGACCCGTCGCTCGAATTCACCACCCAGGAATGGCAGCAATGGGGCAATCCGAACGTGCCGGCGGAATTCGCCTACATCCGCTCGTACTCTCCCTATGACAACGTGGGGCGGCAGGCCTATCCCGCGATCCTGGCGACGGCCGGACTGAACGACCCGCGGGTGAACTACTGGGAGCCGGCCAAGTGGGTCGCGAAGCTGCGGGCCATGAAGACGGATTCCAACCCGCTCCTGCTCAAGATCAACATGGGCGCGGGTCACGGTGGCAGATCGGGCCGCTACGAGTCCCTGCGTGACGATGCGTTCCGCTACGCGTTCGTGGTGGACATGATCCGGACGGCCGATCCGAGATCCGTGCCGGCCCACCCGTAGGGAGCGCGAAGGCCTTCGCCCATGCCACCATCCTACGAGCGGGCCCTGTGCACGGCCATGGACGCGGCGGCACGGGCCGGCGAGCTCCTCCGGAGCGAGTTCCACCGACCCGGCGGGCCGCGCGGGACCGGTGGCCACGCGCCGGTGGACGACGAGGCCGAGGCGCTGATTCGCGGCCGGCTTCGTTCGGCCTTCCCCGACTGGGCCTACCTGGGCGAGGAGACCGGCACCGACGGGCCGGCCGAGGCGGCCCACCGCTGGCTGGTCGACCCCAACGACGGCACCGTGTCGTTCGTGAAGCGCCGCCGCGGCACCGCCGTGTCCATCGGCCTCGTGCGCAACGGGGTGCCGGTGCTCGGCGTGGTCTACGCGCCGGTGGCGCCGGACGACTCGGGCGACCTGATCGCCTGGGCGGAGGGGATGCCGCTCACCCGGAACGGCCGGCCCGTCGACCGCACCCTGCCCGTCACGCTGGGACCCCGCGACCTCGTCCTGCTGAGCGGCGGCGCCGACCGGAACGCCGCGGCCAACGCCCGGTGCCTGGCGCCGGCCCGCTTCCGTGCGATGCCGAGCATCGCGTACCGGCTGGCGCTCGTCGCGGTGGGCGAAGGCGAGGCCACGGCTTCGCTCAGCGGGCCGGTGGCGTGGGACTTCGGCGGCGGCCACGCCCTGCTCCGCGCGGTCGGTGGCGAGTTGGTGGACGAGTCCGGCCGGCCGATCACCTACGCGGCGAACGGGCAGGCGGTCTCGCGCCGGGTCTTCGGCGCGTCGCTTCCTGCCGGCCAGGCGCTGGCGGCCCGGAACTGGGGCGCGGTGTTCGAGGCGCTGCCGTCGGACCCGCTGAGCGCGCGCTTCCCGCGACGAGCGGCGCCGAGCACCCGCGTCCGCGATGCCGGGCTGTTGAGCCGGGCGCAGGGTTGCCTGCTCGGCCAGGTCGCCGGCGATGCGCTCGGCGGCCAGGTGGAGTTCAGCCCCGCGGCATCGATCCGGGCCAGGTACCCGGACGGGCTCCGGGAGCTGGAGGATGGCGGCCACTGGGGCACGCTCGCCGGCCAGCCGACCGACGACTCGGAACTGGCCCTGTTGCTGGCACGCACGATGGCGCGGGACGGCGGGTTCGACGCCCAGGCGGTGCGTGAGGTCTACCGCGCGTGGATGGCGTCGGAGCCGTTCGACATCGGCGGGACCACGTCGGCGGGGCTGCAGGGACGCCACGACCTCGACAGCCAGGCCAACGGCGGCCTCATGCGGGTGAGTCCGCTCGGCGTGTGGGGCCACCGGCTGTCGCCGGCGGAGCTGGGCGCGCTGGCGCGGGCCGAGAGCGCCATCACCCATCCCAACGCCGTCTGCGCCGACGCGAGCGCCGCGTTCGCGGTCGCCATCGCGCACGCGGTGCGGACCGGCGCGGGCGCGGCGTCGGCCCACGGCGTGGCGCTCGCGTGGGCACGGGGCGCGAAGGCGAGCGCGCCGGTCGTGCACGCGCTCGCGGCGGCCGCGAGCGAGCCCCCGGCGGAGTACTCGCGTCACATGGGCTGGGTGCTGATCGCGCTCCAGAACGCGTTCCACCGCGCGCTCCATGCGCCCAGTGTCGAGGAGGGCGTGGTGCAGACCGTGATGGCCGGCGGCGACACCGACACCAACGGTGCCGTGGCGGGCGCGCTGCTCGGTGCGATCCACGGCCGCGGCGCGGTGCCGCCGCGCTGGCGCAGGCTCATCCTCAGCTGCCGGGCCCTCCCCGGCACCGGCCGTCCGCGCCCGCGGTGCTTGTGGCCGGTGGACATCGAGGAACTGGCGGAGGCGCTGCTCCGACCGTAGGCTAGGCCTCCCTCCGCGCCCGCTCCAGCAGGCCCGCCAGCGATTCGAGCTCGCGCCGCGTCATGTGCTCGAGCTGCCGCCGGTGCATCAGGCTGACGGGCGCGTCGAGGGCCTTGAGGACCCGCAGCCCGTCCCGCGTGATCCGCACGTTCACGAACCGCCGGTTGTCCGCGCGCCGTTCCCGCGCGACCAGTCCGTGCTCCTCCATCCTGACCAGCAGCCGGGTCACGTCCGGCTCGCGGCTCACCACCATCCGCTCGCCCACTTCCCCCGTCGGCAGCCCGCCCGGCTCGGCCCCGCGCAGAATGCGCAGGACGTTGTACTGCGGCTGCGTCAGCCCGTGAGGCCTGAGCAGCTCGACGAGGTCGTCCACCATGGCGTTGCCGGTCCGGAGGACCTCGAGAAACACTTCCTGCTGGAGACTCTCGAACGGCTTTCGCTGCTTGATGGCCCGGCGGAGGCGTCGCATGCCCGGGAAGGTACCATAGTCCCCTCGCCCGACCAACAGCCGGACTCACGGCAGCCTTGACGAGACCTGTGATAACAGATATGGTGAGCGTTGGCGCATAACCGAGGAGGACACAATGCGACCCATGCGCACCTGGCTGCTGGCGGCCGCCGCCGCCGCCGCGCTCGCCTGCTCCGACGATGGCACCTCGCCCGGAGATGGAGGGAACGGCGGCGGGCCCGCCGGCAGCATCACCGTCGGGAACATCTTCTTCGAGAGCGCACACAACGGCACCCGGAACCCGGCCGTCGACACGGTCGCCGCCGGGACGACGGTCACCTGGACCTGGACGGCCACGGGCGCCGAGCGCCACAGCGTCCTCTCGCAAGGCACGCCCGGTTTCGCCAGCAGCGATATCCTGACCGGCGACGGCCAGACCTATGCCGTGACGTTCGCCACTCCCGGTACCTACCAGTACGACTGCGCCGTCCACGGGAGCCTGATGACCGGCAGGATCGTGGTCCAGTAGGTCCCCATGCCATGGTTCGCCCGCGCCGCGGCGGGCCTGGCGCTCCTCGCGGGCGGCCTGGCCGCGTGCTTCAGCGATCGGCCGGCCACGGGCCCCGAACCTCCGCCCGGCGGCGGATCGAGCGTCGGCATCGAGAACTTCGCGTACCTCCCGCCCCGCCTGAGCGTCGCGAGCGGCACGGTGGTCACCTGGACCAATCAGGACGCCGTGGCGCACACCGTCTCGGCGGACGACCAGAAGACATTCGACTCGGGCGTCGTCGGTCAGGGCCGGACCTTCCAGTTCACCGCGGGGGCGCCCGGCACGTATACCTACTTCTGCCGGATCCATCCGTTCATGAAGGCCACGCTCACCGTCACGCCCTAGGGCCCGGAGACGTCATGAAGAGGTGCGTGCTGCTGCTCATGATCGTCGCCGCGGGCGGGCTCCGCGCGCAGTCGGTGGTCGAGCGCGCGCCGAATCTCGACGACGGCTGGACCGTGGCACCCGGCGTGATCCAGTTCAACTTCCTGCACCGCTTCGAGGTGAGCCCGCCGCCGCCCCGGAAGGTCACCAGCTTTCCCAATTTCCACCTCGCCACGGGGCTGCCGCTGGATTTCAACCTGCAGCTGGACTACGCCACCAATTCCAGCGTCTTCACCGGCATCCCGAACGAGTACCAGCTCGCGCTGCGCCGACCGCTGTTCCGCCAGGCGCACGGCAGCCCGCTGGACGTGACGCTCACGGGCGGGTACAACTTCGCCCCGCAGAGCGTGGACGGAGAGCTCGGCCTGGCACGCCGGTTCGGTCCCGTGCGCCTGCTCGGCGCCGTGCGCGGGATCTCCTCCGGCTACGATGTCCAGAAGTCGATGTGGGGGCTGGGCACCGGCGCGGTGCTGCGGCTGACCAACTGGCTCAGCCTGGCGGGTGACGTGTTCAGCCTGGTGGATGCGCCCGACCCCTCGCTCCGGACGGCCTGGGGTGCCGGGGTGCAGCTCCGCATTCCCTACAGTCCGCACAGCCTGTCGATCCAGATCACCAACACGCAGAGCGGCTCCATCGAGGGAGCGTCCCGGGGGATCCGGGGGGCGCACATGGCGGGGTTCGAGTTCACGATTCCGATCACGCTCTCGCGGTACTTCGGGCAGCGGGCCAAGCCGGCACCCCCACCCGAGCCGGCCGACACGACGCCGAGCGCCGGCCAGGCTCGTGCCGAGGGCGCGGCCACCGCGACCGTCCGCATCGCCAACCTGTCGTTCGAGGCCAGGGCGCTCCACGTCCGGGCCGGCTCGCGGGTCCGCTGGGTCAACCAGGACCAGGTGCAGCATTCCGTGACGGCCGACGACGGCTCGTTCGACTCGGGGCTGATCGAGCCGGGCCAGGCGTTCGAGCGGGTGTTCGACCGGCCGGGCAGCTACGCGTACCACTGCACGCCGCATCCGTTCATGACGGGACGGGTGGTCGTCGAACCCTGAGCGCGGCGGTGATACCCTACGGAGTTCCGTGCAGGATCGTCCCTCCCGCTCCCGCCGCGAACACGTCCCCCGGTGAGCTCCCCCACACCGCGAGCAGCGCGCTCCTCGTCGGACTGGTCACCGTCCAGGCGCTCCCGTCGTAGTGGAGCACCGCGCCATCCTCGCCCACGGCGAACACGTCCGTGGGAGACGTCCCCCACACCTCGTTCAGGACGGCGGCGCTCGGCAGCGACATCGGAGTCCAGGCAGTCCCGTCGTAGTGCCAGACCACCCCCGTTACCGTGAACTCGCCGCTCGGCGTCTCGTCCACCTGGAAGCCCACGGTGAAGACGTTCGTGGCCGAGCTTCCCCAGACCGCGTTCGGGACCAGTCCCTCGTGCTGCAGGACCGGCGTCCAGGAAGCGCCGTCGTAGTGCAG
Source organism: Gemmatimonadales bacterium (assembly GCA_035699205.1). Lineage (GTDB taxonomy): Bacteria > Gemmatimonadota > Gemmatimonadetes > Gemmatimonadales > GWC2-71-9 > CAVVWJ01. Next base: position 39,829 of record DASSBA010000065.1, read on the forward strand.
GATCACCCCGGCCGACGGATCGGCCACCTGGTCACGGCCCACGGCCCACACGTCGGTGGCGGAGCTGCCCCAGACGTCGTTCAGGGCCGGCAGCACCTCCCCGGCCACCGACATCCGCCGCCAGCCCGATCCGTCGAAATGGAAGATGAGGGTGCGGTCGAATCGGCCGTCGAACGCGCCGCCCACGGCGAAGACATCGCTCGCGGCACTGCCCCAGACCGACAGCAGGGTGAACTCCTCGGAGCCATCGAGCGACGCGAAGCCCGGAATCTCGGACCACCGCGTGCCGTCGAAGTGCAGCACCCTGGCGATCGGCGTCGAGGGGTCGAAATCGAAGCCGACCGCGTACACGTCGGCCGTCGAGCTGCCCCACACTCCCTGCAGCTCCAGATCGGTCTGGTCGAGCTGCTGGCTCCAGCCGCTCCCGTCGTAGTGCATGATCACCGAGGCCACGCGGCGCGGCGTATCGAGCTCACCCACGGCGAACACGTCCGCGGCGGACGCTCCCCAGACGTCCAGGAGGTCGGCCCTGGTCCCGCTCACCATCGGCGTCCACCGCGCCACGCTGCCGGTGCAGACGACCGCGAACGTCAGCTCGACCGTGCCGCCCGCGGGCACGGTCACCGTCCTGGGATTGTCCCCGGCCACGGTGCAGGTCTCGGCCACGTCCGACAGCAGCACCGTGTGGCCGCCGGCGGCAAGGCCGGCCAGCGTGAGGGTCGCGTTGTCGCCGATCGGCTGGGCTTCGCCCTGGTCCACCGTGACGGTGTAGCCGTCGGGGTCGGGGCTGTCGCCCGTCGTGGCGATGATCACCGTCAGGCCGCCCGCCGTGGCGCTGCACACCACGGCGAAGGTGACCGTGGCGCTGCCGCCCGCGGTGACCTGCACGGATTGCCGGGAATCCCCCTGGACCGCGCAGTTGGCCGCGAGGCCGCCGAGCTCGAGGGTGTGATTCCCCTCCGTGACCGTCAGGGTACGCGTGGCGTTGCCGTCGATGACGGCGCCATCGAGGTCATCGAGGCTCAGGGTATAGCCGTCGGGGTCCGGCTCGTCTCCGGTGGTCGAGACCGTCACCGCGATCTCGCCGGTGGTGGGGGCCACGAGATCCTCGCCGCCGCACCCCTGCCAGAGGAGCGCCAGCGCACCGAGGAGGAGAAGGGGGAACAGGGAGGGGGTGACAGTGGGGGAGGACTGCATGGCTGGCCCATCCGAGAGGCGGGGGAGGGTTCGCGGGGCAGCGGCTCGCGCCGGCTCGAATGAATGAACTTACGTGGGAGCCGGTTCGTCCGACGTGTCCTGCGTTACCATCCCGGGCCCGCTACTCTTCCGGCGGGGGGCCCATGGAGCCGGGCTCGTCGTCGCCTTTCACATCCTCGGCCGGCGCGGTCCCGCGCTCGAGCTTCCGCTGCCGCTTCTCCTCGCGCTTCTGCTGCTTGCTGAGCTCCTTCTGGCGCTTCTCGTATCCATAGTTGCGCTTGGGCAAGGGGTCTCCCGGGTGAATGCGCGGACGCGGTCCGGCCGGCCCTCTGCCGTCGGGATGCTCCGCGATGCCGCAACCTAGTCGGGCGGGGGCGGCATCGCGCGGTCAGCGCGCCCGGGCTACGCGAACCAGGCCCTGCGTCTTGAGCCAGGAGGTCAGCTCGCGCTCGATCTCCTCGTCCGCCTGCCCCGCCACCTGAGGCATCACCGGCCAGCGCTTGCCGGGGCCCATGAGGTACCACATCGCGGGCACCTCCGGATCCCCCCGGCGCTCGTTGGCCGGCTGGCGGTCGTACGAGACGAAATGGAAGGTGCGGCCGCCCCACGTGACGCGGCACTGCTCGACTTTATAGCTGCTCACGGGAACTCCCGGGTCAGGGCGGGCGACGGGCGGCAGGCGCCGCCGGCTGAAATCTAAGCGCGGTCGGCCTTTAATGAGACGAACGAGCCCCCGGGCACCGGCCCGGGGGCTCGCGACCTGCCGGATTGCGCAGGGCGTCAGCTCACGCTACACGACCCCGCGTTGCGGCGCCGCGCAACCGTGACGACCGAGTCGAGCGCTTCGCGGATCCCGTTCTGGCCCAGGTAGCCGGCGTCGTAGCTCCAGCCCACGAGGGCACAGGCCGAGGGAGCCCGGGCCAGGATGGTGCCGAACTGCTTGATCTGGCTCGCCGTCATCGACCCCGAGGCGCCCCCGTCGAGCAGGTTGAGCCCGAGGACCAGTCCCAGACCCTCCTCCCCCGCCTGGGCGGCCTGCTTGGACAGCCAGGTCCCCGGGTCGCCCTGCCGGGTGCTGTACTGGGCCCAGCCGGCGTCGAGGTAGCTCCACCGGAAGCCCGCAGACCTCAGGGCCGTCGGGCTCACCCGTGCCACGGTGGGAAGCGCGGGCCAGATCGACTTGCTGTATCGCGCCATCTCTTCGAGCGTGGACCAGGGAATCGCCTTGCCACCCCAGCAGGAGGCGCAGTTCGGCTGGTCGACCAGGTGATGCAGGTAGAAGGTGCCGTTCGAGATGTACCCGCCCAGCGGCAGGCTGCGGTAGTGGTCCACCGCCCCCTTCCACTTCGTCAGGTTGAAGGTGCCGTCGGCGTTCCTCGATTGCCCCTTGCTGGCCAGTTGGACGATGATCCGCATCCCCGCATTCTGGGCGCTCCCGAGCCGCTGCACGACGTCGGCGGGGGTGGCCCGGTGGAGCATCCCCGTCCAGCGGGTCGAGTACTCCGAGGCGGGCGCGAGCGAAAGGCCGAAGGGGAGCGCCCCGACCGTCGGGGAGGGCTCCGAAGGAGGCGGCGGCTCCGACGCCGGCGGCGGCGGCTCGGCAACGCCGGCGCCGCAGCTCCGGGTGCTCCGGTTCTCCGCTTTGGCGCGCAAGGCGTCCATCGCGCTCCTGATGCCGGTGGACGACAGGTAGTCGGCGTTGTACTGCCAACTGATGAAGGCACACGGGTACGAGCTGCTCAGCAGCGCGGAGCCCCAGGTTTCGATCTGGCTCCCGGTCATCTTCCCGCCGTTGGCGCCCTTGATGATGTTCAGCCCGACGACCAGCCCGAGCCCGCGACTCTGCGCATCCGCGACCTGCTTGCGGATGTAGTCGCCGACATCACCCCGCCGGTCCAGGTACTGGGCCCACGCGGCATCGAGATACTGGTAGGTGCCGCTGAAATAGCTCGGTTCGGCGCGAACGATGGTCGTCATGCCGGGCCAGAGCTGCTTGCTGTACTTCGCCATCTCCTCGACCATCGAGCCGGGGATCGGCTGCCCGTTCCAGTTGGTCGGGTCGTTCGGCTCGTCGATCAGGTAGTGGCCGATGATGGTGCCGTCCTTCACGTAGGCATCGAAGTTGACGCCCTTGTACCGGTCGATCCGCTGCTTCCACTTGGTCATGCTGAAGTGGCCGCTGCCGTCCTTGTAGTACTTCTCGTTGCCCGCCATCGAGAGCACGACCCGGCCGCCCCGCGCCTTGACGGCGGATAGCTCCGACAGGAGCTCCCCCGGCCAGATGACCAGGAGTGCGCCGTTGTAGCGCTCGCCGAACTCGCTGATGGGCTGAGCCGAAGTCCCGAACGGAATGCCGCCCGCGAACGCAGTCGCGAATGCGGGACTCGCCTCGGCTCCGGCGTCCGCCGGATTTGCGCCATTGGGCTCGACCGAGTCGGTGCCGCTGCAGCCGGCGAGGGTGAGGAGGATAGCGGCGGATACGGGCGCTCGAAGCCGAGCGATCCTGCGGGACAGCTTGAACGTGAACGTCATGGCGGCCACTCACGAGGCAGGGTACTGGTGTGAACTGCGAACGAGTGTTTGGGGGGATCCGGAGGCAGCTCCGGCCGGCGGGGTGGGGAAAGCAAGACACGGGCCCGGGGCGTGACGCGGGAACGAACCCGGTGGCGCGCGTCCGCCGGAGCGGCCCGACCCCCCGAAATCCGCGATCGTCGTCGCATCAGGATGGCCGTAGTGCAGTCGTTTGCAGTTTCGAGGGGTGGCTCGGAGGCGAGCTCAGGCGCATACCCTGCGAGAATTTTCGCAAGCGGCCACGGTGGGTCGACTTCGCGGCAGCGCCGGCCGAGGCTATCCTACGGGGACCCGTGAACCCGCTCCTCTCCCGCCGCACCCTGCTGGGCACCGCGGCCGCCACCGCGGCCGCGCTCCTGCTCCCCGCGCCGCTGGCCGCGTGGGGCCGGCGAGCCCTTCCGACGGAGCCCCCCGCGGACCCCGACCGTGCGCGCCTCGCCGACTGGACGGCGGTGCTTCGGGCCGAAGGCCGGGCTCGGCTCGAGGCCCCGCTCGGCCGCGAAGCCGCCCGTGTGGGCGAGCTGGCGACCGGGACGCCGTACGAGCCGTACACGCTCGAGGCGTACCTCCGGGCCGGCGGCAGCCCGCTGGACATCGAACCCCTGACGCTCTCGCTGACCCGGTTCGACTGCACCACGCTGGTGGAAGCCTGCCTCGCGGTGGCGCGGGTGGCGGACGGCCATGGCGCACCGTCGTGGGAGCGGTTCGGGCGGGAGATCGAGCGGATGCGCTACCGCGGCGGGGAGCGCCGCGGGTACGTGTCCCGGCTGCACTACTTCAGCGAGTGGATTGCCGACGGCGAGAAGCGGGGGCTGCTTCGGGACCTCGGTGCGGAGCTGGGCGGGGCGGAGGACGCGCGGCCGCTTCGCTTCATGACCAGCCATCGTGAGCGCTACCCTGCCCTGGCGGACGACGCCGTCTTCCGTGCCATCACCGCGATGGAGCGCCGGCTGGACGGGCACCCGCGCCGGGTGGTGCCCACCAAGCGCATCCCCGAGGTGGTGGACCGGATCGAGACCGGCGACGTGCTCGCATTCGCGACCGGGATCGCCGGGCTGGACGCGACCCATGCGGCCTTCGCCCACCGGGGTCCGGACGGCATCCTCCGGGTCCTTCACGCACCACTTTCGGGTGGAGCGGTGGAGATCACGCGCGCGACCGTTCCGGAATACGTCGCGGCGATTCGCCGCGCGTCGGGGCTGCTGGTTGCCCGGCCAGTGCGGAGCACGTAGGAGGAGGGCCCCGCCATCGCGTTGCATCCTTACCTGCCCGGAGTCTCTCTGCCCCCGGCGGCTGTTGTCCTCACGGCACTTGCGCTCTGGCCGAGCCCGCCGGCCGCCCCGAGTGAGGCCGGGCCCTGTCCCCCCCGAACGCCCGCCACGGCCCCGGCCGACCGCCCGCACTGCCGCGACGAGACGCTCAGCGACTCCGCCGTGCAGCGCGTGTATCGCGCGGGAGTGCCCCACACCGACCGGGCGGGGAACATCCGCACCGGCTACGACACGGCCTCCTTTTTCCCGCGCTGTATCTACCACGCCGTCGCGGGCTCGTTCCGGGCCATCAGGGAGGCGGGGTTCAACTGCGTGCACACCTGGGAAGGCTACGGCATCGGCGATGTCATCGCCGAGCTCAGGGCCAACGATCTGCAGCTGATCAAGCACTGGCCCACCGATGCCGAGGTGAGGGAGTTCGGGTCGGATCCCAGCATCCTGGCCTGGTACCTGGACGAGGAGCCCACCGCGCAGACCTACCTCGACATGCAGCGCACCAGCAACGCCGGTCTGATGCGCGACCGGTACCAGGCGTTCGTGTCGAGAAAGGCCGCCATCCAGGCGATCGATCGGCGACATCCCGTGTTTCCGCTCGACGGCGCATGGGTGCCGCCGGCGCTCGAGGCCTGGTGGGACAGGTGGAATACCTCCGGGGACATCTCCGCGCACGACAACTATCCGCTGATGGCCCAGGCCGCCGACATCGGGTCGCTGCCCCGTTCGATTCACCAGGCGATCCATCTCAACGGCGAGCGGAAGCCGGTGTGGCTCACCCTGCAGGCGTTCGGCGGCGCACCCGGGCTGCAGCCCGCGATGCGCCTGCCGACTCCCGGGGAGCTTCGCGGGATGGTGTTCACCTCGATCATTCACGGCGCAACCGGCATCACCCTGTTCGCGTACGACAGCGAGGTGACGCGCGAAGGCCTCGTGATCGGGATCGCGCCCGGGACCCAGGAGAGCTATGGCAAGCACGCCACGGCCACACCGCGGCAAGTCGAGCAGAGCCGGCTGCTCTGGGCGGGCGCGGCGCGGCTGAACGCCGAGCTGGACCGGCTGACGCCCCGGCTGCTGTCGCCCACGGCGACTCTGCCCTACACGGTCTACTTCTCGGGGGCGAGCCGGAATCCGAGCCCGATCAGGACCATGCTGAAAGGCGCCGGCGGCCGCTACACCCTGCTCGCGGCCAACATCGAGGGGAGGCCGTTCGGCGTCCGCTTCCAGTTCACCCGGCCGATCGCCGCCGTGAGGCGTCTGAACGGCGACGGATCCAGGACGAGCATCGCACCGAGCGGCTCGATGTTCCGCGACACGCTGGCCGCGCTGGCCGCCGCGGTCTACGAGGTCCGCTTCCGGTAGGGCGATCATCGCGGGCACTGCCGGGCGCCAACCTTCCGGACCGTCGACGCATCCAAGCCAGGGAGCCGTCCCCGATCACCTCTGGAGCCTCATGCCCGCCGGATTCTCCGCCCTGGCGCTCGCCCTGGTCACGGCCCTGCAGGGCCCGGCGACTCCACCCCGCGACTCCACCCTCCCCACGGGGCACGCCGCCGCACCGCGGATCCGTGCCGCCCGGGTCCACGGCGCCCTCACCATCGACGGCCGGCTCGACGAGGCCGCGTGGTCCGGCGCCGAGCCGGCGACGGCGTTCACCCAGACCGATCCGTCCGAAGGGAGCGCGGCCACCGAGCCGACCGAGGTGCGGGTGCTCATCGGCGACGACGCGCTGTACGTCGGCGCCCGGCTCTACGACCGCGAGCCCGGGCGAGTGAAGGCGGCGTTGGCCCGCAGGGACGACGACGTGGAGGCCGACGAGTTCGACGTCTATCTGGACACCTTCCATGACCACTTGAGCGGCGTGCGCTTCCGGGTGACCCCCGGCGGCGCGATCCTGGACGGGATCCTGGGATCGTCGGCCCAGGGCAGCGAGGAGGACGATTCGTGGGACCCGGTCTGGGAGAGCGCCACGCAGGTGGACTCGCTCGGCTGGACCGCGGAGCTCCGGATTCCGCTCTCGCAGCTCCGCTACAACTCCACGCTCGACGGCACCTGGGGCATCCAGCTGTACCGCAAGATCCTGCGGAAGGGCGAGGAGGACTGGTTCGCCTTCGTACCCAAGAGCGAGGTGGGCGGCGTGAGCCGCTACGGCCACCTCGTGGGCCTCGGCGCGCTGCACGCGCAGCGCCGGCTGGAGATCGCGCCCTACGTGCTGGCCAGTGCGACGTGGGCGCCGGCGGCCGCGGGCGACCCGTTCCGGAGCGGCCACGACTATCGCGGCTCGGCCGGGCTCGACCTCAAGTACGGTCTCACCAGCGACCTCACGCTCAATGCCACCGTCAATCCCGATTTCGGCCAGGTGGAGGTGGACCCCGCGGTCGTCAACCTGAGCGCGTTCGAGACGTTCTTCCCCGAGAAGCGGCCTTTCTTCGTCGAGGGCGCCGACGTCTTCCGCTTCGGCGGCATCCGCGCCTCCAACAGCTACGACTTCCCGGAGTTCTTCTTCAGCCGGCGCATCGGGCGCCAGCCGCAGCGGAGCGTGGCCGGCGACGGCGTCAGCTTCCTCGACGCGCCGACGGAGACCTCGATCCGCACCGCCGCGAAGCTGAGCGGGCGCACCCGCTCGGGGTGGTCGCTCGGCCTGCTGGACGCGGTGACGGCGGGCGAGGAGGCGCGCTACCTGGACGCCGCCGGCGCGCGGGTGACGACGCCGGTGGAGCCGTGGTCGAACTACCTGGTGGCCCGTGCGCGGAAGGACCTGCGGGGCGGCAACAGCACGGTGGGGCTCATCGCGACGGCGGTCAACCGGGACCAGGGCAGTGCGGAGCTCATGTCGCTGCTCCGCGGGAGCGCCTACCTGGTGGGCGCGGACTTCACCAACTCGTGGGCCAACCGCGCCTGGTCGCTCGACGGGTCCATCGGACTGAGCGCCGTACGCGGCACGCCGGATGCCATCGCGCTCACCCAGCGGTCGAGCGCCCGCTACTACCAGCGGCCGGACGCCACCAGCTTCCGCTTCGACCCCACCCGCACCTCGCTCACCGGCTACGCCTGGCAGCTTGCGCTGGGGAAGAACAGCGGCCGGCACTGGCTGGGCGGGCTGGTCTATCAGGAGATCGGCGCCGCGTTCGAGGCCAACGACCTGGGCTTCCAGTCGAACGCCGACCGGCGCGCCATCTCGACGGCCCTGGAATATCAGGAGACGCGTCCGGGCCGGCTGTTCCGGAACTACGTCATCTTCCCCTTCACCAACCACGCCTGGAACTTCGACGGCGACCGCGTCTTCGGCTCCTTCGGTCTCATTCTCGGAGCGCAGCTCCGGAATTTCTGGGACGTCCAGCTCCGCGGCGATTACGCGCCGCCGACCGACGACGACCGTCTCACCCGGGGCGGCCCGGTGGCCCGTCAGCCCGCCTCCGGCGACGTGAGGCTCACCCTCGGCTCGGACACGCGGAAGACCGCGCGGCTGGACCTCGATCTGACGCAATCATGGACCGCGGCCCGGGAGCACCAGACCAATGTCGAGCTGACGCTGGGCATGCGTCCCTCGCCCGCCCTGCACCTGAGCCTCGGGCCCGCGCTCACCCGCAATCACACACTGTCGCAGTTCGTGACGACCATCCCGGATCCCGCCGCCACGGCGACCTTCGGCGCGCGCTACGTGTTCGCGACGCTCGACCAGACGGAAGTGTCGATGGTGACCCGGCTGGACTGGACGTTCGCGCCGACGCTCACCCTGCAGCTCTTCCTGCAGCCGCTCATCTCGGCCGGCGATTTCGGCGGGCTCAAGGAGCTCGCCGCGCCCCGCACCTACGATTTCGTCGTGTACGGCCGCGACAAGGGCGCCGCGACCACCACCGCCGCCGGCACCCGGGTGGACCCGGGCGACGGCGGGACCTCGTTCACGGTGCCGGAGCAGAACTTCACCATCCGCTCGCTGCGGGCCAACGCGGTGCTGCGCTGGGAATGGCGCCCGGGCTCGACGCTGTTCCTCGTGTGGCAGCAGAACCGGGACAACGACGCCGCGCTCGGCAACCTGCGGCTGGGCCGGGACGTGGATGCGCTCTTCAGCGGCGGCGACTCGCGCAACGTGTTGGCCGTGAAGGCGAGCTACTGGCTCAGCTGGTAGCGGCTCACTGCCTGCACGATGTCTTCGCGTGGGACCTGGCCTTGGTCGACATGTCGGCCATGGCGCTCCTGATGTCCGTGCGGCGGTAATAATCGTCGTCGTACGTGTAGTTGAAGAACGCGCAGGCGTAGCTCTGATTGAGCAGCGCCGATCCATAGCTCCGGATCTCGCTCGCGCTCATGGCGTACTTGCCTCTGGTCGCGCCGGCGATCCGGCTGGAGCCGTTCCCGCCATCGACCACGTTCATGCCCACCACGAGCCCCAGTCCCTTGCGCTTGGCCGCCGCCACCTCGGCGGCGACCCAGGTGGCCGCGTCGCCCTTGCCGGTCACGTACTGGGTCCAGCCCGCGTCCAGGTAGGTGTAGGTGATCGACGAGCTCGCCAGCCAGCTCGGCACCACCCTGACCATCGTGGTCATACCGGGCCAGAGCTGCTTGCTGTACTTCGCCATGGCCTCGAGCGTGGCCGGCGAGATGACCTTGCCCCCCCAGCGCGAGGCACGATGGGGCTCGTCGATCAGGTAGTGGCCCACGATCGTGCCGTCCGAGATGTAGGGACCCAGGTTGACGTTCTGGTAGCGGCCCACCAACGCCTTCCACTTGGACAGGCTGAAGGTCCCGTCGGCGTTCTTCACGTAATCGTCGCGGCCCTTGCACAGCTTGATCACGACGCGGCCGCCCTTGGCGCGCGCGCCCGACAGCCTCGAGAGAATGTTCGTCGGGTCCAGCGGGCCGCCCTGCAGCCAGCCGGTGTGCACGCTGTTCAGATCCTCGTTCCGCATGTTGGTCGTCCCGAAGACGATCCCCGGGAGCCGCGACCTCGTGTCGAGCGCGGAGAACGCCGCCGCGCCGGGGTCGTTCGCATCGCCGGCCGATGGGCCGGCCCGGTCCTCGGCGCAGCCGGCGAGGGTGACGAGCAGGAGGCCGGCGGCGAGTGATCTCACAGTCATACGCGGAGCTTCCCCTCTGGTGAGGAGTGTGGGGGAAAGGGATTGTCGGTGCTGGATTGTCCGTGGGGACGATGACCACGGTCGCGATGGAATGGCAGCCGGACGGCGCCATCTCGTTATCACGTGCTCGCGGCGAACAATATCCGGTCCGCGTGCGCCAATTGTCAACCTGGGCCCGGTCTATCGCGTCCCCGGATTCGGGGGTAGCATTGAGTCGTCCTTCCCATTCCCAAAACTCAGAGGATCCCATGACTCCCCGCCCCCGCTCCCGGTCCGGAGTGCTACTCCTCGTTGCGCTCACGATGGGTGTCCCTTCCCTGGCCCGCGCCCAGGGTATCGAGGAGCCGAGGATTCCGCTCCGCACCGCGCTCAACGAGATCAACAGCCTCCGCGCGGCATACGAGGAGGCATACAACAAGAAGGACGCCGCCACGCTGACGGCGATGTACGAACCGGACGCCGTCATGGTCCGTCCCGACGGCATGCTGCTGGGCCGGGCGGCGATCGGCAAGGCGCTGGCCGATGAGTCCGCCACCTGGACGCAGACCACCTTCGCGTCCGATTCCATGCGCGTCTTCGGTCACACGGCGTGGGATGCGGGGACGCTGAGCAGCTCCGACGCCGACGGCGGCCCGCTCGTGACCCACTTTCTGGTCGTGCTGCGGCGCGGCTTGAAGGACTGGAGGATCAGCAGCCTGGCGGTGGTGCCGGAGACGAGGACCGTCGCCGCGCACTGAGTGTGCGCCGTGTCACCGCACGGGCGGGCGGCGCGGACGTAGCTAGCACCCATGACCGACGCCCGGAACCGCCCGCGTACCAACTCCCTTGACCTGCTCGTCGTGGCCGGCGCCGTTCTCGGCGCCGTGGCCGCGGCGCGCGCCGTGGCCCGGAGCCGCCGGAGGTTCGACCTGCGCGGCAGCGTCGCGCTCGTGACCGGCGGCTCCCGCGGGCTGGGGCTCGTGCTCGCGAGGGAGCTCGCGAGCCAGGGTGCCAGGGTCGCGATCTGCGCCCGGGACCTGGCCGAGCTGGACCGGGCGCGGGCCCAGCTCCAGGGCTCGGGCGCCGGCGTCCTCGCCGTCGCCTGCGATGTCACGGTGCGGGACCAGGTGGAAGCCATGCTCGCCGAGGTGCGCAACCGCCTCGGCCCGGTGGACGTGCTCATCAACAACGCGGGCACCATCCAGGTCGGGCCGATGGAGGAGATGACGACCGAGGACTACGAGCACGCCCTCCGGGTCCACTTCTGGGGTCCCCTGTTCACCACGCTCGGCGTGCTGCCGGAAATGCGGAGCCGACGGGCCGGCCGGATCGTCAACATCGCCTCCGTCGGCGGCAAGGTCAGCATCCCGCATCTGCTGCCCTACTCCGCCAGCAAGTTCGCGCTGGTCGGCCTGTCGGAGGGACTTCGGGGAGCGCTCGCCAGGGACGGCGTCTATGTGACCACCGTCTGCCCCGGCCTCATGCGGACCGGAAGCCCCCGGAACGCCTGGTTCAAGGGGCAACACCGGGAGGAGTTCGCCTGGTTCAGCATCGGCGGCGCGCTGCCGGTGGTGAGCATGGCCGCCACCCGCGCCGCACGCCGGATCCTGGACGCCTGCCGCGACGGCGATGCGGAGCTGATCATGCCCTTCTCGACCCTGCTCGCGGTGAAGCTCAATGCGCTCTTCCCGGGTACCGGCGCCGACGTGGTGAGCCTCGCGGAGCGGCTGCTGCCCGGACCGGGTGGGATCGGCCGGGAAATGGCACGGGGAGCGGAGAGCGAATCGGCCTGGTCGCCGTCGGTGCTCACGCGGCTGGGAGATGACGCGGCGGCGCGGAACAACGAGCTGGTGAGCTGATCGCGCGTTCAGGCGGACCCCGAATACCGCTGCTCCACCCGTTCCCGCAGGCGGGCCCGGCTCTCCCGGGCGGACACGCCCGCGGCCTCCTCGATCTGCTGCACCTCGTCCGCCAGCGGCTCGTCCTTGATCGCCTCACGAAACCACCGCGAGTAGTCGCCGCGCCGGAGGTGATGGGTCCAGGTTTCGTCGTCCACCCCGTCGGCCAGTTGCAGGAAGAGCTGGAGGTTCTGCGCACGGAGGTTGAGCTTCCCGCCCGGACCGCGGAAGTAGAAGCTCTTGTCCTGTCCCAATTCCCCCTCGGCGTACTTGCGCAGGTGCCGCCGGCGCTCGGCCCGCGGCGGCAGGCTCCGGAAACGGAACGGATCGCGCGCGGGCCGCCGCCACCAGGCGATCGCCTCCCCCGCGGCAAGCGGCTCCGCGGCCACCGGCGGCGCCGGCTCGCCGAGCGTCTCGGCGAACGTGCCGAGCGTCGCCGCCGGCGCCTCTCCGATGGCGACGATCAGGTCCACCGACGAGAGCACCACCCGGGCCACCTGGTCCGGGTGGACCGTGATCAGCATCAGCCCGTGCGGCCGTTCCGCCGGCGTGCGCGGCGTGGGCGTCCAGGAGGAGGGCAGCAGGTGGTGGGTCTCGTCGATCACGATCCAGTGCGGCCTCCCGGTCGGAGCGCGGAGCTCCAGCAGCGACGCGAACAGCTCGTCGAAGAACGCCGGCCGGTCCTCCATCCCGACCGCCAGCAGGTTCACGGCGCAGCTCCGGCCCGGGCGGTCGAGCAGCTCGATGGCTTCCCTCACCAGCGGCGCCCGGCTCGCGTCGCCCAGCACCACCGCGTCCTCGAAGCCGTCGTAGTCGCCCTCCGGGTCGATGATGCAGAACTGGTAGTCCCGCTCGGCCAGGCGCTCGAGAAAGCCGGTGGCGAAGGTGGACTTCCCGCTGCCCGACGTCCCCGCGAGCAGGACGTTGAGCCCATAGGGCGGCAGCCGCACGTCCTCCCGCCCCGCGGTGCCCAACGGAATCTCGTGGCGCGCCAGCCGAGGCTCGAGTTCGGCCAGGTCGCACTCCAGCAGGCGGTCGATCAGCTCGGCGACGCCGGCGCCGCGCTCGCCGGCGGTCACCAGGTCGGCCCGTTGCTGGAGCGCGGGGAGGGCATTCGCCACCGCCACCGAACACTCGCAGCGCGCCAGGAAGGCGTGGTCGTTTTCCGCATCGCCCACGCCGACGGCGTTGTGTCGCGAGAGCCCCAGCTCGGCCAGGGCGGCGTCCAGTCCCGTCGCCTTGTTCACCCCCGACGGGAGGACCATGACCGCGCCCTTGTTGAAGATCACCTGCAGCTCGAGACCGAGCTCGCGGATCACGTCGAGGACGGCGGCCTCCTGCGGCTCCCACGTCGCGACGATCACCCGGCCCACCGCCAGCGGCGAGACCTGCCGCCGCCCGAGCGCCGCGATGAACGCCTCCGGCGGCGGCTCGGCGAGGATCCGCTCGCTGCGGTCGGACGGCTGGTAGAGGACCGCCCCGTTCTCCGCCACTACGCGGTCGAACAGCTCGAGCCGGGGAAACACCTCCATCAGATCCGGCAGCCGGCGGCCGGTCACGAGAATGAGTTTGCGCCGCGAGGCGCGCAGGCGGTCCAGGGCGGCCAGCGTCGCGCCGTCCACCCGGCCGTGGGTAGCCAGCGTGCCGTCGTAGTCGCAGGCGAGTGCGTGGTAACGCAGTGGTGGTTCTCCCCGGCGGAGCGCCGATGATGGGGCCGGAGCCTAGCATAGAGGTTCCGGGGAATATCGAATGTGGGATGGGTCACCTCGGAGTCTTCGACTGGCCGTACCCACGCCACCGGGCCATCTTGCGAATCCCCCACTCCAGACGGACATGCGATGAGCACGGCCTACGTGGAGTGCCCGCGGTGCGGCGGGAGGGCGCTGAGCGTCGCGACCCGCTGCCCGCACTGCGCCTTCGACTTCCCGCCCCGACCACTGCATCGGTCCGCGGCGCGACCGAATGCCGCCCGGAACCGCCTGCTGCTCGCGGTGTTCGGGGTGCTGGTGTTCGGGACCGTGCTGCTGAACGTCGCCGTGCGGCGCAAGGCGCCGGCGGCCGGGCCCATGCCGCCGGCGGTCACGGCGCCGGCAGCCGCTCCGGCGATCGACTCGCTTCCGGCCGCCGCGCCTCCGCCGCCGAGCGCTCGAGCAGCTGCGCCGACACCGGCGAGTCCCGCTCCGGCCGCGCCGCTTCCGGAAGCGCACGCTCCGGCGGTCCCGGGTCTCCGGCGCTACGCCCGCACCTGGACGAACGTGAGGGCCGGCCGCGGTGTTTCCACTCCGGTGAACGGAATCCTCGAGCCCGGAGCCGCGGTGTTGGTCGATTCGCTCAGGCGGGGGTGGTATCGGGTGCTGGTGGATGGGCGGGCGATGGGATACGTCTACCGGACGATGCTCGAGGTCGAGCCGCCGGCGCACCGCTAACCCGGGGGGCGCGCCAGGTCGGCGTTGCCATCAATAAACCGTTTCGCTAGATGAGCCCCATGGCACCCGCGCTCGCGCGGTTCCTCCATATGGCGTCCGCCATGGCTACCGCGGCATGACCCGGATCGTCCGGCTGTTCCTGCTCGTCGAGGCGGGCGCCCTGCTGGCCGCCTCGTTCGTCCACTCGGGATATCTCATCACCGGATACGAGCACGCGCAGGCCCGCATCGCCGAGGGAATCATCGGGCTCGTGCTGGTGGCCGGCCTGGTGGGCGCCTTCACGATCGCGGTCGGCATCGGTCCGCGGACGGTCCCCGACGTGGTCTTCCATGCGGGACTCGTCATCCTGCTGGTGTGGGGCCTGGCTCTGACCGCCCGGGGCCGCTCGGGTGCAGGGCGGGATTGGTGACGACTGCGTCCGACCGGATCCCCGCGCCCCGGCCCGTGCCGTTCGTCCTCGCCGGCGGCCTCGTCGCCGGGACGCTCGACCTCGCGTACGCCCGCGCCTTCTGGGCCCTGAAGCACGACGTCCCCGCCCGGCGCATCCTGCAATCGGTGGCCGCCGGGCTGCTCGGCGACGCCAGTTTCGAAGGCGGCGTGGCAACCGCGGCGCTCGGCCTCGGGCTGCATTTCTTCATCGCGATATCCATGTCGGTGGCGTATTACCTGGTCGCGCGCCGCGCGCCCCTGCTCCGGCAGCGGCCGCTGCTGTGCGGCGCCGCGTACGGCCTGGTGCTCTACGTGATCATGAATTACGTCGTCGTGCCGCTCTCGGCCGCGGGGCCCGGATCGAAGGATCCGGTGTGGATCGGACTCAGCATCGCGGTGCACGCGCTGCTGATCGGGATTCCCATCGCGCTGTTTGCGCGGCGCGCGGTGGGAGCAACGGGTATCGTGCCGGAGGCGGGCTGACGGCCTGCTATGCGGGTGCGGTCGCAACGGGTCCCGGGTCAACGCCCGGCGAGCTGCACCGGGGCCGCCGAATCGCCGGAGACCAGCGCCATGCCGTTCGCGCCGGCCAGGAGCTCGCGACGCACGCGGCTGGCGCGCGCGAGCACCCGGCCGGGGTACCGCCGGCAGTCGGGCGTGTTCGTCCCCCGGACGCAGCCGTTGTAGCGGAGGAGCGCCGCGGCCGACGTACTGGTCGCGCGCAGGTTGCGCGCGAGGATGAGCGTCCCGTGGCAGATGTTGCTGTCCACGTCCACCAGATCGTCGGAGTTGCAGAGCCGCGCGCCGGCGTGGAACGGCATCACCTGCATCAGCCCCTGCGCTCCGACCGAGCTTTCGGCTTCGGGGCGCAGCGTCGTGTTCTCGGTCAGCAGCACGGCGGTGATGAGCGAGGGCGGCACTTGCTGGCGGCGCGATTCGCGCAGCACCGCACGGCTGATGCGCCGTACGAGGAGCCGGTCGTCGCTGTACCGGCCGAGATATCGCTCCAGCGGCGGGCGCACGGCGGCGGCCGGCAGCGCGGTCTCCGCGCGCAGGCTGTCCAGCAGCGTCGGCGGCGAGAGGCGCGCCGGTGCCAGTGGAATGACGACCGAATCAACCGCCGCGATCTCGGCGGCCGCCGCACCGGGAGTACCGGAGTGCGGGAGCATCGCCAGCAGTCCGACCAGGGTGAGTCCGCCGAGCCTCGTGGCACTGCTTCCGGTCGAGAAATGCATGGTCCCTCCCGTCTGCGAGAATACGGAGCCTGGCGGCGACAGAAATGGCACTCGAGTGTGGCCTGCCGGCGCTGGACCACGGAATAGGCAGGTCCCGGGCTAGCGAGGGAGCGGGTGGAAGGTATTGAGGAGATGGGAGATACGGGTTGGGCCGGGAGCGTCATTCCTTGCACCCGGTGTGGCGGCGCCACACCGGGCCGTCAAAACCCCGAACGCGGCGCTACCCGTCATACCAACGTGATATCATGCCGGCACCGGCATGCCAGCAAACATTCGCCCAAAGGAGGCCGCACTCTGCCCACGCACCACCGGCCGGCGCTGATCCGGACCACGAACAACGTCTTCCCCCCAGACCTCTTCCAGCAGTTCCCCGACCGTCCCATTTTCGCCTGCGACTTCTACGTCCAGGGTATCGAGAACGGCGAGGAGCTGCCCGGCGGCTACCGCCTCGGCGCCATCGTCAACGTGGACCACCACGCGCCCACCCCTCGGATGGTGCGCCCGATTTCTTCGGCGAACCTCGCGATCGCGCACGTGCGCGACGCGGGTCCGGCAGCCGACGACGCGGCGATCGTGCTCAACCACACCGATTGCGACAGCGTGCTGAGTGGCGCCATCGTCGCCGGGCTGCTCCCGGCGGATCCGATGTTCGGCGACGCGGCCATCGCCGCCGACCACACGGGCGACGCGAACGAGATCGCCGACCTGCTGCAGTCGCTCGAGCACCCGCGGGATCTCGATTGCTCCCTGCGGAACCTCTACCTCCTGCTCTCCGGCCAACCCCTCGAGCAGCCGGTGGCGGCTCGCGTCACGGCACGCCTGCGGCGGCGGGAGGCAGCCGCCGAGCTGGTGCACCGTGGCAGCTTCACCAGGATCGGTGCCGTCGACCTGGCGCTGCCGCCGGAGCACATGGAAGGCGAATTCTTCGCCCCGCTCATGCCCACTGCCGTCGTGATCATGCTGGCGACGCCGATGGAGCAGGATCCGTCGCGCTGGCGGATCAAGCTCCGGCTCGGACAGGCCGCGCCCGCGGGCCTGACGCTGCATCGGCTGCTGGCTGGACTGGACAGCGGTTACGGGGGACGCTGGAACGCGGGCTCCAACCACCGGGGCGGCGGGACCGCGCTCGAGCCGGAGGTGTACGCGCGTCGGCTGGCGCGGCGGGTGGACGAACTGGTCGCCGGCGGCGGCTGATCCGCTCACGCCACCCGGAACGCCTCGAATCTCTCCGCCAGATAGTCCCGGTTAGGCCGCTTCTCCGGCCGCCGCGGCACTTGCAGCATCGTGCCGTGCATCTCCTGGAGACCGTGCCGCAGCATCGGCCCGTCGTGCTCCTCGAGCACATCCGGCCTCAGGTGTACCCGGTACTCCGGGTCCACGCCGAGGATGCCCACGTCGTACGCGGAATGGTGGATCTTGCACAGCGCGAGGCCGTTCGGTATCTCGGGAAGGCCGCGCACGTCGCGGTCGGCCAGAATGTGGGCGGCGTCGAGCAGCGGCGAGTGCCGCAGCCGGCACATCGAGCACTGCCGCCCATAGGCGGTCAGGACCAGATGCCGGAAGCGCTCCTGGTGCAGGCGCCGCTTCACCATGCGGGTGGCGTACGCCTTGAGTGGGGCGTTGGTGCCCGGGTCCTCGCCGATGCCCGCCAGGATGTCGCGCTGGGCGTCCGCCAGGAGGAAGAACGCGAGCTGCGAGGGCGCGTCGGCCACGATGTAGCACGGAAACACCGCCTCGTAGCCCCCGGGCTCGACCGCGATCAGGTAAAGCACCGGCCGCCGAAGCTCCATCGCGCGCCGGAGGGCGACGTTGTCCGGATGGTCGGGATCGGTGCCCCGGTAGCGGTAGACCAGCCGGTCGTCGCCGGCGTCGAGCCGATCGTCGTACGGGCTGTCGAACGACGTCTGAATCGTGAGCGCCGCCCCGGGCGAGCGCAGCAGCGCGGGGCGGAAGATGCCCTTCTGCTGATTCCAGATTGGGAGCCGTTCCCCACGAAACATCATCCCCGCATTCAGCGCCGACGCGGGCAGCACCGAGCCGTGCGCCGCCCGCAGGCGGTTCACGTGGTCGAACAGGGCGAGCCTGACTTCCAGGTCGACATCGAGCGCAATGGGCATGGACGCGGACAATCCTGACGGGCGTCGCGCGGTCCCGCAAGAGGCGGCCGGGCCGGTTCGAGTGCTGGCGGCCGTCATTCGCCGCGGCGAGCGCTATCTCGTAGCCCGGCGCCCGACGCACAAGCGGCACGGCGGGCTGTGGGAATTCCCCGGAGGAAAAGTGGAGCGCGCCGAGAGCACCGCCGAGGCGCTCCGGCGGGAGCTGGGTGAGGAGCTGGGCGTGGAGCTCGAGTCGGTCGGGCAGGAGCTCTTCGCAATCGTCGATCCCGGCTCACCCTTCAGGATCGAGTTCGTCGAGGCGTCCATCCGTGGCGAGCCGCGGTGTCTGGAGCACGAAAGTCTGGCGTGGGCAAGCCTGGCCGACCTCGGCGGGATGCCGCTCGCGCCGAGCGACCGGCGTTTCGTAGAGCTGCGGCTCCGATGAGCGCGGCCGGGTCCTGAACGACCGAGCTCACGTCCCCACCGCCTCATCCGCCGCCACGAGCCACCCGCGATCGCGCCATACCGGCGCGAGCGCGAGGAGCATCAGCCCGGCGACTACGCCGAACGCCCCCGCGTAGCCGGCGCGCACCGCCAGCACGCCGAATCCCGCCGCGCCGAGCCCCATGCCGGCGTCGTACGCCAGGTTCCACACCGCGCTCACCATGTCGTACCCCGACGCGGAGACGCGATCGAACATGAGCGTGAGGCTGGCGTTCTGGGCCACGCCGAAGCCGAGTCCGAGCAGGACCGCGCCGGCCACTACCGCGACCGGACTCGGAGTCAAGGCCAGTGCCAGCATACCCAGTGCGGCCGCCACGACCCCGCCGACGAGCAGTCCGGCCTGAGCGTGCCGGGCGCCGTAGCGGCCGGCCGACCAGCGGGCGAGCGTCGTGGCCACGGTGTTGGCGAAGAGCGCGACCGCGGCCAGCCGGCCGGAGGCGCGGGTCGCCAGCGGCAGGAACGTCACCACGATCCCCGTTCCCATCGCCGTCAGCAGGAACACCATGGCCGGCCGGAGCTGCGCCCGGGTGCGGAGCCCCGCCACCACGCCGACGGGCTCCCTCGCTCCAGCGACGCGCCCTGGCAGCGCGGGCATCACGACCAGACAGACCAGGGAGACCATGGCGCCGGCGATGAACAC
This sequence comes from Gemmatimonadales bacterium, assembly GCA_035699205.1. GTDB lineage: Bacteria > Gemmatimonadota > Gemmatimonadetes > Gemmatimonadales > GWC2-71-9 > CAVVWJ01. Next base: position 59,147 of record DASSBA010000065.1, read on the forward strand.
CGGCGCGAATCCCACCTGCTCCGCCAGCCACACGCCGAGCGGCAGCGCCAGCACCGCGGGCACGCCGACCACGACGCCGAGCAGGCCGAGGCCTTCGCTGCGCCGCTCGGCCGGAACGAGGGTGGCCACCAGGGAGCTGCCGGCGACCACGGTGATGGCCAGGCCGACGCCCCGGACGAGGGAGACCGCCAGGATCGCGGCCAGGCTCGAGAACGCGATCAGCGCCAGCGCCGGCGCGCCCAGCAGCAGGAGGCCGGCCGCGAGCACGAGCCGGTATCCGAACCGCGCCAGCAGGGCCGGCGTCGCCAGCTCGGCGGCCACGGTGGCGAGCATCAACGCGCCGGTGGTGAGCCCGGCGCCGACGCCGCCCGCGCCGGCCGCGGTGGCATAGAGCGGGACCACCGAGAGCAAGAGGTAGAAGCTGGTCATCGAACCGAAGGCGGACAGGAAGTACAGCGCCAGTCCGCGGCTCACGAGCGGGGATGCGCGGCTCACACCGGCCGCTGGATGTGCGCGTGCACGAAGCTCACGGACATCGACCCGTCACCCACCGCCGAGGCCACCCGTTTCACCGAGCCGCTCCGCACGTCGCCGGCCGCGAACACGCCGGGCAGGCTGGTCTCGAGCAGGAACGGTGTGCGCCCCGCGAAGCGCCACCGCCCGTCGGCCCGGGCATCCGGCGGGAGCGCGGGGCCGGTGAGCACGAAGCCCTTGCGGTCGAGCGCCACGCAGCCGCGGAGCCAGTCGGTGTTGGGGTCGGCGCCGATGAAGAGGAACAGCGAGCTGCTCGCGAAGGTAAGGTCCTCTCCCGCTCCGGTGCGGGCGCGCACCTCGCGCAGCCGCCCGTCGCCCTCGAGGCCGGTGACCACGGTGCCGAGGTGGACGGCCACGTTCTCCGTCCCCTGGATCCGGTCCACCAGGTAGCGCGACATGCCGGCGCCGAGCTCCTTTGCCCGCACCAGCAGGTGCACCCGGCGGGCGCCGCGCGCGAGGTAGACCACCGCCTGGCCGGCCGAGTTGCCGCCGCCCACCACCACCACGTCCTCGCCGCGGCAGAGCCGCACCTCCATCTCGGTGGCGGCGTAGTAGATGCCCGCGCCCTCGAACTCGGCGAAGCGGGGCACGTCGAGCTTCCGGTATTCGACGCCGCTCGCCACCAGCACGCAGCGGGTGCGGACGCGGGTGCCGTCGCCCAGGGTGACGACCCGGTCGCCGCCGTCGAGCCCCAGCGCGCGCACGACGCAGGGCACCGTGACGTTGGCGCCGAACCGCTGGGCCTGCAGCAGCGCGTTCCGGGTCAGCTCCGTGCCCGAGATCCCGGCCGGGAAGCCGAGGTAATTCTCGATCCGCGAGCTGGTGCCGGCCTGGCCGCCGGCGGCCAGCGCGTCGGCGGTGAGCACGTCGAGCCCCTCGGAGGCCGCGTAGACCGAAGCGGCGAGCCCGGCCGGACCGGCGCCCACCACGACGAGGTCGTAGACGCGGTCCTCTTCCACCGCGGAGGTCAGCCCGGCGCAGCGGGCGAACTCCTCGAGCGAGGGATTCTTCCTGAGTGCCCCGCTGCGCGAGATCACGACCGGTGTGTCCGCGGGCGAGATATCGAACTGGCGCAGCAGCGCGTCGGCCCGCTCGTCGGCCTCGAGGTCGATCCAGGTGAAGGGGACCATGTTCCGGGTGGCGAAGTCGCGGAGGCGGTGGGCGGCAGGGGAGAAGCGCGAGCCGACGATCTTGACGCCCGCGTACCCCGAGCTCAGCAGCAGATCGCGCCGGGTGAGGAACGCCTTGATGATGGTCTCGCCCAGCTCGGGCAGCTCGTCCACCGCCCGGCGCAGCTCGGCGGCGTCGAGCTCGGCCACGCGGCCGTCCTGCACGACCCGGGCGGTGACCAGCGTGGCCCGGCTGCCCATCGTATTGACCTCGCCGGTGAACTGGCCGGGGCCGACGTGGGCGACGATGCGGGACGTGTCGCCCGAGGCGTCCTCGATCTCGAGCCGCCCCTCGAGCACGACGTAGAAGCGGACGTCGGTGCCGCCGGCCTGGTAGAGGATCTCGCCGGCCCGGACGTCGCGCGGGTGGCCGCGGGAGGTGAGGGCGGCGAGGTCGCGCGAGCCGAGTATGGGGAAGGCGATATCGACGTCGGTGGGCATGGCTCGTAGTCTCCATCACCCGGGGTCAGGCGCCCACCGCCCCGGCCAGGCCGAGCTGGCGCATGAGCACCGGCAGTTCCATATAGACCCGGCCGCGCGTGATCCTGCCGGCCTCGAGGTCGTACACCACGCAGAACGGTACCCGAACGGGGCGGCCGGTGGCCGGGATCCCGGCGAACTCGCCAATGTGCTTCCCGACGAACTCCGCCTCCAGCACCGCCTGGCTGTCGCCGAAGATCCGGCTCTTGATCTCCGCCTTCGCGTCGAACGCCTGGCGGTACATGTAGTCCAGCATCCGGCGGACCGCGTCGGGGCCCCGGTGCTCGTCGCCGGTCGCCATGTGGGTGAAAACTACGTCCTCGGCCATCATCCCGACGTCACGGTGGTCGGAATCCCAATAGCGGGACATGGCCGCGCGGGTGCGATCGACAGACACGGGTTCCTCCCGGGGTAGAGGTTGGGTGCTCGCGGCTGCGCGCTCGGCGCACTCACGCCGGACCGATACTATGACCCACGTGGGCGGGGCGGGCAAGACTGCGCGAGCCTGCCGAGGATAGATTGCGCCTGCCATGCCAGTCGCCACCGCCCCGGAATACGACCGCAGCATCGTCGAGGGGCCGCTCGCCCGGGCGGTCTGGCGGCTGGCGTGGCCCACCATGCTGGTGAACATCATCGGCGGCCTGCAGAGTCTGGTGGACCAGGTCCTGGTGGGGCACATCGTGGGCTACACCGGCAACGCCGCCATCGGCGTGTCGAACCAGATCTTCATCGCCGTCGTCATCTTCGTCTCGTCGCTGTTCACGGGGATGAGCGTGCTGGTGTCGCGCTTCGCGGGCGCGGGCGACCGGGACAAGGTGGACCGCACGGTCTATCAGGCATTCATCACCGCCGTCGGGATCGCGGTGCTGGTGCTGGCGCCGGCCGGCTATTTCCTGGCGCCTTCCCTGCTCGACTTCGTCAACGCCGCGCCCGCGGTGCAGGCGGAGGCGCTCCCGTTTCTCCGCATCATGTTCCTGACCAGCACGGGGATGCTGATCTTCTTCATGCTGGGCGGCGCGCTCCGCTCGGCCGGCGACGCGCGCACTCCCATGCGCCTGGGCGTCGTCCTGACGGTGCTGAACATCGCCTGCAACGTGGTGCTCATCCGGGGCCTGGGTCCGATCCCGGCGTTCCGGACCGCGGGTGCCGCCATGGGCACCGCGATCGCCTCGGGCCTCGTCGCGCTCTACTCGCTCGTGCGGCTCTGGCGCGGCGGCTGGGTGGTGCGGTTTCCGCGCGGGCACGGTTACGGCCCCGACTGGGGGATCATCCGGGAGCTGTTCCGGTTCGGCCTGCCGGCCGGGATCCAGGGCATCGCGATGAACGTCGGGGGCGTGTTCCTGCTGGCGTACATCGGCTCGCTGGCCCGGAGCGCCGCCGCGCAGGCGGCGTTCGCGGTGTCGTACAACCAGCTCTTCTCGTTCGTCACCTGGACCAGCATCGGCCTCATGGGCGCGGCCGCCGCGGTGGCCGGCCAGAACCTGGGCGCGGGCCGTCCCGACCGCACGGCCCGCGCGGTGCACATCGCGGCGCGGATCGGCGTGACCGGCGCCGCCTGCGTGGGGGTGGCGTTCTACCTCATTCCCCGCCAGCTCCTCGCGGTGTTCGGGATGCAGGAGCCGGCCGTCGTCGAGATCGGTACCGGGCTGCTCCGGATCCTCAGCGTCTCCGGCCTCTTCATCGCCGCGGCCCTGACCTACACCGGCGGCCTGCAGGGCACCGGCGACACCAGGAGCCCGCTCTACATCTCGATCGTGTCGCAGGTCCTGCTGCCGCTCGGGATCTGCTACGTGATCCAGCAGACCGGCACGCTGCAGCCGATGCACATCTGGCTGGCCATCCTGGCGGGTCACGCGACCCGGTTCGGCCTCAGCTACCTGAGGTTCGCGCAGGGGAAGTGGCGGGCGATCGCGGTGGACATCCGGACGGCGGCGGCAGAATCGTCTTGAGCGAGTGGCGCGCACCGTTCGTCCTCCTCTGGCCCCTCGCCGCCGACGTCGCTAGCCTAGAGCATCCCCCTCCGGAGCCTCCGCCTGACCGATACGCTCGAACGTCTGCGGGCTGCGCTGGCCGGCCGCTACACCCTCGAGCGCGAGCTGGGCGGCGGCGCCATGAGCCGTGTGTTCGTGGCGGAGGAGACCAGCCTCGGCCGCAAGGTCGTCATCAAGCTGCTCCCGCCCGAGCTGGCGGCCGCCGTGAGCGCGGACCGCTTCCGCCGTGAGATTCAGCTCGCCGCCTCGCTCCAGCACCCCCACATCGTCCCGCTGCTCGCCGCCGGCCGGGTGCCCGAGGCGGCCGGCGCGGGCGAGCTGCTGTACTACTCCATGCCGCTGGTCGAGGGCGAATCGCTCCGCGCCAGGCTGGCGCGGGAGGGCGAGCTGCCCGTGCCCGAGGCGCTGCGTGTCCTGCGCGACGTGGCCGACGCGCTGGCCTACGCCCACCGGCACGGCGTGGTCCACCGCGACATCAAGCCCGACAACGTGCTGCTCTCCGCCGGGCACGCGCTGGTCACCGACTTCGGCGTCGCCAAGGCGCTCGACGACGCGCGGGAGTCCTCCATCACCGGCACCGGCCTCGCGCTGGGCACGCCGGCGTACATGGCTCCCGAGCAGGTCGCCGCCGATCCGCACACCGATCAGCGCGCCGACATCTACGCGCTTGGAGTCCTCGGCTACGAGATCCTGGCGGGCCGCCCGCCGTTCACCGGCCCGTCGGCGCAGGCGGTCGTGGCCGCCCACCTGATGCAGGCGCCGCCGCCGCTCGCCGAGCTCAGGCCCAGCGTGCCGCCCGCGCTCACGGCGGTGCTCATGCGCTGCCTGGAGAAGCGCCCGGCCGACCGGTGGCAGAGCGCGGGCGAGCTGCTCCACACGCTGGAGTCATTCAGCACGCCGGCCGGTGGCGTGGCCACCAGCATCGGAGCTGCCCTCCCGCCGGCGCGCCCCGCGCGGAGGAAGCTCGCGATACCGCGCCGGCTCGCGCTCCCCGCGCTCGGCGCCTGCCTTGCGGTGCTCGTGGCGGGCTGGCTCGCCGTGCGGCACTCGCGCGGCACCCCCACGCTCGATCCCGACCTGGTGGCGGTCGCGCCCTTCGATGTGCCCGATGCGAGGCTCTCGCTCTGGCGCGAGGGGCTGGTGGACGTGCTCTCGCGCAATCTCGATGGCGCGGGTCCGGTGCGAAGCGTGCCGTCCACGGCGGTGATCCGCCGCTGGAGCGGCCGCGCCGACCCTCCCTCCGCCATCGCGCTTGGCCGGCGCACCGGGGCGCGGCTCGTCGTGTTCGGCAGCCTGATCGGCGCCGGGCCCGATTCCGCACGGCTCACGGCCACCGCCTTCGACGTGGCGGAGAACCGCCCGCTGGCCGAGATCGAGCTGCGCGACGGTGTGAACCGGGTGGACCGCCTGGCCGACTCGCTCACCGTGCGCCTGCTGCGCGAGCTGGGGCGCACCCGCCGCATCGGAGTATTCCGGGCGACTTCGATGGGCTCCACCTCGCTGCCCGCGCTCAAGGCCTTCCTCCGCGGGGAGCAGTGGTTCCGGCGGGCGTCGTGGGACTCGGCGCAGGCCGCGTACGACGAGGCGATTGCTCTCGACACCACGTTCCCGCTCGCGCTCTGGCGCTCGAGCCAGGTGCTGGGCTGGCAGCACTCGGCGTTCGATTCGGTCTCCCTGGCGCAGGCGCTCCGGGCCGGCGCGCTGAATCACGGGCTCGCGCCGCGGGACAGCCTGCTGGTGACGGCCGACTCGCTTCTGTCCGCGCTGTACGGGTCGGTGCCGAGGGTGAGCTGGACGGCGCTCCGGCGAGTGCACGCGATCGCGGAGGACCTCACGCGGCGGTACCCCGACGACGCCGAGTCGTGGTACGTCCTCGGCGAGGCCCGCTTCCACTGGGGACTCGGTACCCCGCCCCGCGAGGCGCTGGAGGCGTTCGATCGCGCCATCCAGCTCGACTCCTCGTTCGCGCCCTCGTACATCCACGCGGTCGAGCTCGCCCTCTGGCTCGACGGCCCCGAGGCGGGACGCCGGTATGCCGGGCGCTATCTCGCGCTGCAACCCACCGACGCGGCCGCCGCGGGGATCCGGCTGGCGGACCGGCTCATGGACCCGGGCACGACAGCGGCGGCGGCCGAGCGCCTGGTGCGCGAAGCGCCGCCATCCGCCTTGCGTGACGCGGAACTGGCGCTGGATCATGCGGCCGACTCGGCGGAATCGGCGGTGGCCGTCGCGCGCGCGCTCGCGGCGGCCCCGGAGGGCGATGCGCCCTGGCTGAGCCGTTCGATGCGCGAGGTGTCGCTCGGCCGTGAGCTTCTGTATCGGGGCCACCTGCGCGAGGCCGCAAAGCTCCTGTTCCGGAATCCCGATGTGATTCCGCCGTACCTGGTCGAGGCGGCGCTCCTGAGTCCCACCACTCCGGACAGCGCGGAGCGCAGGTTTCACGGGTTCGCCGCCGGCGGTCCGGCAGCCGGCATGGCCATCACCCTGCCCTGGTGGGCGGCGCGGGGAGACACCGCGACCCTGCGCGGAATCGAGCGCCGCAGCGACTCGTTGGCCCGCGGGGCACCGGCCGGACCCGACCGCGATTTCGGGCTCTACACGTCGCTGGCGGCGCAGGCCTATCTGGCACTCGTCCGGCGCGACACCGCCGACGCCGTGCGCCGGCTCGAGGCACTGCCGGACTCGCTCTGCCCGATCTGCTACTTCGAGAGCGTGACCCTGGCTCGCCTGCTCGCGGCAAGGCACGAGGACCGGAAGGCAGGGACGTTGCTCGACCGTTGGGAGTTCCCGCTGGCCGCGCCGAGCGAGGTCCTGTGGACGCTCGAGCGCGGCCGCGTGGCCGAGCGGCTGGACCAACGGCAGAAGGCGGCCGACGCCTACCAGCGCGTGGCGGACGTGTGGCGGCACGCGGATCCGGAGCTGCAGCCGTACGTCACGGAAGCGAAGGAGGGGCTGGCGCGGTTGACGGCGGAGTCACGGTAGGAGACCCGGGACCTCTCCGAGCCACGGGGACGGTCAAACCGACCGGAACAACTGGTCGAGTGTGAGCGTGAACGGCTCGCGCGCGCCCGGCGGATGCCAGATGAGCCGCTCGCGCTCGAAACGCGGGAATTCATCGCTCGGGGTCCAGGCCTCGACCGACCGCTCATCGCCGTCCACCACCCAGTAGAGCGGGACACCGACTTCGCGATAGCGCAGGCGCTTGAGGAAGCGGTCGCCCTTGGACGTGGACGGGCTCAGCACCTCGGCCACGAGCAGCAGCGTGCGCATGCGGCTCCAGGTGAGCGTGCGTGCCTCGTCCTGCGCGACCACGAACACGTCCGGCTGCACCAGGACGTCCAGGCCCCAGGAGATGTCGGCGGGCGACGTGAATGCGACGCCCGCCGCAGGATGACTGGCCAGGTAGGTCTCGAGCGCAGCGGCGAGGCGCAGCACGAGGCGCTGGTGCCAAACGCGGGGCGCCGGCGTCACCAGCAGCTCGCCGTAGACCACTTCGTAGCGGTTGCCGTCGTCCGGCATCGCGCGGACCTGGTCGGCGGTGTAGTAAATCGGGGCGGCCATACCCATACGTTCGTCTCGGCGGCAGGGAGATGGCAAGGGGCGGCCATCCTTCACCCTAAGTCGCCCGCCGGTCAGGGCGTCTTCCTTCTGCCGCACAGCGGGACGCGATCACCTCTGATTTGCGCAGGAGAAGTGCTCCCTTACCTTGCGCTCCGATGCCCCGCGCCCATCGCGTATTCATGCCGCTCGCGTTCGCCACGCTTCTCTCGGCCGCCCCGCCGCACGCGCCGAGCACCACCCACGCCCGCTGGTGGGACCTGGGCCACCGGGTCGTCGCCCGCCTGGCCGAGCCGCGGCTGACGCCGCACACCCGCGCGGCCGTGCGCGACATCCTCGGTGGCCAGAACCTCGCCGACGCGTCGGTGTGGGCGGACAACATCCGCCAGTACCGGCACGACGCCGACCGGCTCCACTACGTCAACATCCCGCTGGCCGACACTGCCTACGATCCCGCGCGGCACTGCCCGCGCGGGCAGTGCATCATCGCGGCCATCGAGCGCGAGCGGCGGGTGCTGGCGGATGGCGCCGCGTCGCCGGCGGAGCGCGCGGAGGCGCTCAGGTTCCTGATCCACTTCATGGGCGACCTGCACCAACCGCTCCATGTCGCCGATAATGACGACCGCGGCGGCAACTCGAGGGCGGTGATTTTCCTGGGGCACGCGACCGACCTGCACAAGGTGTGGGACGGCGAGCTCATCGACTCGTCGGTCGTCGGCCAGGCGGAATACGTGGAGTACCTGCGGCGGCGGATGAAGTCTCTCGACCTGAGAGCGCTCGAGCGCGGTACGGTGGTTGACTGGGCGATGGAGGGCCACCGGATCGCGGTGGAGCACGCCTACCGGCTCCCGCTCGACGGCCGCATCGACCGGGCCTACGTCCGCGCCAACCGGCCGATCATCGACCACGCTCTCATCGCCGGCGGTGTACGGCTGGCGAAGGTCCTCAACGACGCGCTGGCGGACTACCGCCCCGCCACCGACGCCACCTCGCCATCCGTCCCGGGCGTCTACCGCGACTGCGAAGCCGCGGCGCACCTCGGCGAGACGGCCACGGTGGTGGGCACCGTCGCGGCGGTCTTCCGGTCGAAGAAGGGCACCGTCTATCTCAACTTCGGCGCCGACTACCCGCACCAGACTTTCACCGCGGTGGCGCTCGCACCGGCGCCCCCGTGGACGGCGGGGCTGGACTCGCTGGTGGGGCGGCGGGTGGGCGTGCACGGGGCCATCGTACGATACCGCGGGCGGGTGGAGATCGTGCTCGAAGATGCGGGGCAGATCGTGCCGGCGCCGCCGGCGGCGAGGCGCGCGCCGTAGCGGGGCCGATTCTACCTGGTCGGCGGGGCCTCAAGGGTGATCCGGTGGGAGCGAACGAGGTGTAGACGTCACGCTCGCGAGCGGCGGGACGAGCGCCGCCATCGTACGAACCGGCGAACGTCCCGGCCGAGCCGCCTACTTCGCCCCCGACGTCTGCTCCGCCTGTCGCCGTGCCTGCGCCACCAGACTGTCGGCCCGCTGATTCGCCTCGCGGACGATGTCCGCGGCCTTGCTGTCCGCCTGCTTCCGGAGCTGGTCGGCGGCGGGCTTGGCGGCGGCCTTGAGGATCGGATTGGAGGCCTGCGCCGTCAGCGCGTCAGCCTGCTGGTAGCCCTCTCCCTTCACCTTCTCCGACAGCGTTCGGGCTTCCTGGCGGATGGCCGCGGCCCGCTGCTCCGCTTCCTGCACCAGCCGCGTCGCCGCGGCCGACACTTTCTCCGTGGCGGCTTCGCGCACCGCCTGCTCCGCGCCCTTCGCCACCGACGACGTGAGGGTGCCCACGTCGGCCTTGACCGACGGGCTCGTCACCGTGCCGCCGAGCTGGATGGCCAGCGGAATCCGGGGCGCGGCGCTCAGGTCCACGCCGGCCTGGCCTGCCTTGGACACCAGGCCGGCGATCGCCTGGTTCGCCTCGCCGCCCAGCATGGAGCGGGGAACCTCGAGGCCCAGGGTGTACTGCAGCGACTGATCGAACCCGTTGGAGCCGGACACCGTCATCGTGGTCCCGCCGAGCTTGACGTCGAACGGCTGGACGAACAGCCGGCCGTCCCGGATCTGAAACGCGGCGCGAAGGGCATCCAGCGCCGGATTGTCCAGGAACCGGAGCTTGGTCACGTCCACGACCTTCTCCAGCGCCGGAAAATCCTTCAACACCACCTCGGAGGTCTGCAGCGAGCCCTTCCCGCTAAGGGCTGGGAACAGCGGCATCATGTTCTTGCCCAGCGCGCCGTTCACGTGCAGGTCGGTGGAGAATTTCCCGACCGCGTACTTGGCGACCGGGGCCAGCATCTGCACCGTGGTGAAGGCCTGGAAGGCCGAGGGAATGTCCAGCTTCGTGAGCTTGAGGCCGACGTCGAACGTCGGCTTGGCCGGAGTGGTCGTCTCGTAGAAGCCGGTCACCCCGATCTCTCCGCCCAGCGTGTTCATCCGGAAGTCTTCCAGCGTGACGCGCTGGTCCTTGACCCGGAGCCGGCCACGCGCGTTGCTCATCTTCAGCTTGTCGTAGGTCAGCTCCGCCACGGTCGCGTCCAGGCCGAAATCGATCTTCGGGGGCACCGGGATGATCTGGAGATCGCCCTCGCCGGACCGCCATTCGTCCAGGTTGAACCGGTTGCTCTTCACCGTCGCGGTCCCGCGAAGCGTATCGTCCCGCATGACGAAGGCGAGCAGGTTCTCGAGCGTCCCGGACGCCTGCACGTCGCTGCTGCCGATGGAGCCCTGGAACGACCGGAGCTCCGCGCGCTCCGGCGCCAGCCGGAGCGACGCCTGCCGGATCGCGAGGGGCTTGGGTAGGGCCTTGCCCTTCACGGTGAGGTTGCCGATGTCCACCGTGCCGCTGGCCGCGACCTTGTCGTACTGCTTCCTGTCGATGAACGACATCCGGGTGCGCACCAGCGCGTCCGCGGCCACGGTCCCGGCGAGCTGGTCGATCCCTTCGAGCTTGAGCGTGCGGCGCACGTCGGCGAGGTCGACCTTGCCCTTGACGCGGAGGTCGAGGTCGGGATCCGACACGGGCGTCCGCAGCACCATCCTGGCGTCGACCGGGTTGCGGCCGACCAGCAGGTGGAAGCGATCGAGCTTCACCAGGGTGCTGTCGGCGCTGCCGCCGGGGTTGGTCAGCGAGAGATCCATGACGATGTCCCGCGCGGGGAGCGGGAGATCGGGATACTGGAACGCCGCGTTGTCCACCTTGGCGTTCAACGCGAAGGACGGGAAGGCGCTGTCGCCGTACTCGCCCTTGACTCGGCCGTTCACGGCGAAGGTGCCCGACGTCTTCACCTTGTCGAAGTCGTGGGCGTAGACGGCGGGTACCAGTGAGAGGATGCTCAGAAATTTCGTGTCCGGCGCGTTGAACGCGAGGTCGAGCCCGAGGTTCCTGCCGGCCGTACTCGCCGAGCCGGTGGCGGCGAGCCTGAGGTCGTTGAGGCGGAGCTCGGTGTCCTTCAGGGTGTAGACCTTTTTCGCGAGGTCCGCCTGCACGTCGGCGGTGAGGCCGAGCGCGACCCGGTTGAGGTAGGGGATACCGGCAAAGGTGACGCTCACCGTGTCGGCATCGGCCTTGGTCCGTATGCCGACCAGGTCCCGGCTGAAGTCGCCGGAGAGCGACTGGTTGTAGCCGCTGAGCGACGCCTGGAGCTTCGACTTCCGGTTGTCGAACGCGACGGCGCCGTCGCTGATCTCGAACCGCCTGAGGCTGATCGCGATCGGCTTCGATGCGGCCTGGGGCTCCGCCGCCGGGACCTTCTTCGTGATGTCCCAGTTGGCGGTGCCGTCCTCGAGCGCGATGAGCGAGAGACGCGGCTGGTCGAGCTCGACGGCGCGGACGACGATGGGCCGGCCGGCCGTGAGGTTCCCGAGCACGCTGGCCAGATCCAGCACCACCCGGAGATGGCGCACCGCGGCGAGGGTGTCGCCCTGGAACCGGCCCACGCCGGCGGCGGTGAGATCGTCGAGCGTGAGGGTGAGGTTGGGGAAGTTCCGGAAGAAGCCGAGCCCGGTGTCGCGCCAGTCCACCCGGGCGTTCAGGTTCCGGTTGGCCTCCAGCTTGGCGCGCTGGGCGATCCGGTCGCGGAAGAGCAGCGGCAGGACCAGGAGCAGCGCGAGCAGGAGCACCAGCAGGGCTCCGGCCGCGGCCAGGATGCGGGTGGGTCGTTTCATCGATTACCTCAGCCGGACGGCCGCCGCGCCGTCCGGAGAGCCAGGACACCGCTGGCGACGTCGTCGATGAGGTCGTCCGGCATCGCGCGGACCATGTCGGCGGTGAAGTAGAGAGGTGCGGCCATGCCCATACGTTCGTCTCGGCGGCGGGAGGATGGCAAGGGGGAGCCATCCGCCACCATAGGCGGCGGCAACGCGCATCAGCGCCGGAACGGGAACGGCCGGTCGCGGTGCTCCCGGTCGGCTCGGCCGGCCGTGCGACCGTACCAGCGCTCGAGCCACACCGCCAGCCACTCGCCGATTCGCCCGGCGGCCCACCAGCACACCGGCAGGAGGGCCACCTGGGCGATCATCAACAGATCGCTCCCGACCCCATCCGTGGTCATGGTCTGCTCCCGCGGCTCGAGACTCGGCGGGAGCCGAGGCGCTGCCAAACGCGCGGGCGCGGCAGAACGGGATTCGCGGACATGAGCGGCCCTTTCGATGGACGTGCCGTCCCATTCGCGCATGGCTCCGGCCCGAAAGCGGGCCGGCCGGCGGGGCCACCGTCGAGGGCGACGGTCTGGCGTGCGGGTCGGGGAGCCGGAACTCTCGCCGCACTCTGCATGCTGGCCGCCGGAACGGGAGCGGCCAAGGGGTGTAACATCTCCAACGCAAAGCGGCCCACGATGTGGAGTCGCAGGCCGCTTGCCGCGACTTAGACGGTGGAGTGCCGGACGAGTCCGGTGCGCGGCCGGTCAAGTCGAGGAAATCACCGCGCACTCTCAGAGTAGCAATTTCGTCCGGCTGCTGCAAGACCCGCACGACCTGGCCGAGCCTCCACCCACACCGCGCGCGCAACAATTAGATTGCGTCCCCAAGCGGGAGTCGGGGCGGCAAAAGGATCTGGCCGATCTGGACGCGCTCGGCGAGCTGCCGCCCTCACCTTGACGCCGAGTCCCCCGTGCTCTCCCGGATTCGCTCCGCCCTCCTCCTCTCCTCCCTGGGTTTCGCCGCGCCGGTGACCTCGCTTCCGGCCCAGTCCGGGCCGGGCACCGACAGCCTCGCCACGACCATCCTCGAGCAACTGGTCGAGATCCCGACCACCGATTCCGCGGGGAACACGCGGCGGGCGGCCGACGCCATGGCGCACCGGCTGCTGGCCGCGGGCTTCCCCGCCGCGGACGTGAAGGTGATCGAGGTGCCGCGGGGCACCTTCGCGCTGGTCGCGCGGTATCGCGGGAAGGCGGGGAGCACCAGCAAGCCGATCCTGATGCTGGCGCATCTCGACGTGGTGCCGGCGCGGCGGGAGGACTGGTCGTTCGACCCGTTCGTCTTCCGTGAGCTCGACGGGTGGTATTACGGGCGCGGGGTGCTGGACAACAAGGCGGGCGATGCCATCCTGGTGGCCAACTTCATCCGCTGGCGAAGGGAGAAATGGACGCCGTCGCGCGATCTGATCATCGCGCTCACCGGTGACGAGGAGACGGCCAGCGCATCCATCCAGGGACTGCTCGCCGAGCATCGCGACCTGATCGATGCGGCGTACGCGCTCAACACCGATGCCGGCGGCGGCGAATTGCGGGATGGCAAGCCGGTGGCGTTTTCGGTACAGACGGCGGAGAAGGTCTACCAGACCTATCACCTGGAAGCGACGAGCCCCGGGGGACACAGCTCGGTGCCGATGCCGGGCAACGCGATCTACCGGCTGAGCCAGGGCCTGCTCCGGCTGGCGCACCATGACTTTCCGGTAGGGCTCAACGAAACCACGCGCAGCTATTTCGAGCGGAGCGCGCCCGGCGCCCCGCCGGCCGTCGGCCGCGACATGCGGGCCGCCGCGGCGGGCGACACCGCCGCGGCGCGCCGGCTCTCCGCCGCCGAGCCGGTCTACAACGCGCTGCTGCACACCACCTGTGTCGCCACCCGGCTCGCGGCGGGGCACGCGGACAACGCGCTCCCGCAATCGGCGGTTGCCACGGTCAACTGCCGGGTGCTGCCGGGGGAGGCGCTCGGCGGGGTGCAGGCCGCGCTCGAGCGCGTGCTGGCCGACACCGCCATCCACGTGACCGCGGTCGAGCGTTCCGCGCCGCCGGGTCCGGCGTCGCCGCTCCGGGCCGACGTGATGCAGCCGATCGAGCGGCTGGTGGCGCGGATGTGGCCCGGCGCGGTGGTGGTGCCGGAGATGTCGACCGGCGCGACCGACGGCAGCTACGTCCGCGGTCAGGGGATTCCGACCTACGGGGTGAGCGCGGTGTTCGATGTGATCGACGACATCCGCGCCCACGGGCGGGACGAGCGGATCGGGGTCAAGGCGTTTCATGACGCGGGGGAGTTCTGGAATCGGCTGGTGCGGGAGCTGGCGAAGTAGGGCGGGTTCCGGAGCTTGCTTGATGCGGTCATCCTGAGTCACCCTGAGCGCAGCGAAGGGGGCATGACCCCAATCATGCCCCCTTCGCTGCGCTCAGGGTGACTCGGGTGTCCGGCGGGAAGCGCGGCGGCGCGTCAACTCCCGCTCCCGGCCGGACGCGAGCCGGGCGCGATCTGGAACCGGAAGCGCTGCTTCACCAACTGCCGGACCGCCTTGCCGGCCCGCCTGGCCGGCCGGAACCGGGTGTCGGCCAGCGCCGTCCGGACGGATTCGGTGAACCGGGGATGGTCGCTTCGGAGCACCTGAACGGTGAACGTGTCCACCCGGCCCACCGTGTCCACTACGTAGGTTGCCTCGACCTGGCCCTCGATGCCCCGCAGCATGAGCTCCGGCGGATAGACCGGCGCCGCGCTCCCCTCGAACCGCTCCACCATCTGGTCCACCTGGAGGGCGCTGTACACGCTGTCGGGCAGGAACAGGGTGGGTTGGATGGGCAGGTCGGGGAGCCGGGCGCCGCTGCGCGCGCCCGGCCGGCGGGCGCGGGAGGCGGTGATGTGGAAGGCCGGCCCCTCGCCGGGGCCGGGAAGCCCGCCTTCCTCGAAGCCGGCGCCGAGCCGGCCGGCGCGGGGGAGGTCGGCCTGGCGCTCGGAGGCGGGCACCCGGTCGGGTGGAAGGAGGAAGAAGACGCGGGCGTCGCGCTCGGTGCGCGGGAGCGGGACGCCGCCGCTGGTGGAGGCCAGGGCCGCCCACAGGAGGCCCAGGTGCGCCACGATGCTCAGCGCGGCCCATTCGGCGGAGCGGAAGAAGCGGCGGTCGGATTCCAGGAGGGTCAACTGCATGCTCGATCCCCGGGGCGGCGGGAGAGCTCACCGTGGTCATTCTCCTATCATATGACGACGGCGGGCGCCGCCGAGTGACAGGTGGGGATGGCGGTTTCCTGGCCGGCGACGGGGAGCGAGGGATGACAGACGCCGCGGCCATGCCCATACGTTCGTCTCGGCGGCGGGAGGATGGCAAGGGGCGGACATTCCGCAGGATGTGCCGGGTCCCGCTCGGGGCCCTCATCCTTCGCTCGCACGGCGGGACGCTGCTCCGCCGGTGTCCGAACCCCGCTGAGCAGGTCCTTCCCCTTGGCTGCGCCGACCCGCCTCACGGCTGGAACGCGATCTTCACCGGCACGTTGGAGCCGGTCGTGGTGCCGTCGCCCAACTGGCCATACTCGTTGTCGCCCCAGCAGTAGCCGGTGCCTGCCGACGTGACGCCGCAGGTCGAGAGCTCGCCGGCCTTGAGGTAGGCGAACTCGAGCCCACCCGCCACCGCCACCGGCGTCGCGCTCCGCGAGTGGGTGCCGTCGCCCAGCTCGCCATAGGTGTCGTCGCCCCAGCACCAGGCCGCGCCTCCGGTATCGAGGGCGCAGGTGTGGCGGAGGCCGGCGGTGACGGCCGCGAAGGCATGCCCGCCGGCGACCGTGACCGGCGAGGCACGATTGGCCGCGGACCCGTCGCCCACCTGGCCGTATTCGTTGAGGCCCCAGCACAGCGTCGGGCCGCCGACGGTGATGGCGCAGGAGTGGTCGTAGCCGGCGGCGACGAACGGCCCGGGCGGCAGCGGAAAGTCCGGGTCGGG
>DASSBA010000066.1:0-1693 GCA_035699205.1 Gemmatimonadales bacterium
TGAGTCATGAGTCGTAAGGCGTGTGGGAGATCCTACGACTCACGACTCACGACTCACGACTGTCTGCTCGCAATATATCCAGCCAGTGCCGCGAGCGCCGACGTCGGGACCCCCGCCCGCCCGAGGTGCTCGACCGCCCGCGCCGCCAGCCGCGCGGCCTCCCGCCGAGCCCCCGCGACGCCCAGCAGCCCCACGTAGGTGGACTTGGCGAGGAGCGCGTCGCGGCCCGCCGTCTTGCCGAGCTCCTCGCTGGTGCCGGTGCAGTCGAGTACGTCGTCCGCGATCTGGAAGGCGAGCCCGACGTCTTCGCCGAACGCCGTCAGCGCCTCGACCTCGGCCGGCGCCGCCTCCGCCGCGATGCCCCCGAGGGTGCAGGAGGCACGGATCAGTGCCCCGGTCTTCCCGCGGTGCACCTCCATGAGCTGGGGCAGGGTCAGGGTGCGCCGCTCCGCTTCGAGGTCGAGCCATTGCCCGCCCACCATCCCCTCGATCCCGCCCGCCTGGAACAGCTCGGACGCCATCCGGCCCAGGGTCGCGGCCGGCAGCTCCAGCGCCTCGGCTGCCGAGGCGAGCACCCGGGCCGCGATCGGGACCATCAGGAACCCGACCGTCGTGGCCGTGGGAACGTCGAACTGGCGGTGGGTGGTGGGGCGGCCGCGGCGGAGGTCGTCGTCGTCCATGCAGGGGAGGTCGTCGTGCACCAGGGAGTACGCGTGCACTGTCTCGACGGCCGCGGCCACGCCGGCGATGCCGGGCGACGACCCCCCGACGGACCGGTAGGCCGCCAGCACGAGCGCCGCGCGGACCCGCTTCCCGGGCGTCCGGAGCGCGTACGCGAGCGCCTCGCCATGACGGCCGCCGATCTCCTCGCGGAGGCGGCCGGCCCACGAGGCCAGCAGCGCGTCGGTCCGCTCGCGGGCCTCGGTCAGGAGGACGTCGGCTCGGGGTGAATCCACCCTCGAACCAGCACCCACGGGACTCACCCTGAGCGCGGCGAAGGGGACATGACCCGACGCATGCCCCCTTCGCTGCGCACAGGGTGACTCGTGGCGGGAGCGCTCCTGCGAGACCTACGCATCCAGATCCTGCAGTCGCAGCTCCCCGTCCGCCTCCTCCAGCACGGTCTGCACCTTGAGGTCGGCGGCGGCCAGCCGCTCGCGCGCGGCGCGGAGCCGGGTCACGCCCTCCTCGAACAGGGCAAGGGCGGCGTCGAGCTCCACGTCGTCCGCCTCGAGCCGGCGGACGATCTCCTCGAGCCGGGTCAGCTCATCGGCGATGCTGGTCATCGGGGCTCCACGCGGGCGGGGATACTGCCATCCGCCACCCGCAGGGTGAAGGGCGTGCCGGGGGCGAATTCCGCCCGGTGCTTGAGGACGCGGCCGTCGGGGTCCGTCGCGACGGCGTAGCCGCGCTGGAGCACACGGAGCGGGCTCAGGGCGTCGAGCTGCGCCGCGAGCCGGGCGAGCTGCTGGCGCCGACCCTCGAGCAGGGCGGCCATGGCACCCTGCAGCCGGTCGCCGGCGCGCTCGAGCCGCTCGGTGCCGAGGCGGGTCCGCCCGCCGAGGGCGCTGGCCAGCCGCGCGGCCAGATCATCCACCTGGCGGCGCACCTCGCGGTGATCGGCCAGCGCGAGCTCGGCGGCCGCCGATGGCGTGGGGGCGCGCACGTCGGCGACGAGGTCGGTGAGCGAGAT
>DASSBA010000067.1:0-18122 GCA_035699205.1 Gemmatimonadales bacterium
GAGCCGCTCGATCATCTCGGCCCAGGGCGACTGCGCATCGCGTTCGGCGGTGGACGGCTCCGCGGGCACGGCGCGCTCGGCCGGCGTGCCGCAGTGGGGACAGGACTGGTCGGTGGCCAGCAGCCACTGGCCGCAGGAGACGCACGCGAGCGACTCCGCCCCGCACTGCGCGCAGAAGCGATCGCCGGACCCGAGATCGCCGCCGCAGTGCAGACAGGAAAGAGTCGCAGTCATGGTCCCGCCGCCGATGGTGGTACTGGTACCCGCCCAATATTGAAGCCGGTCGGGCGGGTACGCAACGTGAGCGCCGTCACATTCGCGCGCCACTTGAGATCGGCTTGACGCTTGGGATGCAGAATCGGAGGGCACGAACGGAACTGATTCCAGCACGGAGAGTACATCATGTCAGCGCTGCACGGGGCAACCCTCTTCCAGACCTCCTGCTCGGCCCTCCTGCTCCGTGACGCTTCGGACACGCCGGCCCGTTCAGCCCCGCCCCGCTGGCAGGAGCTCAAGTCGGCTTGCGGCAGCGTCTTGCGAACTCTGATGATGGGCTTCCGCTATGTCCCGCCCGTGTTATTCGTGTTCGCATATGAAACAATCGTCCGCCGCGATTCCGACGGCGAACCCGACCGAGAGTGATATGGATACGACCATGGAAGCGCCCAACGCCTGGCACGCCGCCATGCCCGACATCGCCGAGGACGCGATGGCCCCGAGCTCCTTCTCCCTCCGCCGGCTCCGGGCCGAGCGCCTCACCGAGGCGCACCTCCCGGTGCTCCGCAGCATGCACCGGAACGAGCGGCTCATGGCGACGCTCGGCGGTGTGCGGTCGGACGCGGAGACCGAGGCGTACCTCGCGCGCAACCTGGCGCACTGGACCGAGCGCGGCTTCGGCCTCTGGATCCTGCGGGACCCGGGAACGGACCGCGTCGTCGGCCGCGCCGGCCTCCGCAGCGTCAATATCGAGGGGACGGACGAGGTCGAGCTAGCTTACGCGCTGTTCCCCGAGTTCTGGGGCCGCGGCCTGGCCACCGACGCCGCCCGGGCCTGCGTCACGATCGGACGGGACTGGCTGGGCCTGCCCTCGCTGGTAGCGCTCACCCTTCCCACTCATCTCGCATCCCAGCGCGTGCTGCGGAAGGCGGCGATGGCGCCGGAGCGGGAGGCGGTGCATGAGGGGCGGGTGCGGGTGTTGTTCAGGAGTGACTAGGGAAGTCGCGAGTCGCGACTCTCCTCCACCACATACGCCTCCATCGCGAAGTACTCCGCCAGCCCCAGCCGGTCCAGCTCCGCCGCGGTCCCCTTGTTCCGCGCCTCCACCCGCTGCCAGAACTCCCGCTCGTCCGGCCCGGGGAACGGTGCCGTGTCCTTCTGGGTCTGGTGCTTGAAGATCGCCTGGATCTTGAGCCGGAGCTCCTCCTGGGACAGCGGGACCAGCCAGGTGGCCTCGGTTACCGGCCACTCCTGCCAGGCGCCGCGGTAGAGCCACATCTCCGGCCGCCGGCCACCGGCGGCGACGTGCTCGCACAGGGCGCGCTCGATGGCCTCCTTGCACATCCGATGAGTGCCGTGGGGGTCGGACAGGTCGCCGGCCACGAACACGAGATCGGGCGCCACCTCCTCGAGCAGCGCGCGCACGATGGCCACGTCCGCAGGGCCGATTGGCGCCTTCTCGACAGTGCCGGTCTGGTAGAACGGCAGGTTGAGGAACCGCGCGGCGCGGTCGTCCAGGCCGAGCGTCCGGATCCCGGCCACCGCCTCGGTCTCCCGGATTACCCGCTTGATGTCCTGCACCTCGGCGATGTCCACCTCGCCCGGACGCTTCCGCGCCAGGAACTCGTCCACCCGCCGGGCCAGGTCGCCTACCCCGGGCTCCGAGATGTGCCGCTCCGCCGCCAGCCGCCGCATGAAATCCAGGTGGCGGCGCACGTCGTGGTCGAACACCGCCAGGCTGCCGCTGGTCATGTAGGCGACGGTGATCTCGTTGTCGTTCTCCACCAGCTTGCGGAGGATCCCGCCCATCGAGATCACGTCGTCGTCGGGATGGGGCGAGAAGCAGATCACCCGCTCGTCGCGCGGGAGCTTGGAGCGGCCCCGGATCCGGGCGCCCAGCGCGTTGAACACCACGCCGTTGAGCGCGCCCGGCGAGCCGTGCCGCGCCACCAGCGAGGACAGCCGGTGCTCGGCGTAGTCGCGCTGGGTGAGCTTGAGGATGGCCTTGCCGGTCTCGTGCGAGAGCCAGACGACGGCGCGCACGCCCAGGTCAGGGGTCCACTCGACGGCGCCGAGCAGCCAGGGCGTCGCCACCCGGGTGAGCGACGCCGCCGCGGCCCGGTCGAGATAGAACGTGGTGTGCGGATGCCGCTGCAGGAAGGTCGCGGCGATCTCGTGATCCACCTCGCCCTCCACCGCCCGGCGCACGATGGCCGCCTTGTGTTCGCCGGTGGCGAGGATCAGGATCTCCCGCGCCTCGAGAATCGTCGCTACGCCCATCGTCAGCGCCTCGCGGGGCACGTTCTCTTCGCCGAAGAAGTCCGCCGCCGCATCCTGCCGCGTCACCAGGTCGAGCGTGATCAGCCGGGTCCGGCTCTCGGCGCCGGAGCCGGGCTCGTTGAAGCCGATGTGCCCGGTGCGCCCGATGCCGAGGAGCTGGAGGTCGATCCCGCCGGCTGCGCGGATGGAATCCTCGTAGCACCGGCACTCGGCCTCGACCACCTCGCGCGGGATGTCGCCGCGGAGGATGTGGACGTTTGCGCGCGGGATGTCGAGCCGGGAGAAGAAGTTCTCCCACATGAACCGATGGTAGGAGTGGATGCTCCCGGGCTCCATCGGGTAGTACTCGTCGAGGTTGAAGGTGACCACGTTGGCGAAGCCGAGCCCCTCCTCGCGGTGCATCCGGATCAGCTCGCGGTAGGCGCCGATCGGGGTGGACCCGGTAGCCAGGCCGAGCACGGCGCGGCGGCCCGCGGCCTCACGCGCGCGGATGACCTCGGCGATCCGGCGCGCGATCTGACGGCCGAGGTCGTCGTGGCTGTCGACGATGAGGGTGGGGATGCGCTCGGGGGACATGGGATCGCTCCAAAGGTACAGCCGCGGGTCACCCGTCGTCCGTTAAAACTTTCATCTCCCCGAGTCAACCATCAGCCGGATTCCCTGCCGTCAGCTCGGCCAGCTCCCGGCGGGTAGTTTCCGCGTCGCCCACCGCGCCGAGCGCGGCGAACGTCAGCTCGGCATCGTGCAGGGCGGCACGCGCCAGGGTCAGCCGGCCGGTCGCGGCGTACAGGCGGCCCAGGTCGCGGTCGACCTCCGCCTCCGTGAGACGCGAATCGGTCAGGCGGGCGAGCTCGCGTGCCTGCACCAGCCGGGCCTCCGCCTGCGGCAGCAGACCATCCGCGCGATCGCACAGCGCGATCACCCGCAGCACGTCGGGCGCGTCGAAGCGTGCCTCGATCATCTCGAAGGCGCGCTCGGCGCCGCGGAGCGCGCCGCGGGCCTCGCTGGTGCGGCCGAGGGCGAGCATCACCTCGGCATGGTTCACCAGACACAGCGCGCCGAGGTGCGCGTTGCCGCTGGTCTCGGCCAGACGCTCGCAGGCCAGAAAATGCGCCGACGCCTGGACGTAGTCGCCCCGGTCCGCCGCCAGCATGCCCAGATTGTGCCGGGCGATGGCGCTGCCCTCGGCATCCTCCAGCGCCTCGTACGCCGCCAGCGAGCGGGCGTAGCATGCCTCCGCCGCGGCGTGGTCGCCGCGGATGTTCGCTACGATGCCGAGGTTCTGTGAGACGCGGGCCAGCACCGCGGCGTCGTCCCTGGCAAGTGACGCCGCCTCGGCCAGCGCCGCCTCCGCCGCCGCCAGATTCCGGGTCTCGAGCTCCAGCCCGCCCAGCGTATTCAGCGTCTCGGCGGTCAGGCGAGCGTCCCCCAGCAGGGTGGCGATGGCATAGCTCTGCTGCAGTCCGCTCCGGGCGCGCGCCGAGTCGCCGGCCTGATGCGCCAGCACGGCCCGGCGGCGGAACGCCTCGGTGAGGACCGCACGCTCGTCCTGTCTGGCCGCCGAGACGATGACCGCGTCATACGCTGCCTCGGCGTCGCGCAGGGCCCCGGTGTGCTCGAACATTCGCGCACTGTCCATGAGCGCGGCCGTGTCCACCCAGCTTTCCGTCGAGCCCCGTGGAGCCTGCGTCACGCCGCTTACCAGGCCACCGCGTAGCGCGAGAAGTGATCGAGCCCCGCCGACACGTTCCGGTGCAGGAGATCGTCCACCGAGGTCAGCAGTTGGAGAATCTCCAGCAGGTTCGTCGTGTAGGCGATGTGCTTGGGGAGGAGACTCGGCAGCAGGGGACAGTGCGCGTAACTGAGCGTGAGGCGGGCCGGCGTGGCGAACGCGAGCCCCTCGGGCGCGAAGCTGACCGACACCACGGGGTCGCTCGGGGCCACCGCGGAGATCACCACCGGCGCCGCCAGCGCGCCCGGCGGGACCACCAGCGTGTGCGGACCGATCTGAAGGCTGCCGCCCGCCGGTCCGATTTCTTGGGATGCGCGCGCTTCCGGCTGCGCGGGGCAGGCCAGCAGACCACCGCCGATTCCGGTGCCCAGCAGGCCGGAACCGGAGCCGAGCAGGGGGTTCGGGGTGGCGTCCGGCGCCTCTGGCCCCGCCAGCCGGTCCGGCGTCGAACAGCTCGACAGCGCGACCAGCAGCAGGACCGGCGCGCACCAGGTGCGAGCCCGGCTGAACACGCGGAGGCGGCGCATGCGGAAGACTCCGTTTTTAGTGTAGAATGACGACCCGCCCCGCACGCTACCGGGTCGCCCCCGGACGGTCAAGAGCGCGACTTCGTGCAGCGTCAAGAAAGTTGACGATTTACGCAGCGGCCGTCGGCGGTCCGGATCAGCTCGCCCATCAGGGCCAGGGTCTCGAGGTGACGGGCCACCAGCTTCGGGTCCGCGCCGGCAAAGGCGGCGACGGCGTCCGACGCGCCGAGGCGGCGTGCCGGTGGAAGAGAGGATCCGGCTCCCGCCTGTGCTCAGCGTCGCGCGTCCACCAGTGGAGTCCCCGGCTGCGCGGTGGCGTAATCGATGATGAGACGGTCCGCCGTCACGAGCGGGATGCCGAGGAGCTGCGCCGTGGCCATGAGCATCCGGTCGGCCGGATCATTGTGTGGGGCGCCCGCGAGACGGGTGCTCTGAAACAGCACGTCGCGGTCCAGCGGGAGGAATCGGATGCCCGGGGCCTTCTCGGCCCGCCGGAGCCAGACGCCCGCGTCGACGGGACTCCATGATCCGGAGCACCGGCCGGCCCCCGACGTCGGCCAGCGGCACGTACAGCAGGTGCGTGGCCGGTGACACCGCCACCGAATGCGCCTGCGGCAGCTCCAGCGCGCCGACCCGCACCAGCCCGCCTGCCCGCTCCTCGAACGCCGTGATGCTGCCGGATTCCGCCGCGACGTAGAGCCGGCGCCAGCCGGGGTCGAACGCCAGGACGTCGGGGTCCGGGCCCACCCGATGCCGGCCGATGACTCGCATGGTGCGGAGGTCGACTACCAGCAGCGTGGCGTTCTCCTCGTTCGCCACGAACAGCAGCCGCCGGGCGGCGTCGAGCGCCAGACCGTGGGGCCGGGCGGCGCCCGCCAGGCGGTACCGGCCCACGACGCGTTGGCCGGCGGGGTCGATCGCCGCCACTTCGTTGCGCGTCTGGACGGCAACCAGGATGCAACCCGAGCCCGGGTCGAATATCGTGTTGCCGGCCTCGCCGCCCAGGGGGATCGTTCCCGCGGCGCGGTCTCGCGTGGCGTCGATTACCAGCTCCCCGCCCCCCGATTCGTCGGAGACGAAAACCTTCTGCGCCGTGGGCGCCCAGGCGATGCCGTCGGGGAAGCCGATGGATCCGACCCGCCCCACGAGCTTCAGCGTCTTCGGGTCGATGATGGCGACCGCGTGCAGGCCGGTGGGCGAGGCGTAGAGCCGCTGGAGCTCGGGTACCGCCCGGACCCCGGTCACCCGGGGCAGACCCTCGACCACGCCGAGCACGCTCCGCCGCCTGGTGTCGATGGCGATCACCTGTCCGGCCCCCATGTGGGCGAGATAGAGCCGGCCCCCGGCGTCGTCGAGGCTCTGGTAGTCGAAGCGGGTCGCGCTGCCGGGGAGCGGGACGTCGGCGACGGTCGTGAAGGCGATCGGGGCGGGGCCGGTTCCGGTAGCTGTGTCGCGGGCTGCTGCGGACGCCGGCGCGCCGCAATCCGGCGGACCGACCGTCTGCCCGAGCGCGACCGCGCCATCCGCGGCCGACAGCAGCAGGGCGCACAGCACGCAGGCGGAAACGAATTCCGGGCGATGAAGCCGCTCGATTCGGACGGTCAAGTCACGCGCCCGGCATCCGCACCTTCATGTGCCCGAGCGCCGCGTGCAGCGTGCGGGCCAGTGTCTCGGCGTCGGCGACCGCCCAGAAGTGCATGAAGTAGAGCCGGGGCTCCTCGCCAAGCATGTGGCTGTGCAGCGCCGTCACCGCGATGCCGCCCTCATGGAGCGCCGCGGCCACCGGGCCTACCTCGTCGGCCGTGAGCACGAAGTCGCCGGTCGTTGCCGCCCTGCCGCCGCCGGCCGGCTGGAAGTTGATGCCCGTGGCGACTCCCATGGCGGGCGGGACCTCCATCCCGTGCAGGCGCACCGGCTCCGATCGGGGCACGCTCACCTGGTATACGCCGCCGCTCAGCTTGCCGCCGTGCCCGAGCGCCTTCGCGAGCCGGGCCGTATCCAGCCCCGGGGCAGCCGCCGCGGCCGCTCCGGGCGGCGAGGCCGGCGGCGTCTTCGTGAGGCCGAGCGCCGTGTGCACCGCCTCCCCGATGCTCACCGGGTCGCCCTCGGCCTCGATGTGCAGGTACATCACCCGTGGCGATTCCCGCTCGAGGTGGTTGTGGAGAGCCGTGGGCGCGACGCCCATCGCCTGAAGCCTGGTCAGGACCGGCGTGACCTCGGTTTCGAGGAGCACGAGATCCCCCATCGCCATCGCCTTGCCGCCACCTTCCTCCATCCGCCTGAACGCCACCCAGGAACCGAGTGCGAGGGCCGGCTTGACCTCGATGCCGCCGACGGTGACCCGAAGATCGGCCCGCGGGAAGCTGTACCGGTGGACCTCGCCCGGCTGTGCCGTGCCCGGGCGGCCCATCGCCCGATCCACCGGCGACCAGCCGGCCTGGGCGACGGCCGCCGAGCCCGCGACGGAAAGCGTCGCGCCGGCGACCACGGCGGACCGCAGGGTGAGAGATAGAACGCGCATGTGGGCCTCCTGCATTTCATTTCGGTTCGAGTCGGTTCGAGAGCACCGCGCCTCACCCCGCGTGCCGCTCCTCCACCGTGAGCGCGAAGAGCACGGTCCCCAGCAGCCCGATCGCGCCGGCCAGCAGGAACGGCACGGCCGGCGTCACCTTCCAGAGCAGCCCGCCCACCGTGGCCGCCGGCGCGATGGCGAGGCTCCGGATCAGATAGTACAGCCCGACGCCGCGCGCGCGCAGGTCGGGCCGGACGAACTCGAGGATCAGCGCCTTCCGCGCCGGCTCGCCGATCTCGCGCAGGCCGCCGACCACGAACGCCAGCGCCAGCCCGGCGAACGAGTGCGCGGCCACTACCGCCAGCGGAAAGCAGCTGAACGCGATGAAGGTGGCGACGACGAACGGCTTCCGTCCCAGGCGGTCGGCCAGGCGCGCGGCGGGAAGCGAGCACGCCATGACCGTGGCCGCCTGGATCCCGATCAGGACCCCGAAGGCCGGCGCCCCGATGCCCACGACGTTCACCGCGTAGAGCACGAGGAAGACGTCCACCATGCCGTCGCAGGTGCGGATGAAGACGTCGGAGAGGAGCAGCCGCCGGAGCGGCACGGGAAGCGACCGCCAGACGCCGGCGACTCCCGTGGTGTCGGGCACCGGGCGGGCATCCAGCCGCATCCGGCGCACCACCAGCAGCGTGACCCCGGCGAGCGCGATGGACGCCAGGAGCCCCGCCCGCACCCCGCCGCGAACGCCGAGCGCCACGATGAGGAGCCCGCCCAGGGTCGGCGCCACCAGGATGGGGAGCCGCCTGAGGATCGCCTGGACCGAGAAGCCCACCGCGCGCCGCTCGCGCGGCAGCGCGTCGCCCACCACGGCGAACAACGTGGGACTGGCCATGCTGGTCCAGCACATCGCGAACACGAGACCCACGAGCACCACCGGCCAGACCGGCGCGGCCGCCACGATCGCGTAGCCCGCGGCCGCGAGGCTCACGAAGAGCAGCAGGGCCCGGCGGCGGCCGTGGCGGTCGCCCACCCAGCCGCCGGGGTATTGATAGAGGCCGTCGAGCAGATCCTCGGTGCTGCCGTACGCGCCGATCGCGACCACCGGCGCGCCGAGCGCCTCGAGGTACTTGGGGACGAAGCGGCGCCAGAGGTTCTCGCCCAGCGCCATGAGGAACATCGCCCCTACCACCGAGGCCGTGTTCCGCTCCAGCGCCAGCGCCCGGGCCACGCGGACCAGCGGGCCCGGCGGCGCGGGGGCGCGGGAGGTCATGCCTCCGGCGTCACGTAGATCTCCCCGCCGCGCTCCCGGAACTCCTCCGCCTTGGCCGCCATCTCCGCCGCGTAATCCCGCACGTCCTGGGTGATCTTCATCGAGCAGAACTTCGGGCCGCACATCGAGCAGAAGTGCGCCACCTTGGCCCCCTCGGCGGGGAGCGTCTCGTCGTGGAAGGCGCGCGCCGTGACCGGGTCGAGGGCCAGGTTGAACTGGTCCTCCCAGCGGAAGTCGAACCGGGCCCGGCTGAGCGCGTCGTCCCATTCGCGCGCGCGCGGGTGCCCCTTGGCCAGGTCCGCCGCGTGCGCCGCGATCCTGTAGGCGATCACGCCCGCCTTCACGTCGTCGCGGTCGGGCAGGCCCAGGTGCTCCTTGGGCGTCACGTAGCACAGCATCGCCGTGCCGAACCAGCCGATCATCGCGGCGCCGATGGCGCTGGTGATGTGGTCGTAGCCCGGCGCGATGTCGGTGGTGAGCGGGCCCAGCGTGTAGAACGGCGCCTCCCTGCACCACTCGAGCTGCTTCTCCATGTTCTCCTTGATGAGATGCATGGGGATGTGGCCGGGGCCCTCGTTCATTACCTGCACGCCGTGCTCCCACGCGATCTCGTTCAGCTCGCCTTGCGTTTTCAACTCGGCGAACTGGGCCTCGTCGTTCGCGTCGGCGATGCTGCCGGGCCGGAGCCCGTCGCCCAGCGAGAACGAGACGTCGTACGCCGCCATGATCTCGCAGATCTCGCGGAAGCGGGTATAGAGGAAGCTCTCCTGGTGGTGCGCCAGGCACCACTTGGCCATGATCGAGCCGCCCCGGGAGACGATGCCGGTGACGCGGTTGGCGGTGAGCGGCACGTAGCGCAGCAGCACGCCGGCGTGCACGGTGAAGTAGTCCACCCCCTGCTCCGCCTGCTCGATCAGCGTGTCGCGGTACACCTCCCAGGTCAGGTCCTCGGCCACGCCGCCCACCTGCTCCAGCGCCTGGTAGATCGGCACGGTGCCGATCGGCACGGCGGCGTTGCGGACGATCCACTCCCGGGTCTCGTGGATGTCGGCGCCGGTCGAGAGGTCCATCACCGTGTCCGCGCCCCACAGCGTGGCCCAGCGCAGCTTCTCGACCTCGTCCTCGATGGACGAGCGCACGGCCGAGTTGCCGATGTTGGCGTTGATCTTCACCTGGAACGCGCGGCCGATGACCATCGGCTCGAGCTCGGGATGGTTGATGTTGGCGGGGATGATGGCGCGCCCGCGGGCCACCTCGCTCCGGACCAGCTCGGCCGGCATCCCCTCGCGGAGCGCAACGAACTCCATCTCCTCGGTGACCTCGCCCCGGCGGGCGGCCTGGAGCTGGGTGACCGGGCCGCGCCCGCGGAGCACGCCGCGGCGGAGACCCTCCGGTACGAGCGCGGGATCTCCGCCGGTGCGGCGGCCGGTGTCGTCGACGTCGCGCGCGAGGATCCAGGGGCGGCGGAGCGGCGGAAGCCCCTGGCGCACGTCGCAGCCCTGCGGACCGGTCGCGTCGTATACCCGGAGCGGCGGCTCGCCGCCCGAGAGCGCGATCTCGCGCATGGGGACACGGATCCCGCGCGTTCCCTGCACGTGGACCTTGGTGGACCGGGGAAACGCCTCGGCGTAGCTCTCCGCGGCGGGGGGAACTACGGGCTTGGTGACACGGGACCGGCGGGGACGGGAAGTGCGCGTGGCCATCGCTGTCGCTCCATGGGTCGGGCGACGGAAGCGCAGCGCTGGCGCGGGAGGCGCGGGCGCCGCACTCCCTTCGCCGGTATGAACCGGATCAGGTTCCAAGGGTGACGTCTCAATCCGTCGGCGCGGGTGCGCGGAGGGATGCCCCTGGCGGCAGGTGAAGTGTAAGGGGACGGGGGCGGGGAGTCACGCGGGCGGACGGGCGGACGGGCGGTCGGGCGGTCAGGCGGTCAGGCGGTCAGGCGGTCAGGCGGTCAGGCGGTCAGGCGGGACGGTCATCTGTCATCCCGAGCAGAGCGAGGGATCTACTCACCCAGGCTCCGAACTCGGCCCGGCAAGATGCCTCGCTCCGCTCGGTATGACAGTTTACAGTCCTGACCGCCCGAAGCTCACGCCGCCCGACGCTGCCCTGCCCGCCGCTCCACCATCCTGGCCGGCAGTCCACGACCCATGCGTCGCCGCGCGAGCACGGCATCCAGCGAGAAGTCGCCCGGACCCGCCAGCGCGAGCGCCACCGTGGCGCCGAGCATCGCCAGGGCGAACTCGATTCCGCTCGGCAGGAAGAAGCCGCCGGGCAGGTGCACCAGGAGGATCGCGCCGAGCATGTCGAGGGCGAGCCCCACCGAGGCCAATCGGGTCACCAGGCCGAAGATGAGCGCCATCCCGCCCAAGAGCTCGACCGACGCCACGAGCGGGGCCACCAGACTGGGAAGCGGGATGCCCATCTGCCCAAAGCCGCCGCTGACCGCCGGCAGCCCAAGGGCGAAGAACTTCTGCGCGCCGTGCGCCACGAAGATCGAGCCGACCACGAGCCGGAGCACGGCCAGCGCGGCGCCCAGGCGCTTCGGGGAAGAGAGTGGAATCAACGACATGGAACAGCTCCGTGTGAAAAGGCCTACGTGGTAAGCTAGCGACAATCGGAAGGACGGAAGGACGGAAAGACGGAAAGTTGGAAAGGCAGAAAGGCAGAAAGGCGGGGCTTGAACGTGGGCCCGCACTGTCATCCCGAGCGGAGCGAGGGATCTTGCCCGGGAACGGCTCGAGACAGGCGGAGGAGATCCCTCGCGTCGCTCGGGATGACAGCGCCGTCTGAGGCGCCATTCCGCCCTCCCACCTTTCCGCCCTCCCACCTTTCCGCCTTTCCGCCTTTCCACCCTTCCGCCGTTCCGCCGTTGACAACCCCGCCCCCGGCCGCTACCGTACCGGTATGATTATGCGTCCCGCTGTATGGTTCCGGTCCGCTGCCCTGCCGCCCCGCGCGGTCGACATGGCGTGTTGTTGCATGCGGAATCTCCTCCCCGACCGGACAACCTGACGGCTCGACGTTCACGCGCATTCGTGTGAGGCCCGCAGGCAAAGTCCTGCGGGCCTTTTCGTTTTTGGTACCCTGGAGCGGAGACGGCATGGCAAGCGATACGCCGGACACCGCGACGGTCGGCGAGGAGTCCCCGCCCGAGCAGATCGTGGCGTGGGCCCTCCGCCGGTTCGCGGGCCGCGAGCTGGTGGTCACCACCTCGTTCGGGATGGAGGGGTGCGCGCTGATCGACATGGTGGCGCGCCACGGGGTGCCGGTTCCCGTGGTCTGGCTCGACACGATGTTCCTCTTCCCGGAGACCTACGCACTGCGCGACCGGCTGGCGGCCCGCTACCCCCACCTCCGGTTCGAGAACCGGGGCACGGCGCTCACGCCCGAGGCGCAGGCCGAGCAGTTCGGCCCCGAGCTCTGGCGGCAGGACCCCGACCTCTGCTGCGTCCTGCGCAAGGTCGAACCGATGCGGCGCGCGCTGCAGGGAGTGGATGTCTGGCTCACCGGCCTGACCCGGAGCCAGGGCGCTGACCGCGCGACGCTCCGCGTGGTCGAATGGGACTGGAAATACCAGCTCGTCAAGGTGAACCCGCTGGCCGCATGGGACCGGGCGCGAGTCTGGGAGTACGTGCGCGCGCACGATGTCCCCTATAACGAACTGCACGAGCGCGGCTACCCCACGCTGGGCTGCACCCACTGCACCGCACCGGTCCCGGGCGCCGGTCCCCGGGACTACTCGCGCACCGGCCGGTGGGCCGGGACGTCGAAGACGGAATGCGGACTCCACCGGGACGTTCCGCGACACTTCGCGAGAAAGGCGTGATCCACACATGACTGGCGCACCCGACTCCAAGGTCGAGCTGGCCAAGCGCCGAAGTCGGCACCTCCGCGGCACGATTGCGGAAACGCTGGCGTCGGACCGCACCCACTTCGGCCACGACGACCTGCAACTGCTCAAGTTCCACGGGACCTACCAGCAGGACGACCGCGATACGCGCCGGGAGCTCGAGGCGGCCGGGCTCGAGAAGGCGTACGCGTTCATGGTGCGCGTCGCGGTGCCCGCCGGCGCCGTCACCGCCGGGCAGTACCTCGAGCTCGACAGGATCGCCGCGGAGCACGGAAACGGCACCCTGCGCGTGACCACGCGCCAGGGGTTCCAGTTCCACGGCGTGCTCAAGGGAGATCTCAAGAGCACCATCGCCGGAATCAACGACGCCCTCCTCACCACTATCTCCGCCTGCGGCGACGTGCAGCGGAACGTCATGGGCTGCGCCGCTCCCCTGGGCGACGCGGACCACGCCCTCGTTCGTCGGGTGGCCGAAGCGCTGGCGCTCCAGCTCAGACCCGGCTCGCGCGCGTACCACGAGATCTGGCTAGACGGCGAGAAGCAGCTCTCGAGCGCCGAGGAGGAACCGTTCTACGGCGACCATTACCTGCCGCGGAAGTTCAAGGCCGCCGTCGGCCTTTCGACCGACAACTGCGTGGACATCTGGGCCCAGGACGTGGGCCTCCTGGCCATCGTGCGCGACGGCCGGCTCGACGGATTCAACCTGCTGGTGGGCGGCGGGCTGGGCATGACCCACAACAAGGGGGATACCACCGCGCGCCTGGCCGAGCCGCTGGGCTTCGTGCCGGCGGAGCACGGGGTGGAGGCGGTGCGGCTCGTCGCCTCGATCTTCCGCGACCACGGCAACCGGAGCGACCGGCGCCACGCCCGGCTCAAGTACCTGCTCGGCGAGTGGGGCACGCCGCGGTTCCGCGAGGAGTTCCAGCGCCGCGCGTCGTTCACCCTGGGCCCGGCGGTCGAGCTGCCCGCGCTGCCGTTCCACGACCACCTCGGCCGCCACCGCCAGAGCGACGGCCGCTGGTTCTACGGCGTGTTCATCCAGAGCGGCCGCATCGCCGACACCGCGGGGCACGCGCTCCGGACGGCGCTGCGCGAGATCGTCAGCCGCCTGCGCCCCGGCATCCGGCTCACCGGCCAGCAGAACCTGCTGCTCACCGATCTCGAGCCGGGTGACCTCGATGCGGTGGAGCGGATCCTCACGGCCCACGGCGTCACCCTCCCCGCGGAGCTCTCCGCCGCGCGGCGCTACTCCATGGCCTGCCCCGCCCTCCCCACCTGCGGACTGGCCGTGGCCGAATCGGAGCGCGCGATCCCGGGTATCCTCGATCGGTTCGAGGCCGAGCTCGAGGGCCTGGGCCTGCGCGACGCGCCGCTCACCATCCGCATGACCGGCTGCCCCAATGGCTGCGCGCGGCCCTACACCGCCGATCTGGCGTTCGTCGGCCGCTCGCTCGGGCTCTACAACGTGTACGTGGGCGGTGGCCTGGCGGGCGACCGGCTGGTGGATCTCTACCGCGCGGACGTACCGCTGGAGGAGCTGCTCGAGAGCGTGCGGCCGCTGCTCCAGCGCTGGGCCGCGGAGCGCACCGCCGGAGAAGGACTCGGCGACTTCTACCAGCGCCTCATGGGTCTCCGCGCCAGACGGACCATGGTGACCGGCCGCGAGCTGCCGACCGTCGATCGTCTTCCCGAGGCGGTGGCCCCGTGAGCGGACGGGCACTGGTGCTCGCGGCCCATGGCTCGCGGCGCGACCCGGCCGCCAACGCGCTCGTGCGCCGGCTGGCGGAGTCGCTGCGCCGGCGGCGGCTGTTCGAAGAGGTGGCGGTGGCGTTCCACCAGGGCGAGCCGGGCTTCGACGCGGTCCTCGACGAGCTCGCCGCGGACGAGGTGACGGTGGTCCCGTTCTTTACCAGCGCCGGCCACTACACGGAGGTGGTGCTGCCCGAGGCCCTCGCGCGGAGCCCGCGCTATGCCGGCGTGCGGCTCCGGCAGACGCCGCCGGTGGGCACGCACCTGGGGGTGGCGCCGCTCGTCGCCCGACGGGTGACCGAGCTGCTGCGCGAGCGCCACGCCGAGCGCGATGATGCGGCGCTGCTGCTGGTGGGCCACGGCACCCCGCGGCACCCGCGGAGCCGCGAGGCCACCGAGCAATTGGCCGGCATGCTGCGGCGCCGACGGGTCGCGGGGCAGGTCGTCGCCGGATTTCTCGACGACGAGCCGGCGGTGGACACGGTCGTGCGGCAGCTCCGGCAGGAGACCGTGCTGGTGGTGCCGTTCCTGATCGGCGGGGGCGGCCACGCGCTGGAGGATGTGCCGCGGCTGGTGGGGCTCCATGAAGGCGAGGCGAGTCGGCGCGTGCTGGTGGATGCGCCGGTGGGGAGCTACCCGGGGCTCGAGGAGATCGTGGTGGACTTGGCGCGGAAGCACACGCCGCCGCCGGCGCCGAGGTTCCGGGCGCGTATGGCCACCATCGTCCCGAAGGAGCCCGGCCCCGTGCACCTGGTGGGTGGCGGCCCCGGCGATCCGGGGCTCATCACCTCCCGCGGGCTCGAATTGCTCCGCTCGGCGGACGTCGTGATCCACGACCGGCTGATCGGACCCGAGCTGCTCCGGGAAGCCCGCGCGGACGCGGAGCTGATCGATGCGGGCAAGGGCCCGGGCCACGCG
Organism: Gemmatimonadales bacterium; assembly: GCA_035699205.1. Lineage (GTDB taxonomy): Bacteria > Gemmatimonadota > Gemmatimonadetes > Gemmatimonadales > GWC2-71-9 > CAVVWJ01. The sequence goes on from DASSBA010000067.1 coordinate 15,061, forward strand.
CCGTACTCGCAGGCCGAGATCAACGCGCTGCTCGTCTCGCGTGCGCGGCTCGGCCAGAGCGTCGTCCGGCTCAAGGGTGGCGATCCGTTCGTCTTCGGGCGGGGGAGCGAGGAGGCGGCCGCGTGCCGTGAAGCGGGAGTGCCGGTGTACGTGGTGCCGGGGGTGTCGAGCGCGCTGGCCGGGCCGGCGGCGGCGGGGATTCCGGTGACGGCGCGCGGGCTGGCGCGGTCGTTCGCGGTCGTCACCGGGCACACCGCGGAGCCCGACGGGGAGGTGCCGGACATGGCCGGCCTCGCGGGCGTGGACACGCTCGTGGTGTTGATGGGCCTGGCAAATCTCGCCGCGCTCGCGGCGCAGCTGGTGGCGGCCGGGCGCGAGCCGGCGACACCGGCGGCATGCATCCAGAGCGCCACCACGCCCGAGCAGCGGGTCACCCGGGCAACGCTCGGCACCATCGCCGAGGCGGCCGAGCGGGACGGGCTCCGGAGTCCGGTGGTGATCGTCGTCGGCGCGGTGGCGGCGCTGGGGGATGTGGGGCTGGGCGAGCTGCCGGCGGTCGTGCTGGCGGCGAGCTGAGGGGTCGTGAGCTTCGCGTGACGAGAACTGTCATACTGAGGGAGCGCAGCGACCGAAGTATCTGGCTCGCGAGGCTCGGGCCATTCCCGTGCGAGATCCCTCGCTCCGCTCGGGATGACAGTGTCGCGGAGCCCCCTAGAAATCCTTCCCCCGGAACCGCCCCCGCGCCAGCACCAGCGGCCCCACGCACCAGAGCGCCAGCGCGCCCGTCGCCACCCCGACACCCAGCACCGTCCCGAAGAACCGCTCGAACACGGCCCCCGTGTACCCCATCAGCGCCGCGGTGTCGAACTGGAGCAGCAGCAGCACCCGCCCGAGGTCCACGGGGTTGAGCAGCGTCAACCCGATCATCGGCAGCTCGAGCGGGTAGTCGGAGAACGACATGCCCACCAGCACGATCACCGCGTCGTACAGCACCGTGGCCGCGAGCCACGCCAGGATCGCCGCGCCGAGCCCCTTGACCCGGTCCTCGAACAGCAGCGACGCGAGGAACGCCAGCGCCGTGAAGGCCAGCGTCAGCAGCACGCCCGCCGCGAGCAGCATGATCAACGGGCCGGCCAGCGAGCCGTCGCCCTGTCCGCCCCACAGGAACGGGAGCCCCACGCCGAGCAGGAACCCGACCGCGAGCGGCGCGGCGAGCCCGCCGTAGAGCCCCGCGAACAGCGAGCCGCGCCCCACCGGCTGGGCCAGCAGCAGCTCGATGAAGTCGCGCGCGCCATAGAGGTACATCGTGCCGAACACGATGCTCACCAGCGGCACGAAGACGAGCACCACGTTCATCAGGCTCAGCACCGCGCGCTGGCCGCCGCCGCCGAACCGGAGCAGGGCATCGGTCAACCCCAGCAGCAGGAGCACGTAGCCCAGCAGCCAGCGACTCCGCCGCAGGTCCTGCAGCTCGTATCGCAGCACCTTGGCGGCGGTCACCTGGTCCCCCGCTGCATCAGCCGGGCGATGGCCCGCTCGAGCCGGGTCTCGCCCGTCGTCTCCTTGAGCCGCCGGAGCGAACCCTGGAACTCGACCCGCCCCTCCAGCAGGAAGATCACGTCGTCCACCAGCTCTTCCAGCTCGCTCAGCACGTGGGAGCTGAGCAGCACCGACGCGCCCTCGGCCCGCGCGCGAAGGATCCGGGCCTTGAGCACGCCGCTCGCGATCGGATCGAGCCCGGCGGTGGGTTCGTCCAGAATCAGGAGTGACGGGCGGAACATGAACGCCACCGCCGCGTTGAGCTTCTGCCGGGTGCCGCCGGAGAGCGTCCGCACCGGCTTGTCGAGCTCGCGGACCAGCCCGAACGCCTCGAACAGGTCGTCGTCCTCCGGGACGGTGTCGTCCCTCAGGTCGCGCAGGAGGTGCACCACCTCGCGGCCGGTGAGGTTCTCGGGGAAGCGCGCCTGCTGCGGCATGTAGCCGATCCGCGCGCGATACGCGGGATCGTCGCCGATCTCCGCGCCGTGCAGCGCGATCGAGCCGCCGTCCGGCCGGACCAGGCCGAGCAGGGTCTTGATGACGGTGGACTTCCCCGCGCCGTTGGGGCCGAGGATGGCGGTTACCCGGCCGGTCCGCACCGCGAAGTCCACCCCGCGAAGCACTTCGAGGCGACCGAACCGCTTGGTGAGCCCCGCCGCGGTGACCACCATGCGCGGCAGCGCGAGCGCGGCGGGAGCAGCGACGAGCGCGGGCCCGGTCATGAGACCCTCCAGCGCATCATCGGGCGGCTGTCCATCAGGGCCTCCGGCGTGAGGACGGGCATGACGCGCTCCGCCGCCTCGAGCAGGTCGAGGAAGAAGCTGCGCAGCAGGATCAGCGTGGGCTCGTTCTGCTCGACGACGACCGAGAAGAGCCGCACCGGCCGGAATGGCGTGTCGCCGAAGCCGTCGCGGTCGAGGTCGTAGCCGGCGTAGCCATCCCAGTAGTTCTCCGCGAAGCTGCTGGTGCTGCTCGCCTGGCTGTTGGTGGCCACGTCGAAGGTGTTGCCCTCGAACCGGTTCCACCGGAAGCTGTTGTCCGTCGCATTGGCCATGAGCCGCACCGCCCAGCCGTTCCTGAGGAACTGGTTGCGCCGGATCACCAGCCGGTCGGCCGATTCGGCGAACAGCCCGACCGTGTTGCGCGCCAGCAGGTTTCCCTCGATCCGGCTGTCCTTGATCTCCTTGAGGAGGAGACCGTACGCGGCCGGCCCCCAGTTGTCCTCGAACCGGTTCTCCACCATCGTCACGCTCCGGCTGTACATCACCGCCACGCCTGAGGCGTTGTTGCTGAAGACGTTCCGCCGGTAGTCGCAACTGTCCGAGTACATGAAGTGGAGGCCGTAGCGCACGTTGCCATGGCTCTCGTTGTCGCTGATCGAGGCGCCGCGCGAGAACTCGAGATAGATCCCGTCGCGGTGCCCGCTGACCTGGTTCCGGGCCACGGTGAAGCCGGTGGAGTAGAACAGGTGGATGGCGTTCCCCGACGTGGTCTGCCGCCGCGCCCGGCCCTCGATCACGTTG
>DASSBA010000068.1:0-2270 GCA_035699205.1 Gemmatimonadales bacterium
CGCGGCTCTGGTACATCACCTCCACGCCATCCTTCGTGAGGATCACGAACCCGAGCCGGTTGCCTTCGGGCACCTCCACCACCTTGGCGAAGCCCAGCCGCTCCATCCAGAACGGCAGGCACGGCTCGATGGCGTCCACGATGAGGACGGGGGACAGCTTGCGGAATTGAATCGGGGACACGCGCGCCTCCATGGTTCGGGTGGCCTGGCTCACCAGTCGGTCGGCCGGTAGTCCTTGAGGAACCTGCCCCAGACGTGCACCCCGGTGTTCACCCCGTCGATGACCGGGTCCACGATCCGCGCCGCCCCGTCCACGATGTCGAGCGGCGGATGGAACCGGTGCTCCGCCGTCTTCCGCGCCGCGATCTCGGCCGGGTCCTCGTCGGTCACCCACCCGGTGTCCACCGCGTTCATGTGGATGCCGTCCTGCTGGTAGTCGGCCGCGGCGGTGCGGGTCATCATGTTGAGCGCGGCCTTGGCCATGTTGGTGTGCGGATGGCGGGTCGTCTTGAAGTTGCGGTAGAACTGCCCCTCCATGGCCGACACGTTCACGATGTGCCGCGGCCGCCCGGGCGTTCGCAGCATGAGCGGCTTGAGGCGGGCGTTGAGGACGAACGGCGCCACGGCGTTCACGAGCTGCACCTCGAGCAGCTCGACCGACGGCACCTCGGCCATCAGCATGCGCCAGGAGTTCCGCTCCCGCAGATCCACCTGCTGGCCGTCCGGATCCACGCGCCCCGCCGGGAACAGATGGGCCGCGACATTGTGCTCCTCCGGGAGGAGCGGCACCTGCGACAGCTCGGCGGCGCTCGCGATGCCGGCCAGGCTGGGCAGCCGCCGGTCGAAGGCCGCGGGCCCGACGCCCGTGAGGTTCTGGGTCGCGGGATGCTCGCCACGCCAGGCTTCGTAGTGGCCGAGCAGTGCCCGGGCCGGCGCTGGCAGCGTCCCGGCCGCGGCGAGCTCCGCGGCCATCATGTGCGCATAGAACGCCGGCGGCCGGCGGACGGTCTGGCAGGCATTGTTCACGATGAAGTCGAGGCGCTCCCGGGTCGCCACCAGCTCGTGGCAGAACGCTTCGACGCTCGGCGTGTGCCGGAGGTCCAGCCCGAAGATCTCGAGCCGGCCGCTCCACTCGGCGAAATCGGCCTCGCGCGCGTAGCGGGCGGCGGAATCGCGGGGAAAGCGCGTCGTCACGATCAGGTGCGCTCCCGACCGGAGCAGCTTGAGCCCCGCCTGGTAGCCGATCTTGACCCGTCCGCCGGTCAGCAGCGCCACGGTGCCGCGCAGGTCGGCGAGCTCGGTGCGCTTGGCGAAGTTGAATTCGGCGCATGGGGGGCAGAGCTGGTCGTAGAAATGGTGCAGCGTGGTGAAATGCGCCTTGCAGACGTAGCAATGCTGCCGGTCGAGCGGCTCGCGGGGCGCGTCGGGTTCGTGCACGTCCTCGGGGGCGAATGCCTCGGGCGGAAGCGGCGGGAAGACGTTCGGGGTGGTAAACACCGGCTGGCGGCGGAGGGTGCGGATGCCGGTGCTCTCCCGGACCGATTCCTCCCGCGCGACCCGCTCGGCCTTGCGGCGGCGGGCGGTGGCGCGGACGAGCTGGCGGCGGCTGGCGGCATCGGGCGCGTAGACCTGGCCGGCGGCCTGAAGCAGGCGGCGCTGGTCGGCGGGGGGGACGTGGGCGAGCAGCGTCCGGTCGGCGACGATGCGCTCGAGGAGGGCCACGGTGCAGCGGAGATCGGCCAGGAACGCACGGCGTCCGGGTGCGGCATCAGGGCTGCCGGGATTCGTCGCCTCCTCGGCGATCGGCGTCGGGGCATTCACGACAGGCGCTCCGGGGATGTGAGATGGGGTGGCGCAATATATACGGAGCCTCGCCTGCCGCGCCGCATCGGTGCCACTTGCACCAGGCGCCCACCGGTGGGCAACCTTCGGCCATGCACTTCATCGAAGGCGGGCTGGACGACCCGCGCGTCGTCGATCTGCTGCACACCCATCTCACCCGCGCGCGGGCGGAGACCGCACGGGGGAGCGCACACGCGCTCGACCTCTCCGGACTCCGGTCGTCCGGGATGACCTTCTGGTCGGCGTGGGAGGGCGAGGCGGTCCTCGGCATCGGAGCGCTCAAGCGGCTGAGCGCGGATCACGGAGAGGTGAAATCCATGCACACGGCGGAGGCGGCGCGCGGCCGGGGCGTGGGCTCGGCAATGCTGCGGCACATCGTAGCGGCCGCGCGGGCGCGCGGGATGGCGCGGCTGAGCCTGGAGACGGGG
>DASSBA010000069.1:0-16459 GCA_035699205.1 Gemmatimonadales bacterium
GACGACATGAGCCAGTGGCCGAAGATCGATCCGCGCGATCCGACGTACCAGCGGGATCTGGCGTCGCTGCAGGTGCGGGGCGAGCACATGGAGGGGATGGAGCACGGGGAGGGCATGAATCACGGCGGCCCCGAGCCGCACGGCGGCACCACGATGAACCACGAGCACATGCAACACGGCGGGCAGGAGAGTCAGGGCGCCGAGCGATAGCGGGGCGCGGCCGGGCAACTTGGTTCCCGCGGGGCTGGCGCGCCTGCCGCTCGCTCCTGCCCCCGCACCGCACGCACTCGCTACCCGACCCGCGGGCCCATCCTCCGCTACTGCACCAGCCGCCGCGCCCCCACCCACCGCACGTACCACCACCGGCCGTACGGGTCGTCCCCGCTCAGCGTGCTCACCTGGACGCCGTGCGAGGCGCTGTGGATGAAGCGGCCCGCTCCGATGTAGAGCCCGACGTGGGTCACGGGCCCACCCCGGTTCGAGAAGGTGAGCAGATCCCCGGGTGCGAGGGCGGCAAGGCTCGCCTTCACCGGCGCGCCCTCGCGTGCCTGATCCGTGCTCCGCCTGGGCAGCGTGATGCCGTGCCGGGCGTAGGCGTACTGGATGAGCCCGGAGCAGTCGAAGCCGCCGCCGTCGCTCCCGGTTCCACCGTACTCGTAGGGGCGACCCATGACCGCGGTCGCCGTGGCAATGACCGAGTCGGCGAGTCGCGCGGCCCGGGTGGCCGTCCGGGGCGTGGCCGACGGCGTTGACGTGGCGGGCTGCGACTCACCGGTGGCGGACCCACTGTCCACCGGCCGGCTCGCCGGCATGCGTCCGGTTTCTGGCGCGGACCGCCTCGGGCCGCCGACCAGGTTGAAGGAGAGACCCGCGGCCACCTCGAAGCCGCTCCGGCGGTCGAGCGAGATCTCGCGCCAGCGGCCCTCGACTCCGAACCGCAGGAACGACGCGGGAACCAGTTCGTAACCCGCGCCGGCCGACCACGAGGTCCACAGGCTGGAGAAGGAGCGCGAGTGGGGCGACCCCATCCCGCCGCCGAGACCGGCCACCAGATACGGCCCGTTTCCCCCGCCCTGGAACGCCGTCACGTCCACACCCAGCCCGGCGAACGCGCCCTCGGCGTCGCCCGCGCGGCGCATGTAGTCGCCGTGGAGCGTGGTGCCCAGCGGGCCGACCAGCGGCCGGCTCATGCCGAGCCGGTAGAGCGTCCACCCGTCGCTCTCGTAGAAGCGGCCGATCTTGCCCTCGATCCCCTGCGCTTCGACGGTCGCCGCGGCGCAGGCGAGCAGCAGCGAGAGCGCGGCCGTCCTCACGGGCGCTCCCGCACGGGCCGGCCGGTCCGAAGGTCCACCAGGTACGCGTCGCCCGGACGGCAGCCGTTCCACAGCCGGGCCCGGATGGTGGTGTCGTTCACGATTTCGGGCGCGCCCCCGGTGTAGAGCAGCGGGACGGGAACCCGGGCCGCGCCGCGGCGGATCTCGATGGCCCGCTCGGTGCAACGGCCGCCGATGCCGCTGTCCGGCCGCGCGAGGGTGAACCAGATCCCGGTGGAGTCCCCCGCCATCATCACCAGCGAGTCCGCGGGCGCCGCCGCTTCCCCGGCCTGCCCGGCCGCGGCCGCCTCTCGCCGCTCGGCGCAGGCGAGCCCGCCGACCACGGCCGCGCCGAGCAGCACCGAACGCGTCATTCCGTCCTCTCGCGGCCACCGCCGCCCGGGAGCGCCAGCTCGATCGTATCCGGCGTTCCGTCCTCGGTGACCGCGAGCACCTCCCGCACCTCCGGGCTTCGCCGCAGATAATGGAGCCAGAGGATGATGGTGGCGAAGCCGGTCGCCGCGCCGCACAACGCCGTCACCACGAGCCCGTCCACCGGGTCCTCCACCCGCATCGCGATCAGCGCGCCCCCCACCGCGCCGAAAAACGAAGCTGCCCACGCCAGAAACGGCGTGAGCAGCCAGCCAAAGACCCGGAAGACCAGCCGGAGCCAGCGCATGGGTCACGCGCGTCGGGGACCCAGACCGGTGAGCAGCTTGGCCAGGGCCAGACCGGGCAGGAAAGCGACGCCGAAGGTGCCGAGATTCCACCCGGCCAGCGGGACGTGGATGAGCACGGCCACCACCGCGAGCACCACCGCGCAGGCGAGCGCCCAGGCGAACGCCGCGGTGGGCGAGACGCTGCCGGAGCGCGCGAGCTGGCCGGCGAGCATCCACGCGCCGAACCAGGGCAGAAAGGTCCCGACCATCCACCACACCGGATGGTACCACCAGTCGCTGCCGCCGCCGATCTCGCGCCACCGGTTGCCCCAGGTCCCGATATTCTGGAGCACGGTGACGTCGACCAGCAGGAACACCACCGTGGCGCCGAGCCCGATCCCGGCGGCGCCCGCGATGCCCTCGATGGTGCGGGCCCGGGTCCACAGGCCCGGCAGCAGGGTGACGCCGGCCAGCCCGATCACCACCAGCACGGCCAGGATGGCCGTCTGCAGCGCCCCGTTGGGCAGCAGGTGCGACACGAGCGAGATCAGCAGCACCATTATGCACTCGAACAGGCCGAGCTTCACGGCGCCGTTCACGATCGAGGGGACGTCGGTGACGTCGTGGTGCGCGCGCCGTTCAACCACCGGGTTCATGCCGGCTCCTGGAGGGGTGGGGGTGTCGTAGTATACGCAGCGGCCGTCGGCCCGGCCAAGGGGCCGTCAACTACCCCAGGCGAGGACGACGACGAGGTCCGTGACGGCCCACGCCCCGAGCGCGCGATACATGCCGCGCTGGTGGTCCCGCGGGTGGAGCGTCGCCCAGCCGCGGCGCCAGGGAACCAGCACCGCCGTCCACGCGGCCAGCGCCAGCGCGAGCCCGCCCCAGCGCCACAGATCGTGTCCCGCGGCCCGCCAGCCGGCGCGAAGCCCCGCCGCCGCGAAGAGCGCGAAGGCGAGCGCCGCCGCGCCAAGCGCCGCGGTGAGGCTTCTCCGGGCGCCGAGCACACAGGCCAGCGTGCGGTCGCCGCGGCGGGTGTCTTCCTCGAGCTGGTAGAGCTGGGTCAGCGGATACAGCGCCGCGAAGAGCGGACAGAACGCCAGCAGAACGAGCCCGTGCGCCGCGTCCAGCGGCAGCCCGGTCGCGGCCCACCCGGCGTACGGCGTGAGCGTGCCGAAGCCCCACATGTTGATGATCCAGTCCGCGCCGGCGACCGACTTGAGCCGGAGCGGCGGGACCGAGTAGGCCAGCGAGAGCACGAAGCAGACGGCGTACACCACCGGATAGGGGGCGGGCAGGCGGAGCGCGAGGATCTGTCCCGCGCCCATCAGGCCGATGGCGAACGCGGCCAGATGCCGCGGCGGAAGTGGCGGGCGCCTGAGGTAGGCCACGTCGCCCTCGTCCCGGTCGAAGGCGCTGTTGAGCGCCAGCGTTCCGCCGTTGAGACAGACGACCCAGAGCACCAGCCCGACCGCCGCGGGCGCGAGACGGGTGCCGGCCGCCGCGCCCGCCAGGCCTGCGGCCAGCAGATAGCCCACGGCGGTGTGCGCGGCCATGATCGGCCACTCGGCGGGCCGGAGGTGCAGGAGGTAGTCGAGTCGCCGGCCGAGCACGGCGTAGCCGGCGTCGCGGGCCAGGCTCACCAGTCGAGACCCAGGTACCCCGCGGCCAGGCGGAGTCCGCGGAGTGTGAGGTCGGGATCGGTCTGCTCGATGGTCGCGCTCAGCGGAGCCACGACGCTGGCGAGCCCGCCCGTCGCCACCACGATCGGCCGGCGCTCGCCCGGCCACTCGGCGCGGATCCGTCGCACGAGGCCGTCCACCGCCTCGGCGGTGCCGAACAGCACGCCGGACCGGATGCATTCCTCGGTGCGGCGGCCGATGACCCGATCGGGGGCCCGGAGCTCGGTGGCCGGAAGCTTGGCGGTGCGCTGGGTAAGCTGGTCGGCGGCGGTGCGCAGACCGGGCATGATGACGCCGCCCAGGAAGCGGCCGTCGGCGGTGACGCAGTCGAAGGTGGTGGCGGTGCCGAAATCCACCACGATCGTGTCCTCGTGGTAGAGCTCCATGGCGGCCAGCGCGTTGACGATGCGGTCGGCGCCCACGCTGAGCGGCTCGTCCACCTCGAGCCGCACCGGGAGCGGGGAGCGCGCGTCGATCTGCACGCCGGTGCGCCCCGTGGTTCGTTCGATCCCGGCCAGGACGGCGAGCGTGACCGAGGGGGCCACCGACGCGATGCAGACCGCCCGCACCTCGTTGGGCGAGTGCCCGGCCCCGAGGAGAAAGCCGCCGATGGCGCTGCCCCACTCGTCGGGGGTGCGGCCCGGATTGGTCGTGAGCCGCCAGTGCGCCTCGAGCTCGGCGCCGCGGAAGAGACCGACCGTGATCTCGGTGTTGCCGATGTCGAGCGTCAGGAGCATGGTGAAAGATCCCCCGCCGCTGACGGTCCCGCCAGCACGACCGTGCCCGCCCGCACTGTCTCCGTCGTACCGTCGGCGCGGCGGACCACCAGGCCGCCGTCCGGCGCGAGCCCGCCCGCCGTGCCCGCGACCGGCGCCGCCAGCGTCCGCCCGTGGAGCCAGTCGCGGCTCGCCCATCGCGCGCGCTCGCCGGCGGAGAGCGGGCCGGCCGCCGCATCGATGGCCCGGAGCGCCTGCACCATCGGCGCGACGAGAACGTCGGCGGTGAGCGACGGCCGCGCGCGCGCGAGGAAGGTCGCCGTCGCCGCGAGCTCCGCGGGCGGCGGGTTGGTCACGTTGAGCCCGAGTCCGACGGCCACCCACGCCAGATCGGTTCCCTGCCAGCGGGCTTCGCACAGGATCCCGCCGGCCTTGTGCTCGCCGAGCATCAGGTCGTTGGGCCACTTGAGGCGTACCCGGCCCGCGAGGCCCACGCCGTCCAGCGCCTCGGCCACCGCGAGCCCGGCCCGGAGGCTCAGGAGCTCGAGCCCCGCCGCGGCGGGGCGCACGAGTACGCTCAGCCAGAGCCCTCCCGGCGGCGAGGTCCAGCCGCGCCCGCGCGAGCCGCGGCCGGCCACCTGCTCCTCCGCCACTACCGCGCTCCCGGCGGGCGCGCCGCCCTGGGCCAGCTCGTGCAGCACGTCCATGGTGGACGTGGCCCGCGCGAGCACCACGACGGACGGCAGCCGCGCGCTCATCGCAGGAGGAGCAGCAGCAGCACGCCCAGCGCGATCCGATACCAGGCGAATGCGCTGAAGCTGTGGTGGGAGACGTACCTGAGGAACGCCCGTACCACCACCACCGCCGACACGAACGACACGACGAACCCGACGGCGAACGCCGGGGCGTCGGCGGCGCCGAGCGCGCCGCGGCTCTGGAACAGGTCGTACAGCGTGGCCGCGACCATGATGGGGATCGAGAGAAAGAACGAGAACTCGGTGGCCGCGCGGCGCGAGAGCCCCAGGGCGTAGCCGCCCATGATCGTGGCGCCCGAGCGCGAGGTGCCGGGCACCAGCGAGAGCACCTGCGCCAGGCCCACGCCGAGGGCCGTCGGCGGCTGGACGTCGCCCACTTCGGCCACCCGCTCGCGGGGCCGCATCCCTTCGATGAGCAGGATGACCAGCCCGCCGACCACGAGCGCCGCCGCCACCACGGTCGGGGTGAACAGGTGCGCCTTGATCCAGTCGTGGAACAGGAAACCGACGACGGCCGCCGGCAGGAACGCGATCGCGAGGTTGAGCAGGAAGCGCCGGCTGGCCGGGTCGTGGCGGGCGGCGAGCACGGTGCGCGTGAGCCGCGCGCGGTAGAGCCACACGATGGCCAGGATGGCGCCGAGCTGGATGAAGATGTCGAAGGTCTTGGCCGCCTCGCCCGTCTCGCCCAGCCAGTGGCTGGCGAGGATGAGGTGGCCGGTGGAGGAGACGGGGATGAACTCGGTCACTCCCTCGATGAGGCCGAGCAGCGCCGCCTTGGCGAGCATCTCACCGGACGTCAGCACGACTCACCGCAGCACCTCCTGGTAGAGCGCCTCGTACATCGGGACCACGCGGTCGGCGGAGAACTCCGCCGCCTTGGCGATGGCGGCCGCGCGCATGGCGGCATGGCGCGCCGGATCGCGCAGCAGCTCGACCGCGCGGCGGCCCATCGCCTCGACCGAGCCGACGGGCTCGAGGATCCCGCTCACGCCGTCGTCCACCACCTCGGGGAGACCGCCGGCGCGGGTCGCCACCACGGGCGCGCCACACGCCATGGCCTCGAGCGCGGCCAGCCCGAACGACTCGGTCTGCGAAGGAAGCACGAACAGGTCGCTCGCCTGCAGCAGCGAGGCGACCGAGTCGAGCCGGCCAAGGAAGCGGACGTCCCCGGCCACGCCGAGCTCGCGCGTCTCGTTCTCGGCGTCCACCCGCTCGGGGCCGTCGCCCACCATCACCAGGACCGCCGGCATGGCGCGCCGGACCCGGGCGAACACCCGCACCACGTCCTTCACCCGCTTCACCTCGCGGAAGTTGGAGACGTGGGTCACCACTTTGGTGCCCTCGGGCGCGAGGGAGCTCCGGGCGTCGGCCTCCGCCGGGTGGTATTCGGCCAGGTTCACGAAGTTGGGGATCACCTTCAGGTCGCAGCTCACGCAGCCGAAGGCGCGGTAGGTCTCGTCCCGCAGATAGGCGGAGACCGCCGTCACCTCGTCGCTCTGCTCGATCGAGAACTTGGTGATCGCGTAGAAGCTCGACTCCTGGCCGACCAGCGTGATGTCGGTCCCGTGCAGCGTGGTGATCACCTTGAGCGGCCGCTCGCCGACGAGCATCTGCCGCGCCAGATAGGCCGTGGTCGCGTGCGGGATGGCGTAGTGGACGTGCAGGATCTCGAGCCCTTCCCGCAACACCACCTCGTGCTGCTTGGACGCGAGGGCGAGGGTGTAGGGGAAGTGGTCGAACAGCGGGTACCGGCCCATCCGCGTCTCGACCTGGTGGAAGTAGATCCGCTCCGCATAGCCGTGCAGCCGGAACGGCGAGTCGTAGCTGATGAAGTGCACTTCGTGCCCGCGGCGGGCCAGCTCGAGGCCGAGCTCGGTGGCCACGGCGCCGGAGCCGCCGTAGGTGGGGTAGCAGGTGATGCCGATCTTCATGCGTCGCCCTTCTCCCAGGCTTCGGCGATCTCCCCGGCAAGCCGTTCCGGCCCGCGCGTGGCGTCGAGCATGCGCACCGTCCCGTCGAGCTGATGGCGGAACCAGGTCTCTTGCCGCTTGGCGTACTGGCGGGTGCCAGTCGCGATCGCCTCGGCCACCGACGCCCGGGGGCGGCGGCCGTGGAGATACTCCACCGCCTCGCGGATGCCCACGCCGTCGAGGCCGGGCGCGCCCGGCGGATGCCCCTCGGACAGGACGGCGGCCACTTCCTCGATGAGCCCCCGGCGCACCATCTCTTCCGCCCGCCGGGCGATCCGCTGGTGCAACACCGGCCGGGGCGCGGTCAGCACAATGTACCACGGGTCGATGGCGCCTCGCGCGCGCGCCGCCTGCTGCCAGTGCGAGAGCGGATGGCCGCTGAGCAGCGCGATCTCGATGGCGCGCGCCGCCCGCTGCCGGCCGCCGCCGCGGAACCCCGGGTCGAGCCGCCCGGCCCAGCGCAGCAGCTCGAGCGGCTCAAGCCGCGACGTCCAGGCGTCGAGCGCGCGCCGGCGCGCGGGATCGAGCGCGGGCTCGCGGAAGAGTCCTTCGGCGAGTGCCCGGACGTACAGCCCCGTCCCGCCCACCACCACCGGCAGCCGTCCCCGCCCACGGATGTCCGCGATCCATGCTTCGGCGTCGCGGGCGAAGTGGCCGGCGCTGTAGCGCGCGCCCGGATCGATGAGGTCGAGCCCGTGGTGGGGGACGCGCGCGCGCTCCTTGCGCGTGGGCTTGGCGGTGCCCACGTCGAGCCGGCGGTAGATCTGCCGTGAGTCGGCCGAGACGATCTCGAGCGGCCAATGCGCGGCCAGCGCGAGCGCCACGGCCGTCTTGCCGACGGCCGTGGCGCCGACCACGACGGGCACCCTACCGCCGCCCAAACCGTCGCTCCAGCTCCTCGCGCGGGAGTTGCACGATGGTCGAGCGGCCGTGCACGTCGTGCGGCGGAAGGTCGGTGGCGAAGAGCCGCAGCAACAGCTCCCGCATCTCGCGCTGCTCCAGCCGCTGTCCCGCCTTGACCGCCGCGCGGCAGGCGTAGGTGGCCGCGAACCGCTCCAGCCGGTTGGCCCAGCCGCCGAACCGCCCGCGGGCCAGGTCCGCGACCAGCTCGCGGAAGCAGGCGCCCGCATCGAACCGGGGATGGGGCGAGGGCACGGCGTGCAGCACCACCGCGCGGCCGCCGAATGCTTCCGCCTCGAAGCCGACCCGGCGGAGCGGCTCCTCGTGGCGCTCGACTGCGTCGAGCTCCTCGTCGGTGAGCTCGAGCGTCAGCGGAAGGAGCAGCCGCTGCGCCGGCGCGTCCGCCCCGGTGAGCTGCCCCAGCACCGCCTCGTAAAGCACCCGCTCGTGGGCCGAGTGCTGGTCCACGATGACGATCCCCTCCGAGGCCTCGTAGACGATGTAGGTCTCGAACATCTGGACCAGCGGCGCCTGGAATCCCGCCGGCTCCTCCGGCGGCGCACCCGCGGCCGGCGCGGCGTCGTCCGCGGCGAAGAGCTCCTCGACCAGCCCCGACGAGGGCCCGGCGCCGGGACCGGCGGCCACTCCGGCGGGGAGCGGCCGCCAGTCCCCCACCGGCGCCGCGGCCGCCAGCGCGCCCAGCGCGTGGCGCACCGCTTCCTCGACCACCCGCTCGACCCCGATGCGGTCGCGGAAGCGGACCTCGAGCTTGGCGGGATGCACGTTGACGTCCACGTCGCCGGGCGCCACCTCGATCCGGAGATACAGCGACGGGCGGTCCCCCGGGTGGATGGCGGAGCGGTATCCCGCCTCCGCGGCGCGGAGCAGGAAGGAGTCCTTGAATGGCCGGCCGTTCACGAAGAGCTGGGTCCGGCGGCCGGTGGGCTGCGCGTCGCCCGGCCGCTGCACGAACCCCTCGACGTGGAACGCGCCGGCCGCGTAGGTCACCGGGACGAGCGTCCCCGCGAGCGCGCGTCCCCACACCGCCGCCAGCCGCTCGTCCGGCGCCTGGGCCGGCGGCACGGCCAGCCGCGTCGTCCCGTCCACCTCGAGCTCGAAGCCGACCCCGGGATGGGCGAGTGCCAGGGTCGAGACGGCCTCCTGCGCGGCGCGGGTCTCGCTGGCGGCGGAGCGGAGGAACTTGCGGCGGGCGGGCGTATTGAAGAACAGCGCGCGCACGCTGATCGTGGTGCCGCGCTGGCGCACGGCGTCGGCCACGCGGTCCAGCCGGCCGCCGGCGACGGTGAGCTCGGTCCCGCTCTCGCCGTCGCTGCTGGTGAGCGCGAACCGCGAGACCGACGCGATGGCCGGCAGCGCCTCGCCCCGGAAGCCGAACGTGGCGACGCCGACCAGGTCGGCCGCGCTCCGCACCTTGCTGGTGGCGTGCCGGTCGAGCGCGAGCACGGCGTCCTCGCGGCCCATGCCGCTGCCGTCGTCGCTCACCTCGATCACGGTCTTGCCGCCGTTCTCGAGCGCCACCCGGACGCGGTGCGCGCCCGCATCGAGCGCGTTCTCCACGAGCTCCTTCACGACCGACGCGGGACGCTCGACGACCTCGCCCGCGGCGATCTGGTCGGCGACGGCGTCCGGGAGGATGGCGATGCGGCGGGGCATGGCGGAAAGCTAGCCGCCGACCGCGGCCACCGCCGCGTCGGGGAGCCAGCCCTCGCGCCCGCCGGACGCGCGTACCAGCACCCATCCGGCCGAGCCCTCGATGAGGCGGACGGCGCTGCCGCGCTCCAGCGGGATCACCGCCGGGGCACGGCCGTGCGGGGAGAGCCGCAGCGTGGCCGGGTCGAGTACGATGGCGAGCGGGCGGCGATACCAGGTGCGGAGTGCGAGCCCGCCGAGCACCGCGGTCCCGGCAAACGCGAGCAGCACGAACCAGCGCTCGCGCGCCCGCGGGCGCGCGACCCAGCCGATCCACCCCGCGAGCCACCCCAGCCCGCCCCACAGCAGCAGTTCCTCGGGCGTCACCGGCGGCGACCAGGTCCACCGCGCCGAGCCCGCGTCCGGCGGCGGCGTGAGCTCGAGCGCGCGCCGCACCGACTGGTCCCGCGGGGCCAGCCGCCGCGCGCGGAGCCAGGCCGCCTCGGCGCGGCCGGCCGCACCGAGCCGGTAATATGCCGCGCCCAGGTTATACCAGTTGCCGGCCGCGGCGGGCGCGGTGGCGACCCGGCGGGCAAAGCCGTCGGCGGCGGCATGGAGCGCCCCGCGCTCGTAGAGCTGCTCCGGTGCCGGATTCTGCGCGGAGAGCCGGGCCGCCGCGGCGGCCCCGAGCAGCAGCACCAGGCCGGCGACGCGGCCCCGCCACCCGCGCACCGAGCCGCCCAGCCGCCGCACCACCTCGTGCGCCTCCGCCGCAAGGCTCGCGTCTTCGCCCGCCGTGCCCGCCGGCCCATAGCGCCGCGACAGCAGCCGCTCGCGCACGGCGGTGACCCGCGCCGCCAGCTCGGCATCGGCACCGGCCGCGCGGACGGCGGCTGCGAGCGCCTGCCCGAACCGGCGGTCGGGATCCGGTGCGAGCGTCCGGACCAGCTCGTCGAGCGCGACCTCGGCGCTCCGCAGATCGGTGACTCCCGGGACGGCCGGCCGGCGCCGCGGCAGCCGGGGCCGGCGGCCGCGCAGGGCGAGCAGGAGTGGCGGCAGACCCAGCAGGAGCACCCACGCCCAGTCCGGAATGCCGTGCGCAAGCGACCACGCGAACGCGGGGCGGTCTCCCTCGACGAGCGCCGGCGGGAGCGCCGCGGCGGCGGCCGATTCCCCGCGCGCGCCGACGGGCACGGCCACGGGTCCGAGGCCGATTTCCCGGTACCGGTCGGCGGCGAGGTCGAAGTACGGGTAGCGCACACCGGGCAGCGCGAGCGCGCCCGCCGAGTCGGGGACGACGAGATAACGGAATGTCTTGATACCGCCGACCCGGCCGCCGGTCGTGGTGACCTGCTCGTCCGTGCGCTCGAGATATGCGCGGGCCGCCGACGGCCAGCGCACCTCGGGATTGGGCCACAGCGCCGTGTTGCCCTCGCCGCTCAACCGGAACTCGACCGCCACGCCCTCGCCCACGCTCGCGCTCGGCGGCTCGATGCGCCGCTCGAGCGTGAGGCCGGAGCCGATCGCACCGGCGAAGCCCGCGGGCCGGCCCGCCGCGGGGAGCGGCAGGACCACGAGCGTGTCGGCGCGGCTGGACAGTGCGAACCGGTCCTCCTGGCTGAAGAACTGCAGCGCGACGGGCGTGCTGTACTTGAGCGTGGCGCGCGGGATACCGACCGTCCCGGCCACCAGCGGAAAGACGACCTGGTGCGAGACGAAGAGATCGTACCAGCGCCCGCGGACGTTCCGGGTGTCGGCGATGCCGGTGGGCGTGGTCTGCGGAAAGCTCCACACGCCGTCGATGACCGGCGGCTGGAGCGTCGGCGGCCGGCGAAGCTGGAGCCGGAGGTCCCGCGGAAACCACGCGGCCGTCACCACGTCCACCTGCTCGCCGACGCGCACGGTGTCGGTCGAGACCAGCAGGTCCACTCCGGGCTCGCCGGACGGCGGCGGCGCGGCGCGGTCGAGCAGCCGCCGGAGCCGCGGGCTCAGGGTCGAGGCCGCGGCGGCGCGGTTGGCGGCGACGTCCACGATGACCGGCCCGGTCTCGACGGTGTCCCCGCCCTGCACCGCCCGCGCGGGGCCGATCTCCCAGTGGCCCGGCCGCACCGCCCGGAGGCGCATCTCGACCACCGTGGTGCGCATGACCTCCGCACCGAGCCCCACCTCGGTGCGCTCGCTGCGGGCGACGATCTCGAGCCCGTTGGGTGGCGCGAGCGTCACCTGCATGGGCGCGGGCGAATGGCTGACCGCGCGAAGGGTGTAGGTCAGCTCCTCGCCGACCGAGACGCGGTCCTCGTCCACCGACGCCTCGAGCTGCGGCCGATCGCCCTGGGCCAGCGCCAGCGCCAGCGCGAGCAGCACCGGCATCGGCGCGCTCACCAGTCCTTCACTCCGCCGGACGAGCTGCCCTGCATCCGGCGCTGCTGCTCCTCCCGCGTCATCCGCTCCCGGCGCTCCATCGAGTTGAGAATCTGCTCGGCCTGGCTCTGCGTGAGGTCTTTCGGCTCGGCCTGCTGCGGCTGTTGCTGGGGCGACTGGCTGCCGCCGCTCGGCGGCGGCGGGGTCCCGCCCCCTCCGCCGCTCGGCGGCGGCGGCCGGCGGCGCTCGGCCAGCTCCAGGTTCCACTTGGCCCGGGCGGATGCGGGTTGCAGCAGCAGTGCCTGCCGCAGCCGGTCCACCGCGTCCTCCAGCAGCTCTTCCTGCCGCGACGTGTCGGCGCGCGCGGCCAGCAGGCCGGCCAGCCCGAGATTGTACAGGGCCCGGTACCGCAGGTCGGGGTCGAGCGATTTGGCGGCCTGAGCCAGCGCGCCGCGCGCCACGTCGAGTCGCCCGGCCTCCAGCGCGGCGGTGCCGGCGTTGTAGAACGCGGTGTCCTTCGCCCGGCCCTCGCCGGCCTCCTTCAGGAACTCGGCCGCGGCCCGGGCCGGATCACCCCGCGCGAGCTCCCGGTCGCCGGCGCTCGGCCGCTGGGCATCGGCGGGCCGCGCGAGCAGCAGCACTCCCGCCAGGCCGATGAGGGCCGGTCCCGGTCGCGCGAGCGTGTATCCCAGCAGCAGGAGCGCCGCGACGAGACCGGGGATCCAGGCGCGCGGCACCAGGTCCGCCGTGCGCGTGGCCGAGGTCGGACTCCGCTTCATCGCGGCGACCAGATCGCGCACGGCCCCGCCCTGGTCGGGCGCCTCGCTCGGCACCAGCGTCCCCTCGGCCGCCTCCACCATGGCGCGCAGCACGTCGTCGCGGCGCTCGGTCTGGATGACCGCTCCCTCGTCGTCCCGCTGGTACTCGACCAGCGCGCCCGCCGAATCGCGCACCGGAATGCGGGTCGGCACCGCCCTGCCTTCGGCCACCACGATCAGGTGGACGCCCGCCTGCTTGAGCGCCTCGGCCTCGCGCACGACGTCGGTCAGGGTATCGTGCGCCTCGCCGTCGGTGAAGACCACCAAGACCCGGTCGGCGGCGTCGGTGGTTGCGCCCAGGAGCTCGGCGCCCTGCGCGAGGACGCTCGAGAGGCTGGTCCCGCCCTCGCTCGCGAGGTCGGGGTCGAGCGCGTCCAGGTACATCCGGATGGCACCCCCGTCCACGGTCAGCGGCGCCAGGATATAGCTGCGTCCGGCGAAGGCGATGAGCCCGAGCCGGTCGCCCTCGAGGTCCTGGATCAGGCGGCGCGCCTCGCGCACCGCGCGCTGCAGCCGGTTGGGTGCGGCGTCCTCCGCGAGCATGGAGCGGCTGATGTCCACGGCGAAGACGAGGCTCAGTGCCCGGCTCTCGGTCCGGATCTGCGTCCGCCCCCAGCGCGGCCCCGCGAGCGCGACCACGCAGGCGAGGCCGACCAGTCCGAGCACGAGTGGCGCCCAGACGCCGCGCGCCCGGGCCAAGCGTCCCAGCGCGGGCGACCACCGCCGCGCCAGCCGGATGCGCCGCCTGCGGCCCAGCCACGCCGCGAAGCCGAGCGCGAGGCCGAGCACCGGCGCGAGCAGGAGGAGCAGCGGGGTGTCGAACATCACGGGACGCGCACCACCAGCGTGCTGCCGAGGAGCAGCTCGAGCGCGAGCGCGCCGAGCCCGAGCAGGATGAGGGGCGTGGTCGCTTCCTCGTACTTCGTGTAGCGCGTCACCTGGATGGGCGTTTTCTCGAGCTGGTCGATCTGCCGGAAGATCCGGCTCAGCGCCTCGCTGTCCTTGGCGCGGAAGTAGCGGCCCCCGGTCCGGGCGGCGATCTCGCGCAGCAGCGGCTCGTCGATCCTGACCGGCAGCAGCTCGTAGCGGAACCCGCCCAGCCCGCGGCCGGTCGGGATCGGCGCCTCGCCGATCGTGCCGACCCCGATGGTGTACACCCGGATGCCGTACGCCGCCGCGGTGGCTGCCGCGGTGCGCGGATCGATGAGCCCCTTGTTGTTCTCACCGTCGGTCAGCAGCAGGACCACTTTCGACTTGTCCGGCGCGCGCCTGAGCCGGTTGACCGCGGTCGCGAGGCCGCTGCCGATCGCGGTGCCGTCCTCGAGGCTGCCGATCTTGAGATCCATGACCGCCTGCTCGATGACCGCGTAGTCGAGGGTGACGGGCACCTGCGTCAGCGCCTCGCCCGCGAAGGCGACGAGCCCGATGCGGTCCGCCGTTCGTCCCCGGATGAACGCTACCGCCTGCCGCTGCGCCACGGCCAGCCGGTTGGACGGCGCGAAGTCCTCGGCCAGCATGCTGCTGGAGATGTCGATGGTGATGACGATCGCGATCCCTTCCTGCTTCAGCTCGACCATGTCGCCGCCGATCCGGGGACCCGCGGCGGCGAGGATCAGCGCGGCGACGCTGATCGCGCGGAGGACGGGCGGCAGCGCCACCCACCAGCGCCGGGCGCTCACCGCCGCGGGAATCGAGACGTCGCTGTAGCGTGCCGCCGGGGCCTCGGTCCGCCGGCGCCGCCACCACCACGCGATCAGCCCCAGGAGCAGCAGCAGGAGCCACGGCCGGGCGAAGCTCACGCCGCCTCCGGGACGAGGCGCGGCGCCAGCTCATCCGACCAGCGCGCCAGGCCGAGCGCGTCGGGAAACGCCGTGTGGCCGAAGCGTGCCTCGTCCAGCGCGCGCATCAGGTCCGCCAGCTCGGCGAGCGGCCAGTCGGCGCGCGCCGAGACGGCGCGGAGCAGGTCATCGGTATCGAGCCCCGCGTGCGCCGTCGGCATCCGCGCCGCGATCGCCGCGCGGAGCCGGGCTGTGGCCGCGGAGGCGACGGCGCGGGACTCGCCGGCATCGGCCCAGCGCTCGAGCGGCGGGTCGGCCGGGCCGGTGGGGAGGATGGGGCGGGGCCGGGCGCGGCCGCGGCGGCGCCACCACCAATGCAGCGGCGCCAGCAGCAGCGCGGACGCGGCGAGGAGCCCGATCAGCGGCACCGGGCTCGCGGTGGTGCGCGGGATGAACTCCGCGCGCGGCTGGGGGGCGAGGGTCGAGTCCGCGGGCACCGCCGGCAGCACGCTGGCGAGCTGGAGCGCGACCGGTGCCGGCGGGAGCGAGTCGACCTGGCCGCCGGCGTGCAGCACCAGCGGGCCCGGGAGCTCGACCGTGAGCGGGCCCGGCCGCCAGACGACGATGGGATAGGCGATCCGCGCGGAATCGCCGGACGACGAGACTTGCGGCGGGCCCAGGCGCTCGACCGGCTCCGGCGCGTCCCAGTCCGCCGGGCGGAGCGTGGCCCCGGCGGGGACCGCGACCGTGCGGGCGACCCAGATGGTGTCGCCGACGGTGGGGGCGCCCGGGGCCGGACCCTGGAAGCCGGGGACCGGATTCATCCGCGGTGGATGCGCCGCGCCCGCAGCGCGAACGCGCGGCGCAGGGGCAGCGCGTAGGGCACGCCGGTCTCCAGGTGGACCTGGTCGGCGCCGGCCGCGGCCACCGTGCGGACGCGTTCCTGCCGCCGCCGGCGGGCCAGTTCACTCACCCGGGTGCGGACCTCGCGGCTCCCCGTGTCCACCAGCACGCGCCGGCCGGACTCGGCATCGAGCATCTCGATCCAGCCGGATTCGGGCAGCTCGTGCTCGCGCGGATCGTCCACGGTGATCGCCACCACCTCGTGGCGGGCCGCGAGCCGCCGCAGCGGCCGCTCCCATCCCTCCGCGATGAAGTCCGAGAGCACCACCACGATGCTGCGGTGCCGCAGCAGGCGGCTGGCGTAGGAGAGGCTGGCGGCGAGATTGGTGCGGCGGCCCGCGGGCTCGAAGGCGACGAGATCGCGGATGACCCGCAGCGCATGGCGGCGGCCTTTCCGGGGCGGAATGACCCGCTCGACCTCGTCGGCGAACAGCAGCGCGCCGACCCGGTCGTTCTGGCGCGCGGCGGCGAGCGCCAGCACCGCCGCCACCTCCACGGCCAGGGCCGCCTTCGTGAGCGGCTCGCCGAACCGGGTCGAGCCGGACTGGTCCACCAGCAGCATCAGGGTGAGCTCGCGTTCCTCGGTGAACGTCTTGACGTAGGGGCTCGCCAGGCGGGCCGAGACGTTCCAGTCGATGGTCCGGAAGTCGTCGCCCGGTTCGTACGCGCGCACCTCGGCGAATTCCATCCCCTGCCCCCGGAACACCGAGCGGTACTCGCCGGCGAAGAGCGAGCCCACGAGGCCGCGGGTGCGGAGCTCGATGGCCTTGACCTGTTTCAGGATTTCGGGGGAGAGCATGCGGTCAAGTCGTGAGTCGTGAGTCGTGAGTCGTGAGTCGTGAGTCGCACGCGGGGGATGAGTCGAGGGGCGAAGGGCGCGGTTGCAGGTCTCACGACCCACGACTCACGACTGCCCTCACGGCACCCTCAACGCCCCCAGCACCTTGCTCACCA
>DASSBA010000070.1:0-32901 GCA_035699205.1 Gemmatimonadales bacterium
TCCAAGCCCGCAGGCCGGAAGGCCAAGCGCATGGTGGCACTCGACAAGGCGGCCACGCCACTGCCGGAATCCATGGTGACCGGGAAGGCAAGCTCGGCGAAGGCTGCGGTCGGCGACAAGCCGGTCTTCGCCTACATCGCCGGTCTGCCGCAGCCGCACCGCGGCATCGCGGAAAGTGTTGATGCTCTTGCGGCCAAGACGCTTCCCGGCCTGCAGCGCTCCGTGAAATGGGGCATGTCCTACTATGGCGTCGGCGCTGGCTGGTGCTTCTGTTGCGGTGGATTCGCCGACCACGTCAAGCTCATGTTCGTAAACGGCGCGGCGCTCAATCCGGTACCCCCGGTGACGCCGGTGGCGATGGGCAAGGCTACGCGGGGCGTGGAGCTCAAATCCCTGGATAACCTCGACGAGTGCCAGATCTCGGCATGGATGCAGCAAGTCTCGGTCGTAGCCGGTGTCGGGGGGAAGAAGGGGTAGGCCGGAATTCGGGCTGCAAACGCGAAGGTCAGGTCGAACAGGGGGCGGACTAGCAGGCTCAGAAACGGATGGCGAATCGCATTGGTGTCAGAGTGCGGCCTAACCCGCGCATGCAGCCGACAGGCCGAAGGGGGCCGGAGCTCCGTGCGGGCGCCGCGCTCCTGGTGGCCAAACAGTGGAAGCGTTGATTTGTGCGGGCGGTAGGCTGATTGCCCGCAGCTGATGCGCAAGTCGTTAGACGGATGCGACAACCGTCGCTGAACCGTAGATTCCGGCATGGGCCTTCAGTTTACGTGGGACCCGAAGAAGGCGGCTGCGAATCTGCGCAAGCACCGGGTCGGGTTCCCGGAGGCGGCGACTGCGTTCGCGGATCCGCTGTCGGTCACCATCCCCGATCCCGACCACTCAGTCGGCGAAGAGCGCCTCGTGCTGATCGGCCAATCCGACCGCCGCCGCTTGGTGGTGGTCGCCCATGTCGAACGCGGCGAGCTGATTCGGATTATCAGCGCCCGCCCTGCCACCCGCCGTGAGCGGAAGACCTATGAAGAAGAAACCTAGGGCCAGTGCCCCTCGCCGTCGCCGCGAGCCTGAGATGCGACCGGAGTATGACTTCAGTCAGGGGGTGCGGGGGAAGTATGCCGCTCGCCTGAAGCCCGGGAGCCAAATCGTGGTCCTGGATCCGGACGTGGCCGCCGCCTTCGGCGACGCGAAGGCGGTCAACCGAGCTTTGCGCACGCTGATGGAGGTCGTGCCACCGCGGCCGGCCCGCAGTTCCCGGCGGCGCACCGCCTAACCCGCAAATGCAGCCGACAAACGCGGGCCGGCCGGAGCGCCGGTGAACCTCAGGGCTCCGTCAGGCGATAAGGACCATAGGTTTTCTCAGGTCGTCCGCAGCTGATTTGCTTTTCGTTAGGCCGACTCCTCTACCGATAGACGTCCCGACGATGACCGACTTTTACCACGAGCACGGTTCGGGTGTCATCGTCGACACTGTAGACGACCCGGTAGTCGCCTTGGCGGACACGATACTGCTCGAGGCTCGAGAGCTTCTCGCTGCCGTGGGGCCGAGGTTCCGAGGCGAGCCCTTGGATGCGGCCCACGATCTTGCGGCGATCTTTGAGGGGGAGCGCCTCCAGCTCTTTGACGGCGGAAGGCTTGATGAGCAGGCTATAGCTTGCCACGCCGCTTCAAGTCCTTGAGGAGGTCGGCGAACACGAGGCTGGGCTCGGCGGCGCGCTCCTCAAAGGCGGCGAGATCCTCACTGTCCTCGGCCAGACTGAGGCGCACCGCCGCGTTGACCAATTCCGAGAGCGACTGCTCGGTCTCGGCGGCTTTGACGCGGAGCGCCTTGTGTAGGTTGGGATCGAAGTACACGGTGGCCCGCTTGGAGGCTCGCTTCTGGGTAGTCATGAATGGCAAGATAACATCTTGGCGTCATGACGTCAAAGCGACGGCAGCGCCTAACCCGCGCATGCAGCCGACAGGCCGGGGTGGGCCGGCGCTCCAGTCGGGCGCGGGGCTCCCAGGGGCCAAGCAGTGGAATCGTTGATTGGCGCGGGCGCCGGCATGATAGCCTGCAGCTGATTAGCATTTCGTTAGGCAGCACCCGAGCATCCGGCTCTCTATGGGCCAAGGACTATGAGGAGCTCATCGAAACCTCGTCCGACAAGACGCTCCGCGGAGCCCATCGGAGCAGTGCCGCTCACTCCAAGGCTGCACTGCGACGACCAGCGCGGAGCGGTCTATGGCACTCTGGGAAGTACTACTCGGTGGTCGGTTCAAGCGGTTCCAGAATCGGCAGGTCCGGCACCACTGTAGGAAGCGGCGGCGGGGCCGGCCGGCCATCGGCAAGGGACTATGCTACCGGGTAAACGTGGCGCGCGCTCAGCGCCATTACTTGGAGGCGCAGCTTCGCCAACTCGGCTTTGACGCGTCGTCTCTTGATGACTTCGCTCTCGTCGTACCTAGCAGCCGTTTATGGTGGTGATTGTCGACCCGTGCTGCCTAACCCGCAAATGAAGCCGACAAGCGCGAAGCGATCGAGCTCCGTGGCCGGCAACCCTCCGCTGGCGCGCAGAGGAACGTAGGTTATCTCACGTCGTTTGCAGCTGATTTGCTTTGCGTTAGGCCGCACGAACCCCCGTCCCGGACAAGCGAACACCTGAGGGCGCTTTCATGTCAAAGCAGCAGGGCCTCTCCTGGACCACATTCCTAGCTGTCGCGCTCCTCGGCGCTTGTGGGGAGGCACCCTACGAGCCGACGCCCGAGCACCTGATCGGGGCGTTCAGCGGCCACGCGGAGGACGGCTTCGAGACCTACGACCTGTTCCTTGCCGTCGATCAGGCGGCCGACTCGGTCCGTGGTCTGTGGAGCCTGAGCTTCACGGCGACGTGCGCCACGCACGATGGCCCATTCAGCGGCACGCTCGACGGTGATCAACTTCACCTGCGCCTTCGTCCCGACGAAGCGTCCGAAGCCACCTTGGACCTGCAGGTCCGGGTCCTACCTGGGGACTCGGTGCTGAGCGGGCGGCTCACCCTGGTCCAGGCCGGGACCGTGCCCGCAGGCTCCCCCGCGCTGTGCGGTTCTGACGAGCTCGCACCGATTACGCTGCATTACGGCGAGGTGGCGGGGCTACCGATCGGGCGCTGATGCGGCGTGCGGCCTAACCCGCGCATGCAGCCGACAGGCCCGGGCGCGTCGGAACTCCGCGCGGGCGCCGCCTCCCTCGAGGCCAAATAGCGGAAACGTAGGTTTGTGCGGGCGCCAGCTTGAGTGGCCTGCAGCTGATGCGCAAGTCGTTAGGCGGACAGACAGAGATCTGGCTATACTCCAGATCAGGAGGTCCCATGATATACAAGGTGGCGTTGCAGCGCTCGGAGGAAGGTGTCAGCGTCTCCGTCCCAGGGCTCCCAGGCTGTTGGTCCCAGGGTGCTACGGAGCAGGAGGCGTTGGAGAATATCCGAGATGCCATTCGTGAGCATCTAGCTGTCGCCGGCGAGTTGGTACGCGGCGCGGAGGTTCGCGAAGTCGACGTCGCTGTCTGAGCGTGCCGAACTCCCCGGGATCAACCACCTCGATGCGGTACGCGCCCTGGAGACGGCCGGCTTCGGCGTGGTGCGACAAGGCAAACACATCGTCATGACCGACGGCGTGCGCATTCTTACTATCCCTCGTCACAATCCAGTGAATGCCCTCACGATGGGCGGCATCGTTCGCGACGCCGGTCTAGCCGTGGAGGAGTTCCGAAGGCTGCTCTAGACTATCGGAGCTGCCGCCTAACAAGCGCATGCAGCCGACGGGCCGGACCGGCGCGACACTCCGCTCGGGCGGCGCCCTCCGATGGCGCCGCTAAGGAAGCGAAAGTTTGTGCGGGCACGGGCCTGAAGGCCCGGAGCTGATGCGCATTCTCGTTAGGCAGACACCAAACGAGCTTCGATGACCGCCGTCATTCAACGACTACAGGGTTTCTCAGTCATATCAGTCTGCCGATGGGTGCGCGGGTGTGCTGCCGTATTACGTTGGACTTACTCAGTTGATTGGGCCGCTTCCCTGGAGGATTCATGCGCTACGTCGATGGCTTTGTATTACCGGTGCCGAAGAAGAACGTGGAAGCCTACCGTCGCCTCGCTCTGAAGGCTGGTAAGATCTGGCGCGAGTATGGTGCACTTGAGTTCCGCGAGTGCGTCGGTGACGATCTCACGGTAAAGGGTATGGTCCCGTTCTCGCGCAGGCTAAAGCTCAAGCCAGGTGAGACCGTGATATTCTCCTGGATTGTGTTCAAGTCACGAGCCCATCGCGATCGTGTCAACGCCAAGGTCATGAAGGACCCACGCTTGGATATGGATCCGAAGTCGATGCCCTTCGACGTTAAACGCATGCTCTACGGCGGGTTTAAGGTCCTGGTCGATGCTTGAGGGGCAACGATCCCCGGCCATTTTTGCCACGGCTAGGACAGCTCCGCTCCTCGGTGCTGCCTAACCCGCAAATGCAGCCGACAAAACGCGGTCAGGCCAGAGCCCCGCGGAGCCTCAGTTCTCGGTGAGGCGCTAAGGCACGGAGGTTGTCTCAGGTCGTTTGCAGCTGATGCGCAAGTCGTTAGACAGCGCCTACTCCTGTTCGTGAGGAGGCTATGGCTGATGTCGATGTGGTGATCGCTTCCCATCGCCGCGCAGTTCGCGCCTTTGTCGAGGCGGCGCGCGCCGTTCCGCCACCGCAGTGGGCGACGCCCCGGGCACCGGGTAAGTGGTCGCCGGGGCAGGTTACCGAGCACGTCGCCCTGGCCTATGAGCAGAGTGGTCGCATGGTCCAGGGATCCTTTACCGGACCCGCCAAGCCGTGGTACCAGCAGCTGCTCGCCCGCTGGCTCGGACTCCCGTCGCTTCTCAAGCGCGGTGACTTCGGAAAGGGCCCTTTCCAGGCGCCGGACTTCATTCGACCCAGCGAGACACCGGGCTCCTCCGCCGCACTCCTGGCACGTTTGGAGGCGGCTGCGCATGATCTCGAAGCGACTCTCGCCGCGGCTTCCGATTCTCGGCGAGTAACTGTGGATCACCCGGTGTTTGGACGCCTTCCGCTCGCGGATCTCGTACGGTTTCTGGTGGTTCACACGAACCATCATCGCCCGCAGCTCTCCACCGGCGCTGTCTAACCCGCGCATGCAGCCGACGAGCCGGACCGTACGAGCTCCGCTCGGGCGCTGCTCGCCGATGGCGATCAGCGGAACCTAGGTTGGTGTGGGCACGGGCTTGATCGCTCGCAGCTGATGCGCCAGTCGTTAAGCCTCAGCCCACCCTCAGTCGATCGAACAGCAATCGGCTTGCCGAACATTGGGCCGTACCACACATTTCAGGCATGAGTTCCCCCATCTTCGACTTCTCACACCTCACGCCGGAAGAACGCACCCAGCTCGCCGAGGAACTCTGGGATAGTCTCGAGCCCTCCGCGGTCCGGCTGACCCCGGAACTGACCACCGAGCTGGGGCGGCGGCGGGAGGAGTATCGGCGCGACGGCGATCCCGGCCAGCCCTGGCAGGAAGCGCTCGACGATATCGAATAGCGCGGCGCGTGACGCCACGTTTGTCGCTTCGGGCGGCCGCCAAGGCGGACCTGCGCGAGGCCTTCGAGTGATACGAGGGTCGCAGCACCGGCGCTTGGGGTTCGAGTTCCTGCGTGCCGCGCGCGCCGCCCTGGCGCTGATCGAGCGCAACGCAGCGCAATTTGCCGTCGTGCTGGACGACATCCGGCGCGTCCAACTGATCCGTTTCCCCTACGCCGTGTACTACTTCATGGGTGATGGTCGCGTGGTCGTGATTGCGTGTGCGCATGGCCGGCAGCATCCGCGCCGGTGGTCGCCGCGCCGCTGAGGCCTAACCCGCGAATGCAGCCAACAAGCGCGAAGCGATCGGGTTCCCTGCCCCGGCAACGCTCCGCGGGCGCGCAGTGGAGCGTAAGTTGTCTCAGGTCGCCGGCAGCTGATTTGCTTTGCGTTAGGCACGCGACAACGATGATCTTCAACCGCCACGCTGCCCATGAACCAGATCGGAACAGCGGTCGTCGTTGGCGCGAGCACGGTGCTCCTCTACGACCTCGTCGCCTCCTTGATCTCGCGGCGGTTTGGTATCCCATACGGTCGCTTCAGCCCGGGTTCGTTCGCCGTCTATGCCGTGACTGGAAGCGCCGCCGTGCAGCCGGGTGGACTTGCCTCGGCCGCCTTGGCCGGTCTGGTGGTGGCGCTGATCGAAGCCACGATCGGCTGGGCGCTCAGCTGGCGTTTAGGCCCAGGCCGGCCGCCACCGGAACGGCGGAACGCATCGAGCATAAGCACCGCGATTGCAGTTGTGACCATGACCGGAGCAATTGTCGGAGCCATCGGTGGCGCGCTGTACCGAGGTTTTCGGTAGGTCGGCGCTGCCCGTCGGTGCCGAACCCGCAAATGGAGCCGACAAACGCGGGCGGGCCGGAGCTCCGCTGAACCGCGGCACTCCCAGAGGACGCGAAGGAACGTAGGTGTTCTCACGTCGTTTGCAGCTGATTTGCATGTCGTTAGGCAGCCTTCTCGTGGAGGAAAGGAGATGCTCGTTCGTCCTGTCAAGCGACGCCCGATCACTTCACGACTGGGCACTTTCGTTGCCATTGGCGTGGTGATGGTCTTTGCCACCCGAGGTTCGGCCCAGTCGGTCTGCTCGAGCGAGCCACTGGCGGTGCAAGTGTTGGGGTCAGGCGGACCGGTCGCGGGAGGCACCCGTGCATCCACAGGCTATCTCGTCTGGCGCGGCGGCCGAGCCGTCGTCATGGTCGACGCCGGAGGCGGCACGTTCCTCCGGTTTGGCGAGGCCGGAGCCCGGCTGGAAGATCTGTCCCTGCTGGCCATCAGCCACCTCCACCCTGATCACGTCTCCGACCTCCCGGCATTGCTGTGGTTGAGCGAGGTGGCTCGTCAGCAGCCGCTGAAGATCGCCGGACCAACCGGCGCCGGAGCATTTCCGTCCATCGACGCGTTCATCAGGCGGCTCTTCGATACCAGTAGTGGCGCTTTCCCGATACTGGGTGGGACGCTGGGACAACCGGGGCAGGGCGTGCGGCTCGACGTCGTCGCGGTCGACGCCACGGTAGGCACTTCATCGACGATCTGGTCCGACAACGACCTTGAGGTGAGCGCCATGGGGGTGCCCCACGGCAACGTGCCGTCGCTCGCCTACCGGATCCGCGTCGGTGATCGCAGCATAGTGTTTGGCAGCGATCAGAACGGAAGCGACGAACGATTCGCTAGCTTTGCCGCTGGCGCCGATGCGCTCATCATGCACTTCGGCCTCTCGGCACGAGCCCCCGACCCCCTCGCGCAGCTCCATGCGAGGCCAGCTGCTGTCGGCCAGGTCGCCCAGAAGGCCAGAGCCAAGCGTCTCGTGTTGAGCCACTTCATGCAAGCGCCTTCGACAGTCAAGACGCCTGAGTGGTTCAGCCTGTTTGATCTCGGCGAAGCGGTCGGAGAGGTCCGGAAGCACTTCTCAGGGCGGATCGACACGGCCGTTGATCTGCAATGTATTCCAATTCGGTAGGCTGCCTGGGCCGTGCATGCAGCCGACAAACGCGGTCCCGCTGGAGCTCCGGTGAGCCTCGCCGCTCGGGGCGCTACGGAACGTGGGATTTCACAGGTCGTGCAGCTGATGCGCATTTCGTCAGGCGGCTACAACCGGCGGTCGTTCTAAAGCGGTCGTTCTAAAGTAGATCCATGGATGCCTCTTCGTTGCACTGGGAGCGCGCGATGAGCGCGGAGTCGAAGGAGCGCGCTGTTGCCGAGGCATCGTGATCGCGCGGGGGATGCCGACGCCGGTGCGTCCGCTCGTGCAGGGGCGCCGGCGAGCGCGGGCTTCGGGCAGGTGATGCTGGGCCTCGGGTACTTCAAAGCGTAAGGGTCATTATGGCCGGCACACCGATCAGCCGTACACTGCGGACCCTCTTGAGCTGGACGGCGGCATTCGCCGCGATCGGCCTTGCCCTGGGCCTTGGGGCGATGTTCGCACGCGTGTCACCGTTCGCCGAATCGGGATCGAGCAGCCGAAGTCTGCGGCGGTACGTGGACTGGATCCCCATTCTGACCGGGGTCGGCGCGTGTGTCGGGCTGACGCTTGGAACGCTCGCCGCACTCATCGGCGCCATTGGCCGCGGCAGGGGCCGGGCCAAGGACGTTCGGGAGGTATGAGCTCCACACCGACCTTCGTCTCGTTCCTGGCTGAGCGAGGTCGACTCAGGTCTCAGCCTTCGAGCTTCAATACCAGGCAGCTGTTAGTCTAAGGATTCCTCGCGACACACCGCTAAGTGCTTCCGCACCGGCTTCCGGTGAGTGCGGCCCGACGGTGTGGAAAGCAACATTGGTGAGTGAATGGCGGGCGGGTCGCTTGGGGGTGATGCGCGATTCGTGAGCCGGACGCACGGAGATCCCACATGGTCAGCGATTCACGCGGTAGCCACCATCCCGGCACCAGATCGGCGGACGCCGCAAACCTCGGCCTTGTCCGTCCCCCATTCGTGTACTTGGTCTCGATCGCACTCGGCCTAATAGTCCATTACGCTTGGCCGGTGCGCTTCGTGCCACCTTCGGTCAACACGCCGGTCGGCGTCATGCTTACCCTCTTGGCCGTCGGCCTTTTCGTTGCCGCGGTCCGCACCTTCCGAGCCGCTGGCACGCCTGTCCCAGGCAACCAGCCCACGACGGCGATCGTCCGCACGGGGCCCTACCGCTTCAGCCGGAATCCCATCTATCTCGCCTTCTCGCTGTTCCAGCTCGGGCTCTCCGTCTGGGTCAACAGTCTGGCCTTGCTGATTACGCTCATTCCAGCCGTTGCGCTCATGGCGCTCGTGGTCATCCCCAGGGAAGAGCATTATCTCGAAGCGCGGTTTCCATCCGAGTACGCGTCCTATCGGGCTGGGGTCCGTCGCTGGCTATAGTTCCTGCGATCGTGGCCGTCGTACGGGTGCGTGACTCGGCCGCATCCGTGCTGGCACTCTGGTGGGCGGCGGCTGTCCGTATGCTGGGAGGCTGGCTCGTTTGAGCATCGGTAGCTGGCACCGCCGAACCCCCGCCTGCAGCCGATAGGCCGGACGGGTCGGCATGAGCGCTTGCAGCTGACTTGCATTCCGTTACGCCCCGGAAGCGACGTTTCCCTCCTCGGGATGACGCCAAGTTGTTTGAACCCGGCCATTTGCGGCTTTCTCGGAGCTCATGTCGATTTTGACCGGTGCCGTTCGACGTGTTGGTAAGGCCGCGGTGGGCGGTGCAACCGACACCAACCGAACCCAGGAGGGAACCATGCGTTTCATGATCATGGGGATGGTGACGAAGGAATGGGAAGAAGCGGGCGTTCCGCCGACGCCCGAAGAGTTTGCCGCGATGCAGAAGTACAACGAAGAGGCCGCGAAGGCGGGTGTACTCCTCGCCGCTGAGGGGCTCGGCCCTAGCTCGAAGGGTGCGCGCGTGAAGTTCAGCGGCGACAAGCGCACTGTCATCGATGGTCCGTTCACCGAGACGAAAGAGCTCGTTGCGGGCTTCTCGATCATTCAGGTGAAGTCGCTGGCAGAAGCGATCGAGTGGGTGAAGCGCACTCCGAACGTCTTTCCGAACGGCGAGGCCGAGGTCGAGATCCGCAAGCTGATGGACGTCGAGGATTTCGGTGAAGGGTTCACGCCGAACCCCGAAATCGCGAAAGTGAAGTTCAAGTAGTGGTGGGCTGGGCTGACCCGGGCGTTAAGTCCAAATGGCCAGGAACACGATCTGCCTGTGGTTTGAACACGATGCCGAGGAGGCCGCCCGCTTCTACTGCGGGCAGGAAAGCCAGTGCGGCTGGTGCAAGGACAAATGGGGCGTTAGCTGGCAGATCACCCCGCGTGTGTTGACCGGTGCACTCGCCAAGGGCGGCGCCGCGGCTAAACGTGCGTTCGAGGCGATGATGCCGATGAAGAAGATCGACGTCGCCGCCATCGAAGCGGGTGTGCGCGGCTGAGCAATGGCCCGGCGGAAGGCGCCGCCCAACCCGCAAGTGCGGGCGGCACCATCGCTGGCTGCGATAGGGACGGGTCTATTTGTGTGGCCGCGGGCGGCCGCATAAGTCAAACCGCGCAACCCTCCGGTGACTGCCGTTGTCACACCTGGGCGCCCGCCCAGGAGGCCAGATGACAGCGCTGCGATTACGACACCTTTGGTTGGCAATGAGCCTTGGTGGCATGCTGGCGACCCCGCCGAAGCCAGTTCTTGCGCAGGACTCCCGGACCGCGATTGAATCGCAGTACCAAGCGCTGGCGGAGGCGATCCGACGAAATGATGTTGAGGGAATCCTTGCCCTCCAAGCGCCGGCATTTTCCTCGAGGAGCCCCAACGGCAACGTCTTCGACTTCGCCGCAATGGCGCGCTACACACGGCGACTGGCCGCGGCCGTGGACTCCGTGATCCACATCCGCAATGTTATCCGGAGCTTCGAGGAGCGCGGAGACACGTCGGTGGCTGACGTCTGTCAGGAGTTCTCGCGCCTCCAGCGGCTCGGCGACGGCCGGCGTCACCGTATCGATACCAGCGTGCTGCAGCGCGAGACCTGGGTCCACCTGGCGGACGGATGGAAGCGCCTCAACGTGACGAACGAGCACGGCATGCGGTGGTTCGTGGATGGCGTCCGCGTCGATCCGTCGAAGCCGTACGTGGCCGGCATGCCGGCGTACGTTCCTGAACCGGACCCGCCCACCGGCTGTGGCCTGCGTTGACGCCCCGACCAGGGTGGCGCCTAACCCGCGCATGCAGCCGACAGACGCGGGCGGGGCGTAGGCTCCCGCCCGCGGCCCCGCTCCGCGTGGCCAGTTGGCGGCATCATTGGTTTGCAAATCGTCGTTTGCAGTTGATGTGCATGGTAGGCCGACGCGCGAGCAATCTGGCATACCGGGAGATCCCACATGCCTCCAGAACTGCTGTTTCCAGCGCTGGGCCTCCTTCTGGTTGCGCTGGGCTGGCCGATGGCGACCCGGCGAGTGCGCCCGAACCGGTGGTACGGCCTGCGCCTGCCGGCAACGTTTGCAGATGAGCGCGTGTGGTACGAGGCGAACGCCGTGGCGGGACGGGACATGATGGCGTTGGGAACGGTGCTGATCATAGTCGCGTTGGTGCTCCCCCGCCTGGCCGCGCTGCCGCACTACACCTACGCCGGCATCTGCGCTGGCATTCTGGGCGTGGGATCGTTGGTCCTCGCCGTGCGCGACTGGCGCCTCGCGAACCGGCTGCTTCGAGAACGACGTGGCGGTGCGGACGCAGCCTAACAAGCGCGTGCATCCCACGGGCCTGAGGGCGCGGCACTCCGCTCGGCCACAGCGCGCCCGGACCGCGCTGTGGAACGAAGGCTAGTGCGCGGCCCGGCATGAGGGCCCCCAGCCGACGCGCCGGGCGTTAAGGCGGACGTCACCCTGATCGCCCTTGCTCCTGCTAACGCAAACAGCGTCCCCCACCGCATGGCAACCGCGCGCAGCACCGGCCTTTCGACGCATTATTTTATGAGCGCGGGTTGCAGTTCAAGCACCATCCGTTAGGCCGACTGGCCATCTGTTCTTGGAGCTCCTCATGACCGCTCGCGTGACAGGCATCGGTGGCATCTTCTTCAAGGCCCGTGACCCGGAGGGCCTCCGCGGTTGGTATCGCGATCACCTTGGCATAGTGCTCACTGACTGGGGCGGAGCAGTCTTCGAGCCAACGATGGCTAGCCCCGCGGGGCGGCCGAGTACGCTCGTGTGGTCCATCTTCCCAGCGGACTCGCCGTACTTCGCTCCCAGCAGTGCGACATTCATGATCAACTATCGTGTGGACGACTTGGATCAGGTGCTTGCCGCCTTGCGTGCGGAAGGCTGTCGAGTCGACGAGCGGGTGGAGAGCTCCGAGTTCGGCAGGTTCGGATGGGTTGCGGATCCGGAAGGCAATCGAGTCGAGCTCTGGGAGCCCCCTCAAGCACCACGCCCTTGAGCTTCATACCGTCCGCGGCCTAGGGAGTGTCCGACAAATCGCAGTTGGCATCTCGGACGCTGAGGGCGAGCGCGAGCAGCGCCCGGTAGTGCCTGGCCAGCTTCCGGCCCGGGTCACCACGCGCGGGCATGCTTGAACCAGCCGACCGCCCGCTCGACGATGTTGCGCCCGCGCGATTGGAGCGCGCGGAGGAACGTGGGCTTGTGCGGGCGCCAGCATGTTCGCCTACAGCTCATGCGCATTTCGTTCGGCAGCGCCACGGCCATCACGTACCCGAGGTAGCAATGCGTCGCATTCGGTACAGTGTCGCCATGAGCCTCGACGGTTTCATTGCCGGTCCGCAGGGGGAATACGACTGGATCCCCAATGAGCCCGAGATCGATTGGGGGGCGTTCATGGCCCGCTTCGACACCGTGCTCATGGGACGTCGGTCTTACGAGGCAGCTTCGGCAGCGCCTGGCGGCAGCGTCTTACCCGGCATGGCCACCTACGTCTTCTCTCGAACGCTGCGGCCGGAGGATCATCCTGGTGTGACCATCGTGGGTACCGACCTTGAGCCGACGATCGCGGATCTTCGCCGCCGTGCTGGCAAGGAGATCTGGTTGTTCGGTGGCGGCGACCTGTTCCGAAGCCTGCTCGAGCGCGGTTACGTCGACCTGGTGGAAATAGGCCTCGTTCCCATTTTGCTCGGCAGCGGGGTCCCATTCCTGGCGGGCCTGGCCACCCGGGTGGCGCTTCACCTGACCGACATGCGACGCTACCCCACCGGAATCGTGCTCCTGACCTATGCGATCACGCGAGACGCTACCTGACCTGCGTATGCAGCCGCCAGGCGGGGCGGGCCCGAGGGCCTGCAGCTGATGCGCATTTCGTTCGGCAGCGCCGCCATGAGAGAGCTCCGCATTTGCCGCCGCAGGGGCCGTAAGGAAAGGTCGCCTCATGCCCTCAACAGCGGAAGCAGCGCGCCGATCAGCACGGACGCACCGTCCATCAGGGCATGCGCAGTCGCCAACGGAACATGCAGACAACCTCGGGGCGCGCTTGGTCGCTGAAATCGCCACCGGCAGCACCGTAGGGTTTGCTGCACGCGTCGCCTCACCCACGCACACAGCCGGCCGATCCCCACGACCGGAGTTTTCTGGAGGTAGCGAGATGGTGGCTACACCACGACGCCAGGCCGCGGTGTCCGTCGTTCCCATGCTTGTTGGGCTCCTGGCTGCCCAGCGGGCAGCTCCCCATGTGCGCACGGTGGACTTTGTGCTGCTCTTCGCCGGCGGGGTCGCGTTCGGAGTGAGCCTGATGGGACTCATTCAGCTGCTGCGAGGGCGCCGATCCGGGTGAGCGGCCCCGCGCGGCCTCCACGCGGCCCAGTCGCCCAATCGCGCATACGGCCGACGGGCCGGACCGGTCAGGGCCCCCACCCGGCGGCCGGCGTCTCGAGGCTGACGAAGGTTGATGTGAGTGGGCGCCGACTTGAGGGCCTGCAGTTGGAGAGGCATGCCACCCATCCGCGATGCCGCTTGGGACGATCTACCGCGCGTCGCTGCGATCAACACCGCGGCGGCCCCCGGCGTCAGCGTCCTGACGTTGAACGAGCTCGAGGATCTCTGGCACAGGGCAAGCGTCTTCTGGGTGGCCGGCGACACGAACGAGGCGGCCGCCTACCTCTTCGGCTTCACAGCGACCGCGGAATATGATGGTGAGGAATTTGGCTGGTTCAGAGCCCGGGAAACCGGCTTTCTCCACATCGACCAAGTAGCGGTCGCGGTGTGGGCGCGGCGCGCAGGTTTGGGCCGGGCGCTCTACGCCCACGCGGCGCGCTCGGCGCAGGAGCGGGCGCTCACGCGGTTGACGTGTGGAGTAAATCTGAGGCCGCCTAACCCCGAATCCCTGCGATTCCACGTGGCTGTTGGCTTTCACGAAGTCGGGCGACTGGAAACGCGGGAGGGGTGTCTCGTGTCCTTGCGGGAAAGGTTGGTCGATGGCGCCGCGTAGCCCGCCCAGCAGCCGACGAGCGCGGGAGTTCTCGCCGACGCCGACCACTCCGTGGAATCCGGGGCGCTACCACCAGAGTTACCGCGGCCCATCGACTAGCCTGCACGGTGACCCGGGATCTCACCCGCAACGGCCGCCGCCATTCCCGAGCCGAGTGACCGACCGAGGTACAGTGCCTCTCGTGTCGCTCACGGCTCCTCGTACCCATACAGCGACCCGATCCGGACCATCCGGTACACGATCACCGGCTGCCCGTCGAGCCTGAGGTCCGCCTCCCACACCACGCTCCCGTCCGGCGTGACCTCGGCCGCGTGCCCGGCGAACCCGTAGCCGATGGCCGTGTTCCCGCTCGCGAGCCGCTGCACCGAGCCGACGTACGGGGTGTAGATCGGCGGCACGTGCCGGAACGCCCAGACCAGCGTGGCGGTGCGCGCGGCGACGTCCAGGGCGTACTCCACCACACGTGTCTCCTGCGGCTTGTGCCGCGTGCCGTTGTCGTAGAGCAGGAGGTGCCCGTCGGCCAGGACGCGCGCGTAGTGCTGGGCGCTGAACCCGCCGAGGGGGTCGTCCACGAAGGTGAACTGGTTGTTCGCGCCGCCCAGGCGCCAGAGGACCTCGCCCGACCGGGCGTCGATCTTCGTCACCTCGCCCAGGTTGCGCCACGAGACGATGTAGTTGCCGTCCAGGTCGAAGGCGAGCGCGTTCGGGTGGTCGAAGTCGGGCTGCTCGGGATTCACGGGGTCGGGCCTCGGCGGCTCGATCCAGTCCTGGATCCGCAGATGGTCCCACCCGTTCCAGCTGAACTCGGCCGAGCCGTCCGGGGTGAGGCGCAGCACGCTGTGTCCGGTGAGCTGCGCCGCCGCGGGGCCGCCGATCGCCGAGAGATCGGCCGGGCGCCGATCGTAGCCGAAGAGATGGATCCGCTCGTCGGGGCCGGTGCCGGTGATCACCAGCTCGTGATTGTCCGTGAAGAGCGGCGCCGGGGCGGCGAGCGCGCGCAGCGAATCGCCCGAGGGCGCGAACTCGACGTAGTGCCCCGGCACCGGCTGCGAGCCGGTCGTCGCGCCGACGAAAAGCGTGAAATGGCCGTTGGCCTGCTGCTTGAGGTCGCCGGTGGCCTGCGGGCCGCCGAAGCCGAAGCCGCGGTACCAGCGGATGGCGCCCGACGAGTCGAAGGCGAGGGCGAAGAGCGTGGACCCGCCGAGTGCCAGCGCGGTGATGGTGAGGCCTCGGGCTCCGGCCCCGGTGGTGACGAAGGAGACGTGCCGGAGCGGCTCGGGAAGCTCGCCGCCGGCGAAGCTCACGCTGTCCGATCGTACACGACCGCCCGACCCGCTGACCTCCACCACGCCCCGGTATCCCACGCCGCTCCGGAGGCCAAGTACCGGGACCGAAGCGCGGCCGTCCGCGAGTGCGACGCTCGGCGTCGAGTCCGGCGGCCCGCCCGGCGCCGCGAAGAGGACCCGCACCGAGTCGGCGTGCTCGGCTACCACCCCGACGCTCACGGCCAGGGCGTTGGTCGGATTGGCGCCGACGGAGACCGAGTCGATGCGGACGGGCTCCGCTGGCGGCGGGGGCGGGGCCGGCGGGGGCGTCGGCGACGTCGGCGGCGGCGAAGCGAGGTCGTCGCCCGAGCACGCGCCAGCGGCGGCGGCGACGAGGGAAGCGGCGAGCAAGAGCCAGCGGGTGGGGCGGGTCACACCGTCCTCCATGTTCGAGCCCGGGCCAACGACACAGAGGCGGGTGACTACCCGCCTCCGACCATCTTGCGCAGGTTCGCCGCCGGCGGTTGTGTCCGCGCTCACAGGGGCCGACATCCCTGGCCTTGCCGCCCACCCCGGAGGGTCGCGGCGCGACGTCAGGCCCCCGGCGGAGCCCGATCGGGACGCATCCGCTGGGCGCTGCGCAGGACATCCGTCGCCTGCCCATCCCCCCACTCCAGCGCTATACTTCCGCCCCATGACGACCCCGCACGGCCGCATTCCGTACCTGCCCGCCCGCGTCGAAGGCCTCGCGCCCCTCACGATGAACCTCTGGTGGAGCTGGAGCCGCGAGGCCCGGCACCTCTTCCGGTCCATCGACGAGGCACTGTGGCACCTCACACGGCACAACCCGCTCGAACTGCTCTGCCGCGTGGACCCGGCCCGCATCGCCGCGTGCGCGAGCGACAGCGATTTCCTCCGCCGCTACGACGACGTGATGGGTCGGCTGGCGCACGAGACGACGAGCCCCGACACCTGGTTCGCCCGCAGCTACCCGGAGCTCGACGGCCGGCCGGTGGCATACTTCTGCGCCGAGTTCGGGCTGCACCATTCGGTGCCGATCTACTCCGGCGGCCTCGGCGTTCTCGCGGGCGACCACTGCAAGGCCGCGAGCGATCTCGGCGTGCCGATGGTGGGCGTGGGCCTGTTCTACATGAAGGGCTACTTCGACCAGCGGCTCCGGCTCGACGGTTGGCAGCAGGACAGCGACGAGGAGTTCGACATCAGCCTCACGCCGCTCGTCCCCGTCACCGGCGCGCGGCAGGAGCCGTTCCTCACCACGGTCGAGACCGCCGGCCGGCCGGTGCACGTGCGCGCGTGGCGCATGATGGTGGGCCGGGTGCCGATCTATCTGCTCGACACCAACCTCGATGTGAATCATCCGGACGACCGCGCGCTCATGAACAAGCTCTACGCCGGCGGGCCCG
The DNA here is from genome assembly GCA_035699205.1 of Gemmatimonadales bacterium. GTDB lineage: Bacteria > Gemmatimonadota > Gemmatimonadetes > Gemmatimonadales > GWC2-71-9 > CAVVWJ01. The sequence goes on from DASSBA010000070.1 coordinate 16,652, forward strand.
ACATGCGGCTCCGGCAGGAGTGGATCCTGGGCGTGGGCGGCGTGCGCGTGCTGCGCGCCATGGGCATCGACCCCGCGGTGTGGCACGCCAACGAGGGGCACGCGGCGTTCATGATGGTCGAGCGTCTCCGCGAGCACACCGCGCAGGGGATGCCGCTCGAGGACGCGGTGCACCAGGTGCGCGCCCACGGCGTGTTCACCACCCACACCCCGGTTCCGGCGGGCCACGACGCCTTCTCGGTGGACCAGCTCGAGAGCGTCGCCGGGCCGGTGTGGACGGACATGGGCATGGACCGGGAGACGCTCCTGTCGCTCGGCGCCCATCCCGACCTGCCGGGGCAGTTCCACATGACCGTGACGGCCATGCGCCTCGCCGCCGGCATCAACGGCGTTTCCCGCCGCCACGGCCAGGTCTCCCGCAACATCTGGCGCGACCTGTGGCCCGGCCGCCCCTGGGAGACGGTGCCGATCGGCCACGTGACCAACGGCGTGCACCTCGCCACCTGGATGGCGAGCCCCATCATGGCACTCCTCGACGAGCACCTCGGCCCGGACTGGGGCAGCCGGCTCGACGATCCCGGCTTCTGGGACCGGGTGCTCACGCTGGATCACGGGCGCTTCTGGGAGGCGCACCTGCGGCTCAAGCACATCCTCGCCAACTTCGTGCGGGAGGACGCGCGCCGCCGCTTTGCCACCCAGCTCAAGGAGGCGGCCCAGGTCGTGGGCGCGGGGACGCTGCTCGATCCCACCGCGCTCACCATCGGCTTCGCGCGCCGGTTCGCGACCTACAAGCGCGCCAACCTGATCTTCCGCGACCTCGAGCGCCTGCGGCGGATGCTGGTGGACCCGTGGCGCCCGGTGCAGATCATCTTCGCCGGCAAGGCGCATCCGGCCGACGATCCGGGCAAGGAAGTCCTGCAGAGCGTCTACCAGTTCACCCGCGACCCCGCGTTCGAGGGCCGGGTGGCGTTCCTCGAGGACTACGACATGCACCTGGCCCACCTGCTCGTGCAGGGCGTGGACCTGTGGCTCAACCTGCCGCGGGTCCCGCTGGAGGCGAGCGGCACCAGCGGCATGAAGGCGGCGCTCAACGGCATTCCGCAGCTCAGTACCCTCGACGGCTGGTGGCAGGAAGGGTACGATGGACTGAGCGGCTGGGCCATTTCCCCCGCCGGCGAGGGCGAGGACGCCGATGCCGCCGACGCGGAGCGGTTCTACCGGCTCCTCGAGGAGCAGGTGATTCCGCTCTATTACACCCGCAATGTCGCCGGCGTGCCCCTCGGCTGGGTCGAGAAGATGCGGCATGCCCTGCGCCTGGCCGGCAGCCGGTTCACCGCCAGGCGCATGGTCCAGGATTACGTACAGGAGCATTACGCACCGGCAATCCGCGGTGAGTCGTCCGCTGACGACCCACCCACGGCATGAAGATGAGGTTGGCAGGATGGCGACCGTACACGAGCCGGCCCGCGCGCCGGCGGATGCCCGCCCGCCGCTGATCACGGCGGGCGGCGAGCCCGTCTCCGTGGTGCACGTGACGGCGGAGTACTTCCCCTATGCCCGCACCGGCGGCCTCGCCGAAGCGGTGAGCGGGCTCGCTCATTTCCAGCAGGCCGCCGGGCTCGACGTCACGGCCGTCCTCCCGCTCTACCGGACGGTCCGGGACGTAGACCCCGACCTCGAGCCGGTCGGCCCGCCGTTCCTGGTTTCCATGGGCGGCCGCGCCGAGGAGGCCCGAGTCTTCCGCCTGGCCGGCCGGGTTGCCGGCCCGCGGGTGTTCTTCATCGAGCACCTCGACTACTTCAACCGCCCCGGGATCTACGGCGAGAACGCCGTGGACTACCCGGACAACGCCCGCCGGTTCGCCTTCTTCGCACTCGCCGCGCTGACCGCGCTGCCCCGGCTCGTGGCCGGGCCGGTGTTGCTCCACGCCCACGACTGGCACACCGCGCTGATCCCCGTCTACCTGCGCACGACGCTCGCCGACGAACACTTCGCCGGCTCGGCGACCAGCGTGCTCTCGGTGCACAATCCCGGGTATCAGGGACACTTCCCGCCGGAGACGGTGCCCGACGTCGGCCTGCCGTGGGCCATCTACAACTGGCAGCAGCTCGAGTGGTACGGCAAGGCGAATTTCCTGAAGGGTGGCCTCGCCTTCACCGACTTCGTCACCACCGTGAGCCCGACCCAGGCGCGCGAGCTCCGGACTCCGGGTGGCGGGTTCGGCCTGCATGACGTCTTCACGGCGCTCGGCGACCGCCTCGTCGGCATCCTCAACGGCATCGACCAGCGGGAATGGGACCCGTCCACGGACACCCAGATCACGGCCCGGTACTCCGCCCAGCAGTTCGACGGAAAGCGGCGCTGCAAGGCCGCGCTGCAGCGCTCGTTCGGACTGCCCCAGCGGCGCAGGGTCCCGCTTTTCGGCATGACCGGCCGGCTGGTGACCCAGAAGGGGCTCGACCTCATCCTCGGCGCGCACGATCTGCTCGCGGGCGACGCGCAGTTCGTCTTCCTTGGCAGCGGTGAGCAACGCTACGAGCAGGCACTGGTCGACCTCGCCCTCTCGGCGCCCAACCGGATCGGCGTGCAGCTCGACTTCTCCGACCGGCTGGAGCACCGCCTCATGGCGGGCGCCGATATCTTCCTGATGCCGTCGCTCTACGAGCCGTGCGGCCTCACCCAGATGCGCTCGCAGCGCTACGGCGCGCCGCCGATCGTCCGCTGCGTCGGCGGGCTCCGCGACACCGTCGAGGATGGCGTCACCGGATTCTGGTTCGACGCCTATACCCCCGAGGCGTTCGCCGAGGCGGCGTTCCGGGCCCTCGCCTGCTTCGCCGACCAGCCGCGATGGCAGGCCATGATGCGGCACGGCATGGCCGCCGACTTCAGCTGGGAGCGGTCCGTGGCCACCTACCTGGATGTCTATCGCCGCGCGCTGGCCCGCTCGGGCGCGCGGTGAGCGGAGCGCCGATGGATTTCGTCTTCACCCTGCACAGCCATCTGCCCTACGTGCTCAACCACGGGCGCTGGCCCCACGGCAGCGACTGGATCTGCGAGGCGGCGGTGGATACGTACCTGCCCCTGCTGGAGGCGCTGCGCCGGCTCGAGGCGGACGAAATCCCCGCGCCGGTCACGATCGGGTTCACCCCGGTACTCGCCAACCAGCTCGCGAGCCCGCTGTTCGTCCGCGAGCTGGAGAGCTTCCTCGCGCAGCGGCTCGCGGCCTGCGCGGCCGCGCCCGCTTCCCTCGCCCGGACCGGAGAGAGTCACCTCCTCCCGCTGGTGGACTACTGGCGCGAGCGCCTGCTCCGGCTCCAGCGGCTGTTCCGCGACGTGCACGGCGACCTCGTCGCCGCGTTCCGGCAGCTCGAGGCGGCCGGGCGCCTCGAGATCATCGGCTCCGCCGCGACGCATGGGTTCCTCCCGCTGCTGGCGCGCGACGAGAGCATCCGCCTGCAGCTCGCCGTCGGCACGGCGGAGCACCGCCGGTTGTTCGGGCGCGCGCCCACCGGTTGCTGGCTGCCGGAGTGCGCCTACCGCCCGCGTGGCCCGTGGGCACCATGGCCCACGGCGCCGCGAAGCGGCGTACGCCGCGGGATCGAGGAGCATCTCGCCGACGCGGGCTTCCGCTTCTTCTTCGTGGACGCGCATCTCGCCGCGGCCGGGCGCGCGCTCGGCCTGTCGGGCGATCCGGCCGCGCTCGACCCCGAAGTGCACGAACCGGGGGGCCGGTCGCCCGCCGAGCCGGTGCGCCGCTCGCCCTACCTGGCCTACCGGGTGGCCCACGGGCGCGGCGCGGGCGACGTGTCCGCCTACGTGCGCGATCCGCGCGCCTCGATGCAGGTCTGGAGCCGGTCCGAGGGGTACCCCGGCGATGCCGCGTATCTCGAGTTCCACAAGATGCGCTGGCCCGGCGGCCTCAAGCTCTGGCGCGTCAGCGGCCCGAGCGTGGATCTTGGCGCCAAGGAGTCGTACGATCCGGCGGCCGCGCTCGGCCGGGCCCGCGGACACGCCCGCCACTTCGCCGGGCTGCTCGGGGAAATCGCCGGGAGCGAGGCGCCGCGGCGCGACGGGGTGATCGTGGCGCCGTTCGATACCGAGCTGTTCGGCCACTGGTGGTTCGAGGGCCCCGACTTCCTCGGTGAGACGTACCGCGCGCTCGACGAAGGATCGGGGGTACGGCCCACCACCGGTACCGAGCACCTCGCCCGCCATGCGGCGCGCACCGCCATCCGCATGCCGCCGGGGTCGTGGGGGGCCAACGGCGATTTCAGCATGTGGCTCAGCGACCAGACCGCGTGGACCTGGGAGCGGCTCTGGCCGCTGGAGGGGCGGTTCTGGGACGCGGCCTCCGGCGCGCTGGCGTCCGAGCCGGCGCGCCCGGTGCTGGCGCAGGCCGCCCGCGAGCTGCTGCTGGCCCAGTCGTCCGACTGGCAGTTCATCATCTCCACGGGCGCCGCCGCCGACTACGGCGAACGCCGATTCCGCGAGCACTGCGCCGACACCGAAGCGCTGGTCGCGGCGCTCGAGGACGGATCGGCCGAGGCGCTCGAGGGCGGACGCCACCGCGCGGCGGAGCTCGCCGAGCGCGACGCGCTCTTTCCGGACATCCTCCCCGCCGTCGCGGCCGCGCTCGGCGGCTCCCGCTCGCTCGTGCTCGGCTAGTCCGTGGCGCCGATCCGGTTCGCCTTCGGCCTCCATCTCCACCAGCCCGTCGGCAACTTCGATCACGTCTTTGCCCAGCACGTGGAGGACGTGTACCGCCCGCTGCTCGACGCGCTCGCGGGCCGCGAGTTCCTGCCGGTCGTGCTCCATCTGAGCGGGCCGCTGCTCGAGTGGCTCGAGGCACACGAGCCGGCCTACCTCGACCGGCTGGGCCGGCTCGCGGCCGACCGGCGCATCGAGATCCTGCTCGCCGGCTTCTACGAGCCGGTGCTGGCATGCCTCCCCCGGCGCGACCGGGTGGAGCAGATCGAATGGATGCGGGACGCCGTGCGGCGCCGCTTCGGCGTGGACGCGCGCGGGCTCTGGCTCACGGAGCGCGTCTGGGAGCCCGAGATCGCCGCCGACCTGGCCGACGCCGGGGTGCGCTACGCCCTGGTGGACGACCGGCACTTCCTCGTCACCGGCTTCGCCGCCGAGCAGCTCCACGCGCCGTTCTGGACCGAGAGCGACGGAAAGCGGGTGGCGCTGTTTCCGATCGACGAGCGCCTGCGCTATCTCATCCCCTTCCGGCCGCCCGAGGAGACCGCCGAGTATCTGCGCCAGCTCCGCGGCGCCGGCCACGGCCTGGCCGTGCTCGCGGACGACGCGGAGAAGTTCGGCGGCTGGCCGGGCACCAGGGAGTGGGTGTACGGCGAGGGTTGGCTCGACCGCTTCATCACCGAGATCGGCCGGCTCATCGAGGGCGGCGAGGTCGTGCTGAGCCGCCTCGATGACGCGCTCGACGCGGTGCCGAGCGGCGGGCTGGCGTACCTGCCGACGGCGTCCTACCGCGAAATGGAGAGCTGGTCGCTGCCGCCCGATGCCGCGCTCCGGCTGAACCGGCTCGAGCGCGACCTGGGCGAGGTGCGCGTCGCCGGCCCCGACGGCGCGCTCATTCGCGGCGCGCACTGGCGCAACTTCCTGGTCAAGTATTCCGAGTCGAACCGGATGCACAAGAAGATGATGGCGCTGAGCGCGCTGGCCCGCGAGCGGGGAGATCCCCCCGACGTGCGGCGGGCCATCGGCCGGGCCCAGTGCAACGACGCTTACTGGCACGGCGTCTTCGGCGGGCTCTACCTGCCCCACCTTCGCGACGCCATCTGGCGGAACCTCGCCGAGGCGGAGGGCGCGCTGCGCCGGGGCGAGGAGCCGGGCTGGCAGGTGGTGGACCTCGACGGCGACGGCCACGTCGAGGTCTGGATCCACGGAGCAGGGTTCTCCGCCGTGATCAGCCCGGCCCGCGGCGGGGCGGTCGAGGAGTACACCGTGTTCGCCGGGGGGATCAACTATGCCAACACGCTCACCCGCCGGCGCGAGGCGTACCACGACCTGGCGCTCGAGCGCGCGGCCGACGATCTCGCGGCGAAGGATGGCGGCGCGGCCAGCATCCACGCCATCGAGGAGGGGCTGCGGCTGGACGTGCGGCCGCCGCTGGATCACGACGACCGCGCCCTGTTCGTGGATCGGATCCTGCCGCGCGGCGTCACGCTCGACGAGTACGCGCGCGGGGACTACTGGGCGGTCGTCTCGTGGGCGCGCCGCCCGCTCGCGTACGCCGTGGAGCGCCTGAACGGCGGCGTCGAGGTGGTGTGCTCGGAAACGGACGGTCGGGCCCGGCTGGAAAAGCGGATCCGGTTCGACGCGGACGGTCGGCTGACGGTGCGGTGGACGTGGGACCCGGCCGCCGCCGAGCCGGGCGACGTGTTCGCCACTGAGCTATCGCTTGCGGCGCCGGTGCGGCTCGGCTGCACCCCCGCCGCCGACGAGTGGCGGTTCCCGATCGAGACGGTGGCCAAGTCCGAGCGGGGGCTCGACCGCACTCGTCAGGGCGAGTCGGTCACGCTGAGATGGGCGGTCGAGCTGGCCGGCGCCGAAGTGGAGCTGGCGCCAGCCAACGAGGCCTGATCCCGCGCGGCCGGCCGGTCACCCGCGCGGCCGCGCCGGCCTCCCGGCGGCGATCTTCCCGTCCGCTCGTCCCTTCACATACGCATGGATCGCGGCGCTCTGCTCCTTCGAGATCACGTCGGCGAACGCGGGCATGCCGCGGTCCGGCCGGCCCGCCTGCACCACCGCCACGAACGCGTCCCGTCCGGCCACCGGCCCGCCCTCGCGGGTGGACTCGAGCAGGTTGGCCGCCACCGGGTTGCCCAGGACGTCCTGCCCATGGCAGCGCGCGCAGTGCACGCTGTACTGGCGCCATCCCTCGTATTCCTCGGCACTCACCTGCTGACCCGGCCGCGCGCCCTGCGCCGAGGCGTCGGCCGTCCACCCGGGCCCCATCGCGGCGAGCGCCGCGAACGCGGAGAAGAATCTCATCGCCTCACCCCTCAGGTTTCCGGGCCGGGCGCCCGGGGCCGATCTTGGCCTCGCTTCGGCCGTGCACGTACTGGTAGATCTTGTCGATGGTCGGGATCTCCATGCCCAGGGCGCACCAGGCCGGCATCCCCGTCTCGGGCCGGCCGGCGCACACCGTCTGCACGAACAGCTCCTTGGTGTTGATCGGCCCGTCGGGCTTGAGCGACATGATCAGGTGCGGGGCGATGGTGGTGCCCAGCACGTCCTCGCCGTGGCAGCGGGCGCAGTTCAGGTTGAACTGCTTCCAGCCCTCGTACACGTCCGCGCTCACCGTATCGCGGGGTGCATGGTGGTAGGCGTCGCGCAGCGGCGCCTCCGCCGTCTGCTGCTGCGCGGTGTCCTGCGCCTGCCCTGTGGCCTGGGAGGTATCCTGCTGCCGCGGGGTGGGGGCTGGTGCCGGTACCGCCGCGCTCTTCGTGGACTCGGCCGGCTGCACCCGGGTCGTATCACGCCGGGCCTGGCCACTCCTCGATTTGGCGGCGGTCCGACTGGCGGCCGTGTCGGCGGCGGATACGGCCGCCTTCGCGCCGGTGTCGGCCGCGGCTGCCCGGGACGTATCCTGCTTCGCCATCGTATCTGCCACCGGGCTTCCGGTGGAATCGGCGCCCACCGACATCTCGGTGCCGGTGGTGTCGCCGGCGGGTGCCGGCCGCGGGCCGCGGCCGCTGCACCCGGCCAGAAGCGCGAGCGAAAGTAGAGCGGTCGCCGGCAAGGTCACCGCGTCCCTCAGCTTCAGCGAAGCCATGGATCCATCCTTTCGGTTGGGGAGGACCGGAGGCCGGTTCCGGTCCCGATTTCATTTATTGTAACATTATGCCGCGCGGCGAGACCTCCGGTGACCCGCGTCACCCGGCTGCCGCCCGCGCCGCGGGATTATCTTCCACACCATGAGCACCCCTCCCGCGTCCTCGGTGACGCTCGGCCTGGTCCAGCACGCCTGCACCGCCGATCCAGCGGAGAACATGGACCGGGCGGTCAAGGGCATCCGCGAGGCGGCCGCCCGCGGTGCCCAGATCGTCTGTACCCAGGAACTCTTCCGCAGCCGGTACTTCTGCCAGGTCGAGGACCACAGCTTCTTCGATCTCGCCGAGCCGATCCCCGGGCCCTCGACCGAGACGCTCGCCGCGCTCGCGGCCGAGCTCGGTGTGGTCATCGTGGCCTCGCTGTTCGAGAAGCGCGCCGAGGGACTCTATCACAACACCGCCGCCATCATCGACGCCGACGGCCGGTACCTTGGCAAGTACCGGAAGATGCACATTCCGGACGACCCGCAGTACTACGAGAAGTTCTACTTCACTCCCGGCGACCTCGGGTTCCGGAGCTGGGACACGCGCTTCGGCCGGATCGGCGTGCTCGTCTGCTGGGACCAGTGGTATCCCGAGGCCGCCCGCCTCACGGCGCTGAGTGGCGCCCAGATCCTGTTTTATCCCACGGCCATCGGCTGGCTCCCCGACGAGAAGGCCGAGCACGGCGCCCAGCAGCAGGCCGCGTGGGAGACCATCCAGCGGAGCCACGCCATCGCGAACGGCGTGTTCGTCTGCGCCGTCAACCGCGTCGGCTACGAGGGCCCGGGTACCGCCGAGGCGGGGGGTGACCGCGGCATCGAGTTCTGGGGTGGCAGCTTCGTCGCGGACCCCGGCGGGCGCATTCTGGTCAAAGGCGGCACCGGCCCCGAGGTCCTCACCGCCACACTGGATCTCGGCAAGGTGAACGTGAGCCGCACCCACTGGCCCTTCCTCCGTGACCGGCGGATCGATGCGTACGAGGACATTACGAAGCGGTACCTGGACTGAAGTGAGCGGTGGGAGGTAAGCGGTGGCTTCGAGGCCACTCGAGGGTCTTCACCTCCTGCCTCTCACCTCTCACCGCTTACCTCTCACTTCTTACCTCCGTCACCCATGCCCACTGCGCGCGCCCGGACGCCGGCCCAGCTTGGCTACCGCATGCCCGCCGAGTGGGAGCCCCACCGCGGGACCTGGCTGAGCTGGCCGCACAAGGAAGCCTCCTGGCCCGGCAAGTTCGGGCCGGTGCCGGGAATCTTTGCCGCCATGGTGCGCGCCCTTGCCGACCGCGAGGAGGTGCACATCAACGTGGCCGGGCCCGCGATGGAGGCGTCCGTGCGCGCCCTGCTCGCGGACGCCGGCGCGGACACGGGCAATGTGTTCTTTCACCACAATCCGACGAACGATGCGTGGTGTCGCGACCACGGGCCCATCTTCGTCCAGCGTACTCGGGACGACCGGCGCGAGCAGGCGATCGTGGACTGGGGCTTCAACGCCTGGGGCGGCAAGTATCCGCCCTACGATCTCGATGATGTCGTGCCCTTGCGCATCGGCGCGGAGCTGGGACTGCCGGTGTTCGAGCCGGGAATCGTCATGGAGGGAGGCTCGGTCGACGTGAACGGCCGCGGCACGCTGATCACGACCGAGGCGTGCCTCCTCCACCCCAACCGGAATCCGCGGCTCGACCGCGCCGCCATCGAGAGTTATCTCCGGGACTACTTCGGCGTCACCACCATTCTCTGGCTGGGCGACGGGATCGCCGGAGACGACACCGACGGTCACGTGGACGACATCACCCGGTTCGTCGATCCGGGGACGGTGGTCACCGCGGTGGAGCAGAACCCGCGGGACGAAAACTACGAGCCGCTCCAGGAGAACCTGGAGCGGCTTCGCGGCATGGCGGACCAGGATGGGCGGCCGCTCCGGGTGGTCACGCTGCCGATGCCGCGCCCGCTGTATCAGGACGGCCACCGGCTCCCGGCGAGCTACGCCAACTTCTACATTGCCAACGGCCTCGTCCTCCTGCCCACCTACGACCCGCCGCGCGACGAGGAGGCCGCCGCCACGCTGGGCAGCCTCTTCCCCGGCCGCGCGGTGGTCGGCATCGACTGCACCGACCTGGTCTGGGGCCTGGGCGCGTTCCACTGCGTCACCCAGCAGTGGCCGCGTTGATTCAGGACTTCTTCCAGGTGCCGACCAGCGCCGCCCGGCGGCCGCCGCAGGTATCCATCCCGATGCCCGCGATGTGGAGCTCGTCCTCCGTCCGGCTGACCACGTAGCGCGCATCGGCCGTCTGGCAGGCGCTGCCCGCCGTGTCGGCCTTGAAGAGCAGCGTGTCGCCGGCGAAGGCGGCCCGCCCCTTCATGTCCACGGAATCCGGCCAGCGCGGCGACGGCATCATCAGCTCGAGGTTGCCGTTGGACGCCAGATTCATCTTCACCTCGCCCTCGCCGTACAGGTCCCGCGTCCAGGTCCCGGAATACTTCGAGGCTTCGCCGCCGCAGCCGGCAAGGGAGATGACCGCGGCCGCCAGCGCGAGCTGCCGCGAGGAAGGCAAGCATATGAGACGACGGTACATGTGATCTCCTCCATGGAGAGGTAACGGGAACGGCAGTGCGCGCGCCGAGGATCGTCCGGAAGTCTCCAAAATGCCAAGGGCGGCCCCTCCCCGCCAGAGGAGGAGCCCCCGCGGGGTGCCGGCTCGCCTCACTGCCGGGGCAGGACCTCCGCCGTCGGGATCGGCAGGGTCGAGAAGAGCACGTCCGGCGGCGGCCCCGGCCGCTCGTTGGTGGCCAGGTCGGCGAGCCGTCCGTACCGGCGGTAATCCACCCAGCTATGCCCGCCCTCGAACAGGAGGGAGTATCGCTTGTTGTAGAGCAGCTCGGTGAGCAGTGAAGCCTGGTCCACCGCGCCTGTGTATGCCGGCAGCCCGCCCGATGTGGTCCGGACCAGGTCGATGTCGGTCACCGCAGGTCCCAGGTTGCTCAGGCCGATGTTGGCCTCGGCGCGAAGCAGGATCAGCTCCTCGTTCTTGATCAGCGGAATGGGCGAATTGGGGCTCGGGTACCGGATCCAGCCCAGATCCGAGGTCAGCACCTGCGGCGTGCCGGCCGAACGCGGAGCGCGTGCCACCAGCTTGTTCAGGAAGCGCTGGTCGAGTGCACCACCCGTCTGGAGCTGCGCCCCCGTTCGGAGCGATGGATGCCCGAAGTTCTCCCCGACCTGCGGGTCGAGGGCGAGCGGGTTGGCGAAGTCGCCGGGCCCGGCGCTGAAGTCCATGTACACGCCGCGATCGAGCGGCGCGGCCGGATCGATGAACGACTCCGCCAGCGCGGCGAGCGCCCCCGCGAAATCCGCGCGGTAGACGGCGACCCGCGCCCGGAGCGCGCGGTTGAACTGCCGAAACGTCGCGGGGGTGTCGAATCCGATGAACCCGGACGGGAGGGTGAACGGGAAGGCCGCTCCGCCGGCGTCCAGCTCGGCTACCGCGCCGTCCAGCAGCGCGATGACGTGCGCCCAGGCGTCGGCATTGCTCCGGAATGGAGCGGGGGCGTCGGTCACGTTCGTGCCCACGTCCAGGGGGATCGAGTCCTGGCTGTGCGAATCGAGCAGAATGAGGAAGTTGTAGGCCTGCAGGGTGTGCGCGAACCCGGTCGCCGCGCTCTGCTCGGCCGGGGTGAGCGCGCCGGCGGTCCCGATCACGGCCAGCAGGTCGTTCGCGGTCCGGATCGCGGCGAACTCCTCGGTCCAGTGGTCGCCGCCGAACGGGGGGCTGCCTGGGTCGAGCGGTCCCTGCATCATCTCGCCCACGAATCGCGGGTCGGAACCGTCGAACCGGTAGGCCTCGCGGCCGAAGATCCCCCCGTCGAGCGCCCAGTCGCCCACGTCGGCCCGGGTGGCGATGAGAATCCCGTTGGCGGTGGCGGCCACCTCGGAGCGGGTCGGATTTTCCCCGATGATGTTCGGACTGTTGGGATTGTCGATGTCGAACGAGCAGCCCCCGGTGACCGCGACGAGCGCGACGAGGGCCAGGCGCGACAGCTTGGCGTTGGTCGTCATGGTCAGAACCCCAAGTCGATCGAGAAGAAGAAGCTGCGACTCGGCGGGAAGGGAGCCACATCGATGTTCCGCACGATCGCCTGGCGGCCGAAGTTGCTGACTTCGGGGTCGAGCCCGCGATAGGGGGTGAACCGGAGCAGGTTGCGTCCGGTCAGCGAGAGCCTCGCGCTCCGGATGCTGCGTCCGAAGATGGCCGACGTGAACCGGTCCGGAAGGTTGTATGACAGGTTGAGCTCCCTGAGCTTCACGTATGTCCCGCTCTGCACGTACGGGTCGGTAAAGCCCTCCCCCGACCGGGCGATCCGGTCGGCCCCGCCGCCCGGCTCGGTGAAGTCCTTGCTGTTCTGCCCCGCGTCATACAGGAATTCGGTGAGGTTGATGATGTCGCCGCCCTGCTTGTAGTCCCACAGCATGCCCAGGGTGAACCGGGAAACGTCCACGTCGCTCGAGAACGACATCTGGAAGTCGGGGTTGGCGTCGCCCACCTTGCCGGCGATGGCGTTGCCGTTGGCGTCGGTCCCCACCAGGCCGAAGATCTGCGTGGGTGAGCTGTCCTGCTCGATCTGGAAGGTCCCGAGCGAGAGTGCGAAGCCGCCTGTCTGGAACGTGGGGACCGCCAGCTTCGTGATCTTGCTCTTGTTGGCGAAGAACGTCGTGCGCACCACCCAGTTGATGCTCTTGCTCTGCACCGGCTGCACCGTGAGCGCGGCTTCGAGGCCCCGGTTCCGCAGGGTGCTGCCCGAGCTGAAGATCTGGGTCCCCTGTCCGCTCGAGGGTGCCAGGGTGCGCTCGAGCAGGAGGTCGGTGATGTGCTTCTGATAGACCGTGAACGTCAGCTGGGCGCGTCCGTTGGCCATGGTCGCGTCGAAGCCGCCCTCGAACTCCTTCTGCCGCTCGGGCTTCAGGTTGGAGTCGCCCGCGCGGGGACCGATGAACGTGCCCGAGCTGCCCCCGATCGTGCCGGTCGTATCCGGGGAAAAGAGGGCGCCGAACGCGGCCCGGTTGCCGGTCTGGCCGTACGCCCCGCGGAACTTGACCTCGTCCACTCCGCCGAACGGGTGCGGCACGATGTACGACGCGGCGAACTTGGGGTAGAAGAAGTACTTGTTCGGACTGCCGTTGGCGCTGCTCCGGTCGGCGCGGAGCCCGGCAGTGAGCAGCAGCCGGCGATCCGCCAGCAGCACCTCTTCCTGGCCGAACAGGCCCAGGTCGCGTACCGGCTCGATCCGGGAAAGCACCGTCTGGCTGGCCGCCTGCTGCGGGCTGGTCTGCCCGGTGAGCAGGGTGCGGCCGAGGATCTGCGTCGCGAACAGCCGCCGCTCCTCGAACTGGATGCCGGCCGACGTGGTCCACTGGGTCCCGTGCTGGGCATCGCCCGGCAGGTAGGTGTGGATGGCGTTGAGCGCCAGGTTCAGGTTCCGGTTGGACGACTTGCTCAGCACCACCGTCCCCGGCTGGCCGTCGTTGGGCTCGAACTGGAGCTCGGGCGGCGAGACGAAGTCGTTGTCCTGCTGGAAGTAGTCCACCCCGCCGGTACCGAGCAACTGCAGGTTGCTCCTGGCCGACTGGATGGCCGACCAGCGCAGCGTGGTGGTGCCCAGGAGTCGCCAGACGTCCTCGTCGTTCTTGAGGAACTGGAACGTCTGCAGCGGATTGCTGCGCTCGAACGGATTGGTGGGGAAGTCGCTGGGGAGCAGGCTGTCGCCCGTGCCCGTCGGCAGCAGGTCGGCAAAGCTTGGGGTGAACGGGAACACCAGGAACGGACTCGTGCCCGAGTTGTCGTTGTTCGACAGCCCGCGCTTCGACAAGCTGTGCGTCCCGCTCAGGTTCACCTGCACCTGGAATCCGCCGCCCAGCTCCTGGTCGAGATTGGACCGCAGGGACTGCTTCCTGTAGCCCGTGTTCGTCGCGATGCCGCCATCATCCTTGACCAGCGCGGAGACATAGTATCGGGTGTTCTCCGTGCCCCCGCTCACGCTGGCATCCGTCTCGTAGGAGAACGGCTTGTGCCCGTAGATCTCCTTTTCGAAATCGAAGCTTCGCCCAGGCTGGAACATCGAGGTCACGAGGGCGGTGTCGGTGAAGACGGCCAGCGCCTCGTCGAGGGTGTTGAAGGTTCGCGAGCCCAGTTCGTTGGACCGCTCGGAGAAGCCGAACCGCTGGGTGACGTTGAACTGAGGCTTACCCACCCGGCCCCGTTTCGTGGTGATGATCACCACGCCGTTGGTGGCCTTGGACCCGTAGATCGCCGCGGCGCTGGCGCCCTTCAGCACCTCGATCCGCTCGATGTCCTCCGGGTTGAGGTCCGCGATCCGGTTGACGGCGTTGTCCTGGTTGCGGGGGTTGCCGCCCGCCTGGGCCTGGGTCACGGCGTTGGCCCCATTGGGAATGGCGACATCGCTGACCGCGATCCCGTCCACCACGTAGAGCGGCTCCAGATCGCCGATGATCGTGGAGACGCCGCGGAGGTTGACCTGGAGGCCGCCGCCGGGCGCGCCGGAATTGGCCTGGATCGTGGCGCCGGGGATCTTCCCCTGCAGCGCGCTCTCCAGCGTGGGCGTCGGCGCGCGGGTCAGCTCGCCCGCGTCCACGGTGGCCACCGCGTTGGGCAGATTCCGCTTCGCCACGCCGGTGGCCTGGCCGGTGATCACGATCTCTTCCAGCTTGAATGGGTCCACCTCGAGCGCGATGTCTACCGACGCCTGCCCGGCGGGAACCGTGATCTGCTGGCGCTTGTACCCGATGCTGCGCACCACGAGGGTGACGGCGCCGTCGGGCGCGTTCAGGACGAAGCGGCCGTCGTTGCCTGCCTGGGCCACGATCTGGGTGCCGAGGACGGCGATCGTCGCGTCGGACAGACCCTGCTCGGTTTGGGCGTTGGTGACGCGACCGCTGATCTGACGCACCTGGGACTCGGCGGTCCCGGCGCTCAGGAGCAGGAGGAAGACGACGACGCCGCACATGCGTTGGGTCATGGCGCCTCCGGGAATTGACCGACTCTGAAGTGACGGACTGGTCCTTCGGTGAGGCTCTAGTGTGCAGCCTGAAGGGCGCTTCGGCAAGACTCGAGTGAGGCGCAGGCCGCGCGCGGTCGGGTCAGCACTGCAGGGTGGAACCCTCGCTCGCCCAGGAGACGCGTCCGCCGGCGACCGTCGCACGGCAGGCGTTGGCCCTGAGATGGTAGAGCCAGTGGTTCACGTCCGGAGCGTCGATGACGGCGAAGTCCGCGGCCTTGCCCGGCTCGAGCGAGCCGATCCGCGCCTCGAGCCCCACGGCCCGCGCGCCGATGATGGTGGCCCCCTTGAGCGCCTCCGCCGGCGTCATCCGCTGAAGCGTGCACGCCAGCGTGAGCGCGAACGGCAGGTGGAAGCTCGGCGCCGAGCCCGGATTGAAGTCTGTGGCCACCGCCACGGGCACGCCGGCGTCGATCCAGCGGCGGGCCGTGAACGGCGTCTGCCCGAGGTAAAGCGAGGCGATCGGCAGGCTCACGGCGACCACGCCGGTCCGCGCCATCGCCGCCACGCCCCCCTCCGAGGCGCATTCCAGGTGATCCGCCGAAACGGCGCCGAGTTCCGCGGCGAGCTCGGCCCCGCCGCCGGCGGTCAGTTGATCCGCGTGCAGTTTGGCGCCGAGCCCCGCGGCCTGGCCGGCGCGGAGGATGCGCCGCGCCTCGTCGACGGTGAAGGCGGAGCGCTCGACGAACACGTCGCAGAAGTCGGCGAGACGCTCGCGCGCAATCGTGGGGATGAGCTCGTCGATCAGGAGGGAGACGTAGCCCGCGCGGTCCTCACGGTACTCGGGCGGAACCGTGTGCGCGCCGAGGAACGTCGGAACCAGGCGGACCGGCTGGCACCCGGCGAGCGTCCGGTAGACCCGGAGCAGCGCAAGCTCGTGCTCGCGGTCGAGCCCGTATCCGCTCTTGCACTCGACGGTGGTGACGCCGAGCGAGAGCATCGCGCGCAGAAACGCGGCGGCGCGCTCGACCAGCTCCGCCTCGGTGGCCTGCCGGGTCAGCCGCACCGTGCCGGCGATGCCGCCGCCGGCCGCGGCGATCTCGAGGTAGCTCCGGCCCAGAATCCGCTGCTCGAACTCGTCCGCGCGCCAGCCGCCGAACGCCAGGTGGGTATGGCAGTCCACCAGCCCCGGGACCACCAGCCCGCCGCCCGCATCGTGACGCTCGGCGCCGGCGTATTCCGCCGGCAGCTCGCGCCGCGGGCCGGCCCAGCGGATCGTGGCACCGTCCCAGGCCAGCGCCGCATCGGCGATGGCGTGGATCGCTCCCTGCCCGCCTTCGGCGCGGCAGGTGGCGAGCTGGGCGATGTTGTCGAGGAGCTTCATCGGCGCCGGCGGA
>DASSBA010000071.1:0-52649 GCA_035699205.1 Gemmatimonadales bacterium
ACCGGGTCCTTGCCGTCGCGCGGCTCGAGGTCGTAGTGCACCCGGAGTGCCCGCACATCGGCGCCGAGCGAGCGCCAGACCTCCGCATTGAGCGCGGCGAGCCGCTCGCGCGGGATGCGGCCGCTCAGCGCGCGCGCGGCCCGCCCCGCACGGTAGTACCAGTCCCACGGCTCGACCAGGGAATCGGGCGTGACATCGTGCCAGGTCTCGAGAATGGAGCGAAGCCAGGGCTCGAGCGAGTCCGGCGGCAGCCCCGCGCCCCGCGCCTGCGCCGCGCCCGGCGGTTCGCCGCGTCCACGGCGGCTGGCCTCCAGGGCGATCAGCGTGCGGTACGGGCTGCCGGGTGCGCCGTCGCCGTTCACGCTCCGCCACACGGGCCCGAGCGCAAGAAAGAGCTCACGGCGCCGGGCCGCCTCGCCGGTGCGGGCGAGCGCGCCGAGGATCGAGAGGCGGTCGAGCGTGTCCGCACCCACGACCACGTGGGACTGGGCCCAGCCGTAGCAGGCGTAGAGCCGCCGGCGGAGCGAGTCGAGGCCGCCGGGCACCGCGGCGAGCGCGGCGGCGTCGTACTCGCAGCGGGGGCGCGCACCGGAGGCCGGTTCGATGGTCGTGCGGGTGCCGGACAGCGGCCCGAGATCTCGCGCCAGCGTGCGGCGCATGACGCCGAGCGCGCGCGCGTCGTCGCCGCGGAGGCGGGCCGAATCCACGGCCGCCAGGCGCGACGCGAGCCGGAGCCGGAGTGAGTCCTGGCGCAGGGCGAGGGTGGCAAGCGGGACCCCGTCCTCCGCCGTGCCGTGGCCTGCCCAGGTGGCGACCTCGATGTGATCGCGAAGGTCGCGGAGCTCCGCATAGCTCGACTCGGCGGCCGCGAGGGGCGCGCCGGGCGGCGTGGCGGGCGCGGGCGGGGAGGCGCACGCGGCCGCCGCCAGCGCGAGGGGGGCGAGTCCGGTGGAGGCATGGATCACGGTGCCGGGAAGATATGGCATCCCGGGGGGACCGTCATGCCGGCCCCGTGGCTGTCATCCCCGCGGATCTTGCCTGCTGGCCTCGAACTCCGGGCGAGTAGATCCCTCGCTCTGCTCGGGATGACAGTCCCGCTCGGCAGACCGTTCCGCGCTTCGCAGCCGCGCACCCCAACGCAACGAGGCCCCGCCCACCCGGACGGGGCCCCGCACGCACCGGCGCCGTGCCGCGCGCCGGATCGGCCCTCGGTCAGACCGCCACGCGATTCACGTGCGCTTCGGCGATGCCCGTCAGCTTCTGGTCCGTCGCCTTTTCCTCGTCGAGCGTCAGCTCGAGCAGGGTGGCGCAGTCGGTCCGGCCGAGCTGCCGCGCCCACGCCGCCAGCGTCCCGTAGCGGGCAATCTCGTAGTGCTCCACCGCCTGCGCGGCCGCGAGCGCGGCGGCATCGAGCACTTCGTTGTCGCTCGCGTCGCCCATGATCGCGTTGGCCTCTTCGATGATTCCGTCGATCGCGGGGCAATCGACCGCCTTGGCCGACTCGCCATGCAGCTTGAAGACCTGCTCCAGCCTGGTGATATGGTTGCGGGTCTCATCGAGGTGGGCGTCGAAGGCCAGCTTGAGCTGGGGATCCGTCACCTTCTTGGCCATTTTCGGCAGCGTCTTGGTGATCTGCTGCTCGGCGTAGTAGATGTCCTGCAGGGTGTGGACGAACAGGTCGTCCAGCGTCTTGATCGGCTTGGTAAGCAAACCCATGAGTACCTCTCCTCTATGTGAAACTCCGCCGGGCGCGGTGGCATCCGAGCCGGTGGGCGGGTCGTTGGGGGCGAGGCGTCATGATGCCACGATGGTACCGGCGGGGCGGTGAGCGAGGTCACGGAAGCGCCCGTGCGACTCGCGCCGTAACGGCCCAACTTATGGCCCGGCCCCCAGCTCGGCCAGCCGGCGCTCCAGAAAGCGCCGCTCCGGTTCCTGCCGCGCGAGCGCGAGCGCCCGTGCGTAGGACGTCCGGGCCTCCCCGGCCTTGCCCAGCCGCCGGCACAGATCGGCCCGCGCCGCGTGGGCGAGGTGATAATCGCTCAGATCGCCGCGGGCCAGAATGGCGTCGACCAGTGCCAGCCCCGCCGCAGCACCGTCGCGCATCGCCAGGGCGACGGCACGGTTCAGCTCGATGATGGGCGACGGGTCCGCCCGCAGCAGCACATCGTACAGCCCGACGATCTGCGCCCAGTCGGTGGCCTCGGCGCTCGCGGCCTGGACATGCACCGCGGCGATCGCCGCCTGCAGCGTGTACGGGCCGAATCGGCGAGATGCGAGCGCCCGCTCCACCAGCGCCGCCCCCTCGGCGATCAGCCCCTGGTCCCAGCGCGAGCGGTCCTGGTCCGCCAGCAGCACCAGCTCGCCGGCCGCCGACGTTCGCGTGGCCCGGCGTGATTCGTGGAGCAGCATGAGCGCGAGCAGGCCCATCGCCTCCGGCTCAGGCAGCAGCTCCAGCAGGAGGCGGCCCAGCCGGATCGCCTCCTGCGAGAGGTCGTGCCGCGTGAGCGCGGTGCCCGACGACGCGGAATAGCCTTCATTGAACACGAGATAGACGACGTGGAGCACCGAGTCGAGCCGGCCGGGCAGATCGGTCCGCTCGGGCACCTGATAGGGAATGCCCGCGTCGCGGATCTTGGCCTTGGCGCGCACGATCCGCTGCGCCAGCGTGGGCGGCGACGTCAGGAATGCCCGGGCGATCTCCTCGGTGGTGAGGCCGCAGACCTCGCGGAGGGTGAGCGCGATCCGCGCATCTGCCGGCAGGGCGGGATGGCAGCAGGTGAAGATGAGGCGAAGCCGGTCGTCCTCGACGGCGTCGGTCTCGCCGAGGGCGGGCACCGCGGAGTCCGCTTCCAGCCGCAACGCCAGCTCGGAGACGGATCGGTCGAACCGCGCGCGCCGGCGCAGGGCGTCGATGGCCTTGAACCGGCCGGTGGAGACGAGCCATGCGCGCGGATTGGCGGGCACGCCGTCCCGCGGCCAGCGCTCCACCGCGGCCGTGAACGCGTCGTGCAGTGCCTCCTCAGCGAGGTCGAAGTCGCCCAGGAGACGGATGAGCGTGGCCAGGACGCGCCGCGATTCGGTGCGGTAGACGGCATCGGCGGCATCGCGCGCCTGGTCAGGGGTGGCATCGCTCATCCGGGCACGACCGTCCGCATCCGCTATCCTGTCTGCTCGAAGTTCATGATCGGACGCACCTCGACGCACCCCAGCCGGGCGGAGGGGATCTTCGCCGCCACCTGAATGGCGTCATTCAGGTCCCGCGCCTCGATGAGGTAGAACCCGCCGAGCTGCTCCTTGGTCTCGGCGAACGGACCGTCGGTGGCGGAAAGCCTGGCGTTCCGGACCCGGACGGTCGTGGCGGTCTGCGCCGATTGCAGCGCCTCGCCGCCGATGTAGTGGCCGCTGTCGCGGATCGCCTCGGTGAAGGCGAAATATTCGCCCATGAAGGCGTCCGACTCGGTCGGTGACATGCCGTCCAGCTTCTGCTCCTCATCGTAGATCAGGCAGAGATACTTCATGGCTTCCTCCGGAG
Organism: Gemmatimonadales bacterium; assembly: GCA_035699205.1. Lineage (GTDB taxonomy): Bacteria > Gemmatimonadota > Gemmatimonadetes > Gemmatimonadales > GWC2-71-9 > CAVVWJ01. The sequence goes on from DASSBA010000071.1 coordinate 3,533, forward strand.
GCGGTGAACGGATCGTGGACGGCAAGTAGTCGTCCCGGTAGGCCCGTATTCGACAGCCTCCCCTTGCCGCGGCGGGGACATCCCCTAACGTATCGGGTGACGCGTGTCCCCGGCGGCCGACGCCGGGGGGTCCGGTTGCCGCCATGCCTCACACGCGCGGGTGGCGGCGATCCAGGAGGTCACCATGCCACTCACGTGCGCTCGCTGCTCCGCGGTTCTCCTGATCCTTCCATCCCTCGCGCTCCACGCCCAGGCCGCCCCCACCGAAGCCCAAGCCGAATTCATCAAGGCCGCCGAAGCGGGTGCGCCGGCCCGGATCTCGTCGAAGGCCGCCATCGCGCGGCTCGAGCCCACCGGGAAGCTGGTTCCGGTCCGGCCGGGCAGCAATGGATTCACCTGTACCCTGATGCCCGACGAGAGCACCGCTCCGCTCTGCGCGGACGAGCCCGCGCTCCGGTGGTTCGTCGCGGCCGTCTCCAGGCAGCCGAAGCCGCCGGCCGGCGCCCCGGGAGTGGCGTACATGGGCAAGGGAGGGATGCACTACGAGACGCCCGCCGGCGAGATCGTCATGAGCAAGTCGGCCGGGACGAAGGACGTCGAGGAGCCGCCGCACTGGATGCTCCTGACGCCGCTCGACCCGGCCGCCACCGGCATCCCGACCCGCCCGAACGCGGGCGGCAGTTACATCATGTTTGCCGGGACGCCGTACGCCCATCTCATGGTGTATCAGGACCCGAAGCTGCTCAAGGACTGATTCACCGGGCCGGCCGCGGCACCAGCCGCGCTCGGGGGCGCCTCTCCCGCAGTAGTCGCCCGAGGGCCAGCACGTGCAGCAGCACGGCCACGGGCACGCCGAACAGCGGGACCAGGACCATGGGGAACACGCCCATCGCGGCCGCCGCCGGCACCCTGGGCCCGAGCTCCGGCGCCAGGAGCGGTGCGAGCAGACCCGTGGCCATGCCGACCGCGACGATGAGATCGAGCAGGCCGAGCACGTTCCACGAAATCGCGAGCGGAATGGCGCCGGGCACCCGGCGCACCAGCGCGAGCGCCACCAGCGGTGCCGTCAGGCCGATCGCGATGTCGCCCCAGCCGGCGGGCAGTGCGAAGTGGGCGGGGAGCTGCCCCTGGGCCAGCAGGATGACGAACACCACGCCCAGGACGCGATAGATCTGCACGGCGTGCAGTGCCGGCAGGGAGGCGGCCTCCAGGACTCGCCTGAAGACACCGGAAATCCGGAAGGCCAGGAACACGCCCGCGAAGGACGCCACCGCGAACAGCGGGACCAGCAGGGTGATCCGGAACGGGTCGCGGCCAAGGACTGAGGCCGGCGCCGGCGCCAGCGCCAGGGCGGCGCCGAGCCACGTGGCCAGGAAGAGACCGATGGCTACGCGGACCCTCCGGCGGTCCGCCGGCGGCAGGCCACTGTGTTCCGTGGCCAAGGCGAACAGGCGCCAGACGGCCAGCGCGACCAGCAGGCTGACCGCGAGCACGGCCACGGTGATGTACCAGGGGATGACGGGGATCATGGCGAGCTCCTTTCGGAATCGGGGTCGGCGTCGCCGCTGAGCTCGGTGATGCGCTGGAGCTCCCGGCGGATGGCATCCCATCGCCCGGCGCCAATCCCTTCGGTGATCTGCCGCTGCGCGCGCCGCCAGAGCGGGATGGCCTGCTGGAGGACCTCGCGACCCCCGGCGGTGATCGTCGCCAGCTTCACCCGGCGGTCCGCTCCCGGGCGCAGGGTGAGCAGTCCGTCGCGCTCGAGCGGCGCGAGATTGCGGGTGAGGGTGGTGCGGTCCATCCCCAGCACCGCGGCCAGCCGGGTGAAGGGGAGGCCGCCCGCGCGCGCGAGGGCAACGAGCAGCGTGACCTGGGTGGCCCGGAGTCCGGTGGGGGCGAGCTCCCGGTCGTAGAGCTGGGTGACCGCCCGCGCCGCGCGCCGCACGTTGAAGCAGGCGCAGAGCGTGGAGATCTCCTCGAGCGGGTCGGCGGGGCGGGTCGGCATATAGGTGTAGATACACCTAATTTGCCGGACGGGCAACCCCCCGACCGGGAAGCGCAGCCCTACTCGCCGTCTTCCAGCGTGAAGCCGATCTTGAGACTCACCTGCCAGTGGCCCACCTCGGCGCCATTGATATGCCCGCGAGTCTCGATCACCTCGAACCAGCGCAGGTTCCGGACGGTTTCGGCCGCCTTGGCGACGGCCTTGCGGATGGCGTCCTCGACGCTCGTCGGGGATGACCCGACGAGGTCGATGGTCTTGTAGATGTGGTCGGACATGGCACCTCCTGACGCGCTGGGTATAGCTGTTAACGAGCTCCGTAATCCAGGGGCGGTCGGGACGACACCGGTCGGCCCGCCAGCGACGGAAGCAACTCCGCGGAGCACATCACGCTGGAACCGGGATCTCGTTCTTGTGCCGCGCGAGCCACTGCTCGAACGTCTGCAGCCCGGGATCGAGCGAGCGGGTGACCGCGAGGTCGCGCACGCCGGCGAAGTAGTCGCTGAAATCCCGGTTGTACTGGAACATGTTGCCCATGTCATCGGCCCCGGGAAAGCCAAGGCCACGATACGCGTCGGCCGTGATGGCGTTGTAGCGCACCTCGCGCCCGAGCGCGCGGCTCAGAGCCGCGGCCATCTCCGCGCCGGAGAGGTGCTGGCCCGCGATGGCCACGGTCTTCCCGATGAACTCGCGTCCGCGCTTGAAGATGGCGTAGGCGGACTTGCCGATGTCGTCCACGGCGATCCCGGGCAGCTTCTTGTCGTCCATCGGCATGGTGATCGCGAGCGTGCCGTCCGGCATGCGCTGCGGCCCCGCGCCGAAGTGGATGAAGTTCTCCCAGTAGAAGCTGGTGAGCAGGAACGTGGTCGGCACGCCGAGGTCGCGGAAGACCTGGTCGGCTTCGCCCTTGGCGTCGAAGTGGGGCACCTTGTACTTGCCGCCGAGCGTGGGCATCCGATCGTCCGTGAGGGGGATCCACTTCCGGGTATCCTCGAGGGTGGACCAGATCACATGCTGCAGCGCGGCGGCCTTGGCGGCGCGCGCCTGATTGGTGGCCTGGACCAGCTCGCGCTCGGGCGAGAGGTGCTCCCAGAAGTTGGTGATGCAGAAGGCGCCATACGCGCCGGCAAAGGCCGGGCCCAGCGTGGCCGGATCGTCGAGATCCGCGGCGACGACCTCGGCCCCCTCGGCGGCCAGCGCCCTGGCCTTGTCGCCGTCGGGATTGCGGGTGAGCGCGCGCGGCGTGAAGGGGCCGCCCTTGTCGGCCAGGATGGCGCGCATCAGGGCGCCGCCCTGGGCCCCGGTGGCGCCGACGACGGCGATGATCTTCTTCTGTGCCATGGCTGTTCTCTCTCCAGTTGAGCGGATGCGTCGAGTGCGTCTCAATTCTATCACCGTTCGGCGCCGGGTCGGCCGCCGCCTCTTGACAACCGGGCAGAGTTCGATAATCATAGAACCGTATGACGACACGCAACCCGCCGCGGCCGGCGCTCGCCGCGAAACAGTTCGAGCTCATCGCCAAGGCCCTCGCCGATCCCCGGCGGATGGCGTTGCTGGAAGCCATTGCCGCCAAGGACGAATGCCCCTGCGTGCAGCTCCGGCAGCAGTTCCCGGTCTCCAAGGCGACGATCTCCCACCACCTCAAGGAGCTGTCCCGGGCGGGGCTGGTGGAGGCCCGGCGCGAGGGCCAGTTCCTCAACTGTGAGATCCGCCGCGAGACGCTCGAGGCCTACACGGCCGAGCTGCTCCGGCGGGCCGGCGGCAGATAGCTGAAGCGAACCGCGCGGGGCTGTTCACCCCGCCGGGGTGTGTTGTATGTAAAAGGTTCGATGGTTGTCTAACTGACGTACTGGTATCGCAAACGGAGGTCGTCATGCGGAGTCGTTGGCTCACGATCGTCGGTGCTCTCCCCCTCGCTGCGCTCGCCTCCGGCTGCGCGGACCCGCCCCCGGCGGTGCCTCCGCCGCCGGCGGTGACGGTGGCCGCCGTGACCGAGCGGGAGATCACCGACTGGGACGAGTTCACCGGGCGCATCGAGGCGGTGGACGCGGTGGAGATCCGCCCGCGCGTTTCGGGTTACATCCGGCGGGTCGCGTTCGCGGAGGGCAGCGAGGTGCGGAAGGGCGCGGTGCTGTTCGAGATCGACCCGCGGCCCTACGAGGCCGACCTGGCGCGCGCCGAGGCGCAGCTCGAGCAGGCCAGGAGCGGCGCCGAGCTCGCGGCGAGAGAAGTGGTGCGCGCCCAGCGGCTGGTGGACGTGCAGGCCATCTCGCGGGAGGAGTTCGACAGTCGCACCAGCGCCAAGGCGCAGGGCGGCGCGTCGGTCCGGGCCGCGGAGGCCGCGGTGCGCACGGCCCGGCTCAATCTGGAGTGGACCCGGATTCGCTCGCCGATCGCCGGCCGGGTGGGCCGGGCCGAGGTGACCGCGGGCAACCTGGTGCAGGCGGGGCCGCCCACCGCGACGCTGCTCACCACCGTCGTCTCGCTCGACCCGATCTACGTCTCCTTCGAGGGAGACGAGCAGAGCTACCTCAAGTACGCCGCGCTCGACCGGGACGGCACCCGGCCCAGCTCCCGCGACGCGCGGAGCACGGTCTACGTCGGTCTGGCCGACGAGGAGGGCTTTCCCCACCCGGGGTACGTGGACTTCATCGACAACCGGCTCAACCCCGAGACCGGGACGATCCGGGCGCGGGCGGTCCTCTCGAACAAGGACCGGGTCTTCACCCCGGGGCTGTTCGCGCGAGTCAAGCTGGTCGGCAGCGGGCGGTACCGGGCCACGCTGGTGCTCGACCGTGCCGTCGGGACCGACCAGGACAAGAAATTCGTGCTGGTCCTCAACCCCGACAGCACGGTGGACTACCGGCCGGTGCAGCTCGGCCGCCTGGTGGACGGCCTCAGGGTCGTGACCTCGGGAATCGAGTCCGGCGACCGGGTCGTGATCAACGGCCTCCAGCGGGTGCGGCCCCAGATGAAGGTCACGCCCACCCTCGCCGCCATGACGCCGGACTCGGCGTCCCTCGCCGCGCGCTGACCGCGCGAGATCCCCGGAGACCCGATGCGCTTCTCCCGCTTCTTCATCGACCGGCCGATCTTCGCGGCCGTGCTGTCGATCATCGTCTTCCTGGGCGGCGCGATCGCGATGTTCGCGCTCCCCATCAGCGAGTATCCCGAGGTCGTCCCGCCGTCGATCGTGGTACGGGCGGTGTATCCCGGTGCCAACCCGCGGGTCCTCTCCGAGGCGGTGGCCACGCCGCTGGAGGAGCAGATCAACGGGGTCGAGAACATGGAGTACATGTCGTCCCAGGCCACCTCGGACGGCGTGCTCACCCTGACGGTGACGTTCCGCATCGGCACCGATCCGGACCTGGCCCAGGTCCAGGTGCAGAACCGGGTGAGCCAGGCGTTGCCGCGGCTGCCCGAGGAGGTGCGCTCGCTGGGGGTGACCACGGTCAAGAGCTCGCCCGACCTGACGATGGTGGTCCATCTCGTATCGCCCGACCACCGCTACGACATGGTGTACCTCCGGAACTACGCCGTGCTGCAGGTGAAGGACGTCCTGGCGCGGATTCCCGGCGTGGGCCAGGTGCGCATCTTCGGCGCGGGCGACTACGCCATGCGCATCTGGCTCGATCCGCAGAAGGTCGCCGCCCGGGGCCTCTCCGCCGGCGACGTGGTGCGCGCCATCCGGGAGCAGAACGTGCAGGTGGCGGCCGGCGTGGTGGGCGCGCCGCCGATGCCGGAGAAGGTGGACTACCAGCTCAGCGTCAACGCCCACGGCCGCCTGCTCGACGAGCAGGAGTTCGGCGACATCATCGTCAAGACCGGCGCCGACGGCGAGCTCACGCGGCTCAAGGACGTGGCCCGGATCGAGCTGGCCGCGGGCGACTACGCCCTGCGGTCGATGCTCGACAACCAGGACGCCGTGGCCATCCCGATCTTCCAGGCGCCGGGCTCCAACGCGCTCCAGCTCTCGACCGACGTCCGCGCCACGATGGCGGAGCTCAAGCAGAACATGCCCGAGGGCGTGGACTACCGGGTGGTGTACGATCCCACGGTCAACGTGCGGGACGGCATCCACGCGGTGGTGGAGACCCTGCTGGAGGCGGTGCTGCTGGTGGTGCTGGTGGTGGTGCTCTTCCTCCAGACCTGGCGTGCCTCGATCATCCCGCTGGTGGCGGTGCCGATCTCGATCGTGGGCACCTTCGCCATCCTGCTGGCGTTCGGCTTCTCCATCAACACCCTCTCGCTCTTCGGCCTGGTGCTCGCCATCGGCATCGTGGTGGACGACGCGATCGTGGTGGTGGAGAACGTCGAGCGGAACATCGAGGCGGGCCTCTCGCCGCGCGCCGCGTCGTACAAGGCGATGGAGGAGGTCAGCGGCCCGATCGTCGCCATCGCGCTGGTGCTCTGCGCCGTGTTCGTGCCGGTGGCGTTCCTGACCGGCCTGACCGGCCAGTTCTACCGGCAGTTCGCGCTGACGATCGCCTTCTCGACCGTCATCTCGGCGTTCAACTCGCTCACCCTCTCGCCGGCGCTGAGCGCCATCCTGCTCCGGCCGCACGGCGCGCCGCCCGACCGGCCCACCCGGGTGCTCGACCGCCTCTTCGGCGGCGTCTTCCGCCCGTTCAACCGGCTCTTCGCCCGCGGCTCGAGAGCCTACGGCGGGGCGGTGGCCCGGGTGCTCCGGCGGAGCGGCGTCGCGCTGGCGGTATACGCCGGGCTGCTCGCGCTCACCGCGCTCGGCTTCGCCCGGGTACCGTCGGGCTTCGTGCCCACGCAGGATAAGCAGTACCTGGTGGCCTTCGCGCAACTGCCGGACGGCGCCACCCTCGACCGGACCGAAGCCGTCGTCCGGCGGATGGCCGACATCGGGCTGCACCAGCCCGGGGTGGCCCATGCCGTGCAGTTTCCCGGGCTGTCCATCAACGGCTTCGTCAACTCACCGAACGCGGGGATCATCTTCTTCACCCTCGAGCCGTTCGAGGAGCGCACGTCGAAGGAGGAGTACGGACCCGCCATCGCCGGCGCGCTCAACGGCAAATTCGCGGGGATCCAGGACGCTTTCGTGGCCGTGTTCCCGCCGCCCCCGGTGCAGGGGCTCGGCACGGTGGGCGGCTTCAAGATGGAGCTGGAGGATCGGGCCGGCCTCGGCGAGGGAGCGCTCTACCAGGCCACCCAGGCGCTACTCGGCCGCGCGTACCAGACGCCCCAGCTCGCGGGCCTCTTCAGCGGATATCAGATCAACGTCCCGCAGCTCTACGTGGACGTGGACCGGGAGAAGGCCAAGCAGCAGGGAATCGCCCTGACCGATCTGTTCCAGGCCATGCAGGTCTATCTCGGATCGGTCTACGTCAACGACTTCAACAAGTTCGGCCGGACCTACCAGGTCATCGTCCAGGCGGACGCGCCGTTCCGCGCGACGGCGGAGGACATCGCCCAGCTCAAGGTCCCCAATGCAGGCGGCGAGATGGTGCCGCTGGGCTCGGTCATCCGGGTGAAGCAGTCGTACGGGCCCGACCGCGGCCTCCGCTACAACGCCTACCCGGCGGCCGACATCAACGGCGGCCCCGCGCCGGGGGTGAGCTCGGGGCAGGCGGTGGCCGCCATGGAGCGGCTGGCGCGGGAGACGCTCCCCAACGGGATCGGGTATGAGTGGACGGAGCTCACCTACCAGCAGATCCTCGCGGGCAACGCGGCGTTGTTCGTCTTCCCGCTCTGCGTGCTGCTGGCGTTCCTGGTGCTCGCGGCGCAGTACGAGAGCTGGTCGCTGCCGGTGGCGGTCATCCTGATCGTCCCGATGAGTCTGCTGTCCGCCATCGCGGGCGTGTGGCTCACCCGGGGGGACAACAACATCTTCACCCAGATCGGATTCCTCGTGCTCGTCGGCCTCGCGTGCAAGAACGCGATCCTGATCGTCGAGTTCGCCCGCGAGCTGCGGCTCCAGGGGCGTTCGGCGGTCGACGCGGCGCTCGAGGCGTGCCGCATCCGGCTGCGTCCCATTCTCATGACCTCGCTCGCGTTCATCATGGGCGTGCTGCCGCTGGTGTTCTCCACCGGCGCGGGCGCCGAGATGCGGCATGCGATGGGGGTGGCGGTGTTCTCGGGAATGCTGGGCGTCACCTTCTTCGGGCTCGTGCTCACTCCGGTGTTCTACGTGGTGCTGCAGCGTCTGGCCGAACGGCGCAAGGTGGCCGCGGAGCCTGCCCTGGGCGGACTCACGGCAGAGGAGGGCTCTCATGCGTAAGGTCGCGTTCCTGCTCGCGCTCCTGCTGGCCGGCTGCGCCACCGCGCCGGCCTACCGCCCGCCGGCGGTGGAGGTTCCGCCGGTGTTCCGGGAGCAGGCGGCGTCCCGGGCGAATGCCGCCCGCTCCCCGGACTCGCTGCCGGCCGCCCCGCCAACGGTTCCGGCGGCGGTCCCGGTCCTGCCGGGGGACTCCTCCTCCGACGAGCTCTGGCGGGCCCTGGGCGACACCACGCTCGAGCGGCTGGTCGGCGAGCTTGCCCGCGCCAACCTCGACATCCGGGCGGCGGAGGCGCGCGTGCGCGGCGCCCGGTCGGCGCGGACCCAGTCGGCGCTCGACCTGGCGCCGACGGTCACGTTCGGCGGCGGGTACACGCGGCAGCGACTGTCGAGCGCCGCCTTTCCCATCGGTGCAGCGAGGTTTCCCGACCAGGACATCTGGGATGCCGGCTTCGATGCCGCGTGGGAGCTCGATCTCTTCGGCCGGTTGCGGCACAACCTGCAGGCGCAGGGCGCGTTCGTGGCCGCGAGCCGGGAGGACCTCAGAGACATCCGGGTAACGCTCACGGCCGAGCTCGCCCGCTCCTACTTCGAGTTGCGGGGTGCCCAGGAGCGGCTCGCGGTGGCCCGGCGCAATGCGGCCAACCAGCGCAGCACGTTCCAGGTCACCCGTGAGCGGCTCGATGCGGGCCGTGGCACCGCGTTCGACACCGAGCGCGCGCAGGCGCAGCTCAGCTTCACCCTGGCCTCGATTCCGGCGCTCGAGGCCGGCGTCGCGGAGGCGCAGTACCGGATCGGCGTGCTGGTGGGCCGGCCACCGGCGGCGGTAGCGGCCGAGCTGGAGACGGCCGCCGCGCTGCCGCCGCTGCCGGCCGCGACCGCGGTGGTGGCCGCGGACTCGGTCATCCGCCGCCGTCCCGACGTGTCCGCCGCCGAGCGCCAGCTCGCGGTGGAGCGCGCGCTAGTGGGCGCGGCCAAGGCGGACTACCTGCCGCGCCTCAGTGTCGGTGGGAGTGCCGGGTACTCGGCGACCGCCTTCGGCGGCCTGGGGGACCGCGGCACGTTCCGCTACGCGGTGGGACCTGTCGTCACCTGGCCCGCGCTCAATCTCGGCCGGGTCAAGGCGGGGGTGGACGCCTCCCGCGCGCGGGAAGCGGAAGCGCAGGCCCGGTACGACCAGACGGTACTCCTCGCGCTGCAGGAAGTGGAGACGTCACTCTCGCAGTATCGGACCGCCCGCGCCCGGGTGGACCAGATCGGCAACGCCGCGTCGGCCAGCGCCCGCGCCGCCGAGCTGGCCCGGCTCCGCTTCACCGGCGGGGTCGCGGATTTCCTGCAGGTGCTCGACGCCGAGCGGACCCAGCTCGATGCCGAGGACCAGTTGGCGCAGGCCCGGACCGACGCCGCGACCGCGTATGCGGCGCTCTACAAGGCCCTCGGGGGCGAGTCGCCGTCGGCGCTCGACCAAGGTCGCCGGTAGCCTCGGCCGATGGCGCGTCTCTTGCCCGTCGGAGGGGAACCCCTTCATCAGGTGCGCCATGATGCCCCGGAATCGTCCAGGACGGCCCCTGCGCGCGCGAGGCCCAGTCGCGGTTTGCGGCATGCTGGCGCTTTCGGCGTGCGCCGCCCACTACGCGCAAGTCCCGGCACGGCTCGACCTCCAGCCGTACGGCCGGGTCGCTCTGGTCACGTTCACCACCGACCAGGCGAACGGCGAGCTGAGCGTGGCGGCCACCCAGCGGTTCGCCGAGACGCTGCTGGCCAACCAGTCGGGCGTCGAGCTGCTCGAGCTCACGAGCGCCGACACGTCGCTGCGGGCGCTCGCGGCCGCCGGTGATGCCTCCGCGCTCGCGCAGGCGCTCGGCCGCGAGAAGAACGTCCCCGCCGTGTTTCTGGGGCAGCTCACGGTGTCGGGGGTGAAGCCGCACGGGCTGCTCAGCGTCGCCGGCGGCGCCAGGGTGAGCGCGTCCGTGTCCGCGGAGCTCACGGTGCGGCTCCTGTCCACGAGCACGGGCGGAACGGTGTGGCGCTCGAGCGCCGCCGCGGACCGGACGGTGGGACGGCTCGCGATGAGCGGCGGTCTTCCGTCGGTGGCGGTGCGGGACCCGAACGACGCGTATGGTCAGGTGGTGAGCGAGCTGGTGCGGGGCGTGACGCGGGATCTCCGGCCGACGTGGGTGAAACAGTAGGTCGGCTGTCGTCGCTGGTCGCGGACGAGGTGTCAGGGGACAGCGGTCGGGAACAGCACTGTCATCCCGAGCGGAGCGAGGGATCTACTCGCACCGAGTCCGAACTCGGCCCGGCAAGATCCCTCGCTCCGCTCGGGATGACAGTGCCGTGCGGTCGTCGAATTGACAGTGCCGTGCGGTCGTCGAATTGACAGCGCCGTGGGGTCGTCGAATTGACAGTGCCGTCCGGCCCTCGAACTGACAGCTCCGCTCGCCGCCTACCACGGCGAGTCGCCGGCGACGGGTCCCGCCACCGTCCGCCGCGCTGCCCCCTCCGCCGCCCGCCGCATTCGACTCCCCGTCTCCAGATCCGGCAGCCACGCCGTGAGCAGCCCCAGCGCCGGCAGGTACGCGCACAGCCGGTAGACGAACTCGATGCTGGTGCTGTCGGCCAGCCGCCCCAGCACGGCGGCGCCGATGCCCGCCACGCCGAACGCGAAGCCGAAGAACAGTCCCGAGATCATGCCGATCTTCCCCGGCACCAGCTCCTGTGCGTAGACCAGAATCGCCGAGAACGCCGAGGCGAGGATCAGTCCGATCACCACGCTCAGTACGCCGGTCCAGAAGAGATTCACGTGCGGCAGCACCAGCGTGAACGGCAGCACGCCGAGGATGGAGCACCAGATCACCAGCTTCCGGCCGAACCGGTCGCCCACCGGGCCGCCGATGATGGTGCCGGCCGCCACCGCGCCGAGAAACGCGAAGAGGTGCAGCTGCGAGCTCTGGACCGAGACGCCGAAGCGGTGAATCAGGTAGAAGGTGTAGTAGCTCGTGAGGCTGGTGAGATAGATGTACTTCGAGAAGATGAGCACGATGAGGATGGCCAGCGCCAGCTTCACCTTGCGGGGCGGGAGCGTGGGATGGCCGGGGCCCGCCTCCGCCCGCGAAGCCCGGCTCGCCGAGCGGTGGCGGGCGTACCAGCGGCCCACGTTCCAGAGCACGAGAATGGCGAGCAGCGCCGCGAGCGAGAACCAGGCGACGCTCGACTGCCCCCGCGGCAGCACGATGAACGCGGCCAGCAGCGGCCCCACCGCGGACCCGGTGTTCCCACCGACCTGGAACAGCGACTGCGCCAGCCCGTGCTGCCCGCCCGAGGCCATCCGCGCCACGCGGGACGACTCCGGGTGGAACACCGCCGAGCCGAGGCCGACCAGCCCGGCGGAGACCAGCAGGCCGGGGTAGCTGCGGGTGGCCGAGAGGAAGAGCAGGCCCGCCAGGGTGAATCCCATGCCGGTCATGAGCGAGTACGGCTTGGGATGGTGATCGGTGTACAGGCCGATCACGGGCTGGAGCAGCGACGCGGTGAGCTGGAAGGTGAGGGTGATCAGGCCGATCTGGCCGAAATCGAGCCCGAAGTCGGTCTTGAGCATCGGGTACATCGCCGGGATGAGCGCCTGCATCATGTCGTTGAGCAGGTGGCAGAAGCTGATCGCGGCGAGGATCGCGAAGACCGTCGGAGATTGCATACGCGGGGCAAGCTAGCGCCCGACGGGTCAGGCCGGGGCAGGCGGGAGGAGTGCCCGGAGCCGCTCCCCCAAGTCACGAAGCGCTCCGGCGGTCGGCCCATCGGGGCTGGTCTCGGCCGCCCGGCGCAGGATGGCTACGTCTTCGTGGCTGAATCCGAAGGGTTGTCCGTACAACGCGAAGGCCGCGAGCGCCGGTCGCGCCGGCGGCGGCACCAGCACCCGGTCGTGCGCGCGGCTCATGGTGATCAGGCTTCCGCTTGCGTCGAGCCCGAGCTTGGCGACGTACTCGGTGGAGTCGTGCTCGCCGGCCTGAGCGGCGTTGTCCTTGGCCCAGCGGTCCAGGTCGCGCGCGGCCTGCCGGTAGTCACGGGCGTCCCATTGCTCCGGCGTGAGCGCGGGCGGGTGTGCGTCTGGCATGTCGGTTCCTCACTGCCCGTCGATGAGCGCGATCCGGCGCGCGTGCCGGCCGCCGTCGAACGCCGTCGTGAGCCAGGTGGTTACGATCGGCATCAGCTCCGGCTCGGCGATGAGCCGCTCACCCAGCGACAGGACGTTGGCGTCGTTGTGCTGGCGGGCGAGCCGGGCCGATTCCACGTTCCAGCAGAGGGTGCAGCGGACGCCGCGCACCCGGTTGGCCACGATGGCCTCGCCGTTGCCGGAGCCGCCCAGCACGATCCCGCGCGCGAATTTCCCCGCGGCCACCGCCTCCGCCACGGGCCGCACCATCAAGGGATAATCGATCGGCTCGGGGGAGTGGGTCCCGAAGTCCGTGAGCTCGTGCCCGAGGGCGCCGAGGGCCGCCTTGAGCAGCTCCTTGTAGCGGAAGCCGGCGTGGTCCGATCCGATGGCGATCTTCATGGGTCCTGGGTCTGGAAGTTGACCGAGCTGGGTGAGCTCGCCGCCGATGGGACGGCGAAGGTGAGAACGATCGCCCTGCTTGCCCCTTGCCCGCGGCGCGATTATCACACGATAGGCGCTGGAAATGGCCGGAAGCACGACGACACGACATCGCCCGTGGCATTGGAATGCGGGCGCCAACCGATAGGAGGTCGGAACATGTTCGGATTCGGGAACTCCCCTCGCCGGGGACGGAGCGGCACGTTCAGCACCAGCAACCTGACCAAGGCGGCGCTCGCCGGCGCCGGGCTGCTCGCCGCGAAGTGGTGGCGCAACCGCCGGACCACCGATCGTACCACGGAGCGTCCGGAACAGCAGCCGGAGGTGAACCCGGGCTCGGCGCGCGGCTTCTGAGCGAGCAGGTCGGATCCGGGCCCGCGGGCATGGCCGCCGATGGCGAGCTGTGTCCGCGGGGTTCGGGCCTCTCCGCTACCGCACCGCGATGAACGTCAGCCGCCGTCCGTCAGTGGACCGACCGGCTTTCCTCCCTCAGCACCGCCAGGCTTCTCGACCCGAGCGTGATCAGCGCGTCGAACTTCCCCTTCACGCCGAGCTTCGCCCCGGTACGCGGCGGATCGGCCTTCTCGCTCACGACCGTGAGCGTTCCCGTGTCGTCCTTCATCTGGTAGGCGCCGACCCCCAGCCCTCCGGCCGATCCCTTCACTTCTCCCTCGATGCGGACGGTCTTGCCGTCGTACCTGGACGGATTGTCGAGCAACTGGCCGATGGGCGTGACCGACGCGCAGCCGGTGAGCACGAGCAGGGCGGCAACCGACGTGAACGGCGCCAGCAGGCGGACGCCGTGAGCTGTTGTGGACATGGTGAGCGGCTCCTGATCGGGATCCCGGTGACCGGACGGACGAGTCGAATGTACTCGGGGATTTTGCCGGTGACCAGCGAGCCCTCGGCCGCGCGCTAGAGGCCCCGCTCGCGCTTGAAGTAGAAGTGCACCCGGATGCCGGCGGAGGCGATCCCCGCCAGCTCCCAGTGCTGCGCGCCCAGCGCGTCGAGCTCGGCCTCCGAGAGGAGCTCGCCCCCGGCGTCCCGCACGATCTCCTTGTATTCCCAGCGCGGCTGGAACGCGACCAGCGGGGGTTCCAGCCGGGACTCCGGGCCGGGCGGTCGCGGGGGCGGGAACGGGATCTCGAGTGTGGCGCTCATGGGGTCACCTCACGATCATCGGCGGCGGCCGGCGCCGCGCTGTCGGGCATGCTCGCCAGCACGGCTCGGTGCCGCTCCCGAAGTCGTTCCAGGTGAGGAGCGGCCGGGTCCGGACGCGGGACCGGAATCCGGCGGGCCGCCACCCAGCAGGTGGTCGCGGACCGGAAGGAGCAGTCGCGCTCCAGTGGCTGCGCGGCCTCGAGGGGCCGCGTGCTCGCGGTACAGCCGCACAGCAGCGTGCCGGCGCACAGCATGGTGAGAGTTCCGCCCGACGCCCTCATGCGCTCCTCCTCGCGAAACTGCGTGGCGATCCACCATCCACACCGCGGGGTTTCGCGGCGTGCTCCAATGAATTGCGCATCGGCCGCAAGCATGCAAGCATCCACCTGGAGTTGCCGACGACCGCTCCACCGACCGAAGGAGGACCCATGCCTTACGTGAACATCCGGATCACTCGTGACGGTGCCACGGCCGAGCAGAAAGCCGAGCTCATCCGGGGCGCGACCCAGCTGCTCGTCGACGTGCTCGGCAAGAATCCGGCGACGACCTTCGTGATCATCGACGAGGTGGAGACCGACAACTGGGGAGTGGGCGGCGAGAGCACCACGGTGATTCGACGGCGGCCGAAGTGAGGTCTCCGGGTGCCGGGTTGGACAGCCCGGCACCCGTTTGCTAAGCTTCAGGCGTCCCCCACATTGCCAGGTGGCTCGCATGACTTCTCGTCGAGAGGCCCGCCTCAGGCCGGATTTCGCCGAGCTCTACCCCGGACTCCGTCCGGACGTGTGGTATTCCGCCGCCTGGCTGTCGGCCCGCCAGCTTGCCCGCACGCGCTGCGACGGGGTGGCGGCGTCCATCGCCGAAATCCTGAACGGCCGGCATTTCGAGTTCCGCGGCGGGCGCCCGCGCGGCCTGCGCGAGTCCTCCGCCCAGGAGCCCGAGCGGGACGCCTCCTAGCCATCACGATGGCTGACGCCGGGCCCGGGCACGCTCCCTGCCTGCAAACCGGGGGATCGCGCCCTTTCCCCGGAGGAGCCATGCGTTCGGCCAGCATTCCCGCGATAGCTCTGGCGGTTCTCACTGCAACAGCTTGCAGCTCCTTTTCGTCCAGCCGGCCGGAGCAGCCGGCGCCGGCCGTGCGCCGCGGGCCCAGCACCGCGGCCAGCCTCGGCATTCCTCCAGGACAGCTTCCGCCGCCGGGCCAGTGCCGGGTGTGGCTGCCGGGCGAGCCGCCCGGGCATCAGCCCCGAGCCCGGAGCTGCGCGCGGATCGAGCGCGCGGCGCCGGCAGGGAGCTGGATCGTCTATCGCCCGACGGAAGACAGGAAAGTGGTCCACGTGCGGGTGGTGGACGAACGGCGCCCGGGCGTGGTGGTCCGCCTGCGGGTCTATGACATCCGGCGGGGGACGCTGATCCGGGAGGGCTGACGGTCCAGGGGCAGAGCTGGCGCCCGGCCTGGCATTGCGCTTCAGCGGCACGCCGGCGCCGGCGCCGGCGCCAGGCTCTCGTCCCGCGCCAGCTTCTCCACCTCGAGATACTGCACCCGCGCCGGCTCGGTGGGTGCGAGCGTGATGGAGACACGCAGATCGGCGTCTCCGCAGCGCATGCGCCAACTGCCACGCAACGCGTTCTCGGCCTCGAGCGGCCCCTCGTTCCGGCAATCGCCCCCCGCCTCGCGGCGTAGCTGCTCGATGGCGGCGCGCCGCCGATCCTTCGATTGGTCCAGGTACAGGTTCATCGCCGCGATGCTGTCGGCCAGGGCATCATCCCACCGGCTCACCAGCCGGGCGACCTGTTCCCGCCGCTGCACCAGCACCGGCGCGGGTCGCGCCGCGCGCGGCGCCAGCCCGCCGGTGCCGGAGAGGAGCTCGAGCGCGTTCCCGGTGACGTCGCTCCAGCCCGTGTAGGTGAGGTTCCCCAGCGCGACGATCCCCACGCCGTAGTCCGGCAGCCAGCGCATGATCGAGCCGAAGCCGGGAAGGCCGCCGCTGTGCGAAACCAGCCTGGGGAAGAGACAGCTTTGGCGAATCCCGAGCCCGTAGCCGTACCCACCGACGTTGAGCACCGGCTTGCCGGTGGAGTCCTTGCGGACAGTCGCGCCGACGTAGCGGGCCACCTGCTGCATCTCGCGCCGGGAGGCGCGGCGGAGCGGGCCGCGGTCGCTGCCGTCGCGCGGCGGCCAGGCGTCGAGCATGAAGCCCACCCAGTGCGCCAGGTCGTTGATGGAGGTGAGCATTCCGCCCATCGGGCCGAACGCGCCATCGGGGAGCTGCTTCTCCTCCAGCCAGGCGTCGTCCTGCCGGCGATACCCGTGCGCCAGATGGGCGGCCGGGACCGCCGCGGATTCCAACGTGGTCGCCTTCATGCCGAGCGGCCCGAGCACGTGCTCGGCGATGTAGCGCGAGTAGGGCTGTCCCGACACGTTGGCCACGACGCGGCCGAGGATGGCGAAGCCGTAGTTGGAATACTCGTAATTCGTGCCGGGCGCGGTGGAGAACGGGATGCCGCCGCGCAGCATGCGCGCCATCTGCTCGTCGGTCACGGCGAGCTGCTGGTCGCCCCACGGGTTGTCCTCGGGGAAGCCCGCGGAGTGCGAGAGCAGGTGGCGGATGGTGATCCTGGGCGAGTCGGTGGTGGGGTAGCGCAGGCCGGCCAGCTCGGGCACGTAGCGTTCCGCCGGGTCGTCGAGCGACAGGCGGCCCGCGTCGCGGAGCTGGAGAATGGCGACGGCGGTGAAGCTCTTGGTCATCGAGGCAATGCGGAAGACCGTCGCGGTGTCGACCGGCGCGTGGGACGCCAGCTCGCGATACCCCGTGGTCCCGACATGCGCGAGGCGTCCGTCGACGATGATTCCATAGGCGATCCCCGGCACGTGCGATTGTTCGGCGAAGTCGCGCATGAGGCTGTCGATGGCAGGATAGGCGCGGGCCAGCTTGGCGAGCCGCTGGGGGTCGGTGAAGCCCGCCGGCACGGCGGCGCGCGTTGCCTGGGACGCGGCCACGGCCGGGGTCAGCATGAGGGCGGCGGCGAGGGCGAGCAGAGTGGTGCGCGGGAGCATCGGGGCCTCTGGTTCGGTGGGTGAGCGAAGAGTGCGGCGTGCGCGCGCGCAGCGGGGTTCGGGCGCAGGGATGGTGGTGCGGTTTCTGAGACGGCCCGCGCTAATGAGATTCAGGTAGTCCAGTTAACACCCTCAGCCGATTCACCACGGAAACACGGTGTACACGGAAGCAATCCGGAAAAAATGGAGGCCATTGTCGCGGTGCTTCTCCGTGGCCATTCCGACATCCCCATCAGCGCCACCACGTCTTCAGCACACTCTCCCGGGCAGGCACCAGCCAGGCGAGTCCCAGGCTGACGGCGAGCCAGAGCGCGAATCCGAGCGCGCCGATCCACGCCGCGCGGACGGCCAGACCGAGCCAGGAGCGGGACGCGGGCTCAGGCACTATGTCAACGCTCCTCGAGAACGACCTTCGGATTCCAGACGATTTCCCACAGGTGAGCGTCGGGATCCTGGAAATAGCCCGAGTACCCTCCCCAGAACGTCTCGCCCGCGGGCCTGGTGATCGTCGCGCCCGCACGCCTCGCCTGTTCCATGACCGCGTCCACCTCTCCCTTGCTCGCCACGTTGTAGCCGATGGTGAACTCGGTGGCGCTGTGGCCCGCCCTGGGGACGTTGGTGTCGTGGGCGATGCTGTCACGCGGCCAGATCGCGAGCGTGAGCCCCGCCTGCAGCTCGAAGAACGCCACCGCGCCGTGCTCGAACTCCCGGCCGACGATCCCCCTGGTCGGCAGACCGAGACCGTCGCGATAAAAGGCGAGGGAACGCTCCAGATCGTCCACGCCCAGCGTCAGAAAGGTGATCCGCGGCTGCATCTCCTACCCTCCCGTCGGGCCCCGCCGGAACAGTCGCGCGAAGAGCCCCGGCTTCCGCTCGGGCGGAATGAGCCCCCAGACGCGCTCCCGGCCCGCACGCTCGATGACGGTCCTGGGACCGAACCGTCCCCAATTGAAGCCGTGCCCCAGCTCCGCCGCCCGCAGGTCGGCGACCAGTGCTTCGGCCGCAAGGCTGTCCGCGAACTCGCGAAGCACGGGATCGACCGACGCTCGAAGTCCGGCGGCAGGCTCCAGGCCCGGGTTTTCCCGCCAGATCCGATGCACGACGTCCTCGTGGACGACGTCCACGGGACTGCGTGCGCCGGCCTGCCACATCGCCACTATATCCCGGAGGAATTCTTCGATGCTCGCTGCCTGGTACGCGATGACCGGCGGGTCGTGGCAGGCGTAGAAGACCGGACCCCAGACGGTCGTGTCCGGCAAGAGGTCCAGCACCCAGTAATTCCCGAACCCATCATGTGCGATCGAGTAGACGTTCGGGAACACCTCGTCCAGCCCGAATCCCTCGAGGTCGAGGAGTGAGAACGCTTCGAGCGGACCCTTGGCGAGTCCTTTGCTTACCCCCAGGGCCTCGCGGATGTCGTCCGGTAGGGGGCAGGGAATGGCGGACTCGACCCGCCGCAGCTCGGCCTCGGTGGCGGGAGGCTGCGGTTCGAGGACATGCTGCTTTCCGTCCCGGTCCGTCAGATGCAGGCCGGCCAACTCCCGCAGCGTGGTGGCGAGCACAGGCGGTCCGCCCCGATCAGACCGCCGGGCCCGGCAGAGCCTGGCCCTGCTGGCGCAACCACCAGGTGGCGCGGAGCCCCTGCGCGAGGAAGTAGCCCACCGCGATGGCGAGCAGGACCAGCACCGGCTGTCCCTGCTTCCAGCCGGCCTGCCCCAGCACCACGACGAGATAGAGCAGCAGCGCGCCGGCCGCCACCCAGCTCCGCTGCACCATGCCGTGGCCCAGCCCGACCACGATCACGCCGCCCATGAGGAGGGTGAGCGAGG
The DNA here is from genome assembly GCA_035699205.1 of Gemmatimonadales bacterium. Taxonomy (GTDB): domain Bacteria; phylum Gemmatimonadota; class Gemmatimonadetes; order Gemmatimonadales; family GWC2-71-9; genus CAVVWJ01. The sequence continues at coordinate 22,415 of DASSBA010000071.1, forward strand.
TCGAGAACACGCCGCCCAGCATCATGACCGCGGCGCTGCCGATGGCGACATACCAGGCGCGCTCCAGGTGGACGCGGGCGGTTGCTTCAGTGATGGGACCCCTCGGAAACAGTTCCACGGTGCCTCGCTCGGGGTGAGCGCGTGAGGGGAGCGACTCAGGGATAGCAGGAAGATGTGGCGCAAAAAGCCGGACCGCTACTGCGGCGCGACGGTGGGCGCGGCCTCGGCGCTCCCGGCGGCACGCAGCAACCGCCAGCCGCCGATGATGGCGATGCCGTACAGCATGACCCCCGCGAGGTAGACCAGCCGCCCCAGCAGCATGTCGTGCTCGAGCCAGCCCGCCCCACCGAGCAGCATCGCCCAGTCGTGCTCGCCGCCGCCGACCAGCGGCAGCTCCTGCGCCCGCGCGTCCTGGACGTACACGGAGATGTTCCAGCAGTTCTGCCCCAGCCACCAGAGCGGCACGGTGGCGCCGTGGCGGTCCCCCTGGCGCCAGAGCGCCACCGCGAACGCCGCCGGCACCAGCAGCTGCAGGAGGGTGCCGCCGAGCAGCATGAGGGTCTCGCCGCCGAAGCCGAACACCAGATGTCCGGTTTCGTGGATGGCGAGATCAAGGCTGTCCAGCCAGCGGTAGGTGCCGCGGGTGGTCATGCAGCGCCAGCCGTAGACCGCCAGCACCAGCGTCAGCGCGCCGCGCCACCGGCGTTCGCCAGTCAGCATGCCGCGCGATGCGGCTCAGACACGGATCAGCGCGATGCCCGACGCCGGATCGAACTGCCGCCGCAGGTGCGCCGGCTCCTCCGTCACCATCACCTCCAGCGTCGGACGCACCGTCGCGTGGAGCAGGTGGCCGCCGTGCGCCGTCCCGTCCGACTTCCCCACGACCATGTGCGCGTGCACCTGCGGCCCGCCGTCGGGCGCGAGGGTGATGTCTCCCACCAGCGAGAGCACCTCGACCTGTTCGGCGATGGGAATGGGCCGGTACTCCTTCGTGTCCCAGTCGAAGTAGCCGAGCGTCACCTCGCGGCAGGCCCCGATGGCCGTAAGCCGGCTGCCGGCGAGCCGCTGCTCCCGGGCGAACGCCTGGAGTCCCGCCATCACTTCATCACCGGTGTCGAAGATGGCGACGAACGTGCGCTGCCCCATCGCCTCGGCCAGGAGTCGGTATCGCATGCGCCCCCTTACCGGCCCGGCTCCCGGGCCTTCGCCCGGCGGGCGGTTTCCTCGTCGAGGCGCGTCCTGAGGGCCGCCAGGACGGGGTCCGCGCCGGTGAAGCGCTGGCCGTAGCCCAGGTTGAACGCATAGTCGAAGTCGGCCGGGTTCCTGCCCTGGGTGTGCTGGAGAATGGTCTCCAGCTTGTCCAGCCCCTTGGCGAGCCTGGCCTCGGGTGACTCGGCGGCCTCGTACTCGTCCCACAGGTCGAGAATCTCCTGCCGCGGTGCAGGCGGCAGCGAGGCCGTCAGCTCGACCAGGTCGGCCCGCTCCTGCCGCGCCTTCCCCGCGCCGGCCCGCTGTGCCGGCGCCGGGACATCGCCGTGGATCGCCTCGCCCAGGTCGTGGATGAGGCACATCCGGAGCAGCCGCGCGAGCTCGATGCCGGGCGTGTCGCCGTAGAGCAGCATCGCCATCAGGCAGAGCCGCCAGGTGTGCTCCGCCACGCTCTCCTGCTCACCGGCGGAGGTCCACCCGTTGCGCGTGACCGTCTTCAGCCGCTCCGCCGCGCGGAGGAACGTCAGGATACCATCGAGCTCGTCCGTCCGCATGATCTCCCCCTGGCAGCGGATGCGCTGAAGTCTGGCGCCGCGGCCGCATGGCCGTAAGGGGCGCCGCCGGTCAGCCGAACACGCCGAACAGGCGCGACGCGAGCACCGTGCCTCCGACCAGAATGGCCGCGCCGACGCTCAGCATCGCGACGAGGGTCAGGGTGAGCGGGGCGTGGCCGGTCAGCGCCAGGATGCCGAGCACCACGGCGCCGATGCCGACCAGAGCTTCCCAGCCGCTAGCGGCGTAGACGCTGTCTCCCTCGCCGCGCAGCCACCGCGCCGAGCGGGCCAGGCGCGCCATACCGCCGCCGGCCGCCACGAGCGCGGCGCCGAGCACGATGGCGGTCACGCCGAGCAGCATGAGCGTGTCGATCCGCAGCAGCGCCAGGATGCCGAGCACGATGGCGGCCACGCCGGCGATCGCCTGCAGGCCCAGGGCGCCGGCGATCTCCTGCCGGGCGCGCGGCGCGGCCGCGGCCGGCACCATGCGCGAGTAGCGGCGGGCCAGCGCCGCCCCACCGAGCAGCAGGGCGACGCCGAGCGCGATGGCCGCGATCGCGTTGAACGTGAGCGGGAGCAGCCCCAGCAGTCCCAGAATCGCCAGCACGACCGCAGCCGCGCCGCCGACCGCTTCGGCGACGGAGCCGGCCTCCGCCTCCACGACGGTGTTGTCCTGTGCCCGCTGAGTCTGCATCTCACGGGCGTACGGAATGCCTCGATCGATCTCTACCATATGAACCTCCCCATGGTGACGAGCGCCCCGCTCTCACGGGTCGCCCCAAGGCCGCGCGGCGCCGAAGCGCGCTGCCGGCCGCGGCCGTGCGACCTCCGCGGCAGCGAGCCCGGTGCCTTCCGGGCGATGCCCGCGCGACGCGCACCCGACACCAGCGGCGGGCGGACGATGGCGGCGGACGAGGCCTGGGGAGGAGCCGGGAGCTGGAGACTGCCGAGGAGGAGGGCGCCCCGAGAACCCGGGACACCGGACGCGCGCAGCGGCGACAGACCAGACACGACGACAGCGGGGCACGGCAACGACACTTCGACAACGACCTTTCAGGGCATCTGCCCTGTCCGGAAGGAAGCATGGGGACCCATACAATTCAAGCCCCTCCGGGCGGCGGGCTCAGCGCCGAAAGGTCGCGCGGATCTGGTCCGACCCCGGCCCCTCGTCTCCATAGAGCAGCGTCACCATGCCGCCATCGGGCGACACGGTGCCCGGACCCAGGAGGTACGGGAATGGGCCATCGCCGCCGGTACGGGTAAAGGACAGGGTGTTGCCCTGGCGGGTGTACGTCCCCTGCTCGGCGTTGTCGAAGGTGAGCCCGTTGTTCTTGTTGCGGTGCGACGTGCGGAGCTCGTACGTGGTGAGCGTGAAGACGACCGAGCCGCTCAGGGTGAGGCAGCAGCCGGACGGCTCGCCGTGGTCCGAGGGCAGGGGGACGTCGTTCTCCGCCACCAGCGTGAAGCTGCCGCCGAGCGGTGCCGGAGCGGTGCTGTCCTCGCCGCACCCGAGCGCGGCGAACGCGATGCCCGCGACGAGCAGGGCGGTGCGGTTCGGCCGCCTAGCCGAGTGGACCGGTGCCGGTGATGTGGACGAGCGTCGCCTCGGGTTTGCGGCTGTCGAAGTGGGTCTCGCTGACCCTCGCCATGCCCTTCTGCCCCGAGTCGAAGGTGAGCGCGAGCCGCTCGTTGGGGAGGATCCCGTCGGCGCTCCGTGACAGGAACTCCCCGCTCCAGGACTGCCGGCCCGGGCTCGAGTCCGTGATGGTGACCTGCACCTCCACGTGATCGAGACTTTTCCGGTTGGTGCGCTGGATGAGTGCCATGTACGCGGTCATACGGGACCTTCTTTCTTGCCGGTGAGGAATGCCGCGCCGAGAGCGCGCGGTACAACACTACCCGTAATGTAGTTGAAGCGGGGCCGCGCCGTGAGCGGTGTCACGGAGCCGTCACACCGAGCCCGGCTCGACCGCCGTCCGCGCCCAGGGGATCACGTCGAGCCGCTCGAACGGGATCGGCTCGCCCGTCGTCTCGCTGAGGCCGAACCGGTCGGGGTGCTCGTAGAGCCGCTGCAGGGCGGCGTCGATCTCCTCCAGCTCGCGGCTGGCGCGTTGCGCGAGCTGCGTGGTCATCTCCTGGTCGTAGCTGTCGGTGCCCTGGTCGGCCAGGTGAAAGGGGTAGTTGGAGAGATCGCCATCGGCGGATTCTTCGCTGGTGTCGCGCCCCTCGTCGTAGCGCCGGATGATTTCGAGCGCGCGCTCGCGCTCCTCCTGGAGCCGCGCCTCGAGATGCCGGCGCTGTTTCTCGGTGAGTGCCATCGGGTCCTTCCTCCTTGAGCAGGGGCGTTGGGCTACAGCGGCGGCGCCTCGGCCAGGTGCACTTCGACGTCCACCTCACCCGACGGCCCGACCATGTGGAGCGTGACGCGATCGCCCGGCCGGTGCGCCCGGAGCGCGCGCCGGAGGTCGCCGCCCTGGGTGACCTTCTCTTCGTCAATCCGGCTGATGATCTGCCCCGGCTGGATTCCCGCGCTTGCCGCGGGGGTGTCCCGCGCCACCCCCGTCACGATGACGCCCTCCTGCACCGGCAGGTCGAACTGGGTGGCGAGCATGGCATCGATGTCGCGGAAGGCGATGCCGAGGAAGGCGCGGTGGACGCGCCCGGTCTTCAGCACCTGGTCGGCGACGTCCGCGGCGAGCCCGATGGGGATCGCGAATCCGAGCCCTTCCGACCCGGGTGCCCGGAGGACGACCGTGTTGATTCCGATCACCCGGCCCTGGGAGTCCAGCAGCGGGCCGCCCGAATTGCCGGGGCTGATCGCGGCATCGGTCTGAATCAGCCCATCGAGGCCCACGCCGCGCGGGTCCCGGTTCACCGCGGAGACGACGCCGCTGGTCACGGTGCGGTCGAGGCCGAGCGGGTTGCCGATCGCGATCGCCGCCTGGCCGACCTCCAGCCGGTCCGCGTCACCCAGTGCGGCGACCGGCAGCCCCCGGGCCTGGACCCGGACTACCGCCACGTCCACGCTCGGGTCGCCGCCGAGCACCTGGCCATCGAGCTTCCGGCCGTCGGCGAGCCCGATCTGCACCGTCTTCGCGTCGCCCACCACGTGCGCATTGGTGATGATGACGCCGTCGGCGCGGATGATGATCCCGGACCCGGAGCCGACCCCCGGCTGCACGACGCTGACCACCGCGGGCGAGGCGCCCCGCGCCACCCCGATGATGGTGCGCTCCGAAGGGGTGCGGCCCGCGTCCCCGTTCCCGGCCGGCGGTGCGGGGGCGGGTACGGGGTCCGCGACCCGTCTGGCCGCCGCCTGTCCGGCGCCGGGGGTCAGCTCCCCGGTTTCCGGCAGGCCGCCCGCGGACCCGCCGTCGGTGGTGCGCCCGTTCCGGCATCCGGCACCGCCGAGGACCAGCGCGAGGCCGAGCGCGGCGGCCTTCCGTCGCATATCCATTCGAGCTCCTCTCTCCTGCACAACAGTACGCCGGGTCCCGCGCCCGGCCGTGACCGCCGCCACCTCGGGACTCGTCCCGGGGTTCCATCTTGGCCGGAGCGGAGGCGGGGATACCCAAGCAGGAGGTCGCGATGCCACGACAGGACGAACGCACACCGCACCGGGCGATCGAGGAGTTCGAGCGGCGCTACATGGGACGGAGTCTGACGGCCGAGGAGCGGCAGGAGCCGTTCTGGCCGCGGGGCACCGGGCGGCTCTACGGCTATGCCCCCGAGTACCTGGCTCCCGGTCCGGAGTACAATCCGCAGTATCGGGGCAAGGGGCCGAGGAGCTACAAGCGGTCTCGCGAGCGCATCCTGGACGATGTGGCGGAGGCGCTGACGCGCGAGCCGGAGCTCGACGCGGGCGAGATCACCGTGGAGGTGAACGACGAGCGCGACGTGGTGCTGGGCGGCGAGGTGGGCCACAAGGCGGACAAGCGGCTGGCCGAGGACCTGGTGGCCGACGTGGTCGGGGTGCACGACGTGCACAACAACATCCGGGTGAGGCGCTGAGTCTTTCTCCTCAGTGCGGCAGGCGGGCGGGCATCGTCGCGAGCTCCCAGGCCGTCACCGCCATCGCCGTGGCCGCCTGTACCAGTTGCGCCGGGTCGACCCGGTCGAAGGTGTCGAATTGGCTATGGTGGGTGACCCGGAAGTAGTCGAGCGTATCCTGCACGGCGAAGAAGGCGGGGACCCCGGCGTCGGTGAACGACGCATGGTCGGAATCGTGGGAGCGCTCGAGCGGCAGCTCGACGACGCCGAGGTCGTTGAGCGGTGCGATGGCGGCGGCCATCAGCCGGCGGCTGTCCTCGCGTCCCTGCAGGGCGAACCCGCGTACCTTCCCGGTGCCGAGGTCGAACACCAGGACCGCCTGCACCCGGGGCAGCTCGGCTCGATGCGCCTCCACGTAGGCCTTGGAGCCGAAATGGCCCTGTTCCTCTCCGGAAAAGAGCACCACCCGGATGGTTCGGCGCGGCTCGAGCCCCGCGGCCTCGATGGCCCGGAGCGCCTCCATCACGCCGGCCACGCCGGTGCCGTTGTCGGTGGCGCCGGTGCCCAGGTCCCACGAATCGAGGTGGGCGCCCAGAATCACCACCTCGTCCGCCAGGTCGGTGCCCCGCAGCTCGGCGACGGTGTTGTAGGCCTGGACGGGTCTGGCCGAGGTGGTGCTGGGCAGGTCGATTTCCATCGTGACCCGCTCCCCCCGATCCGCCGCGCGACGCACCAGCAGGTAGTCCTTGGTCGCCATGTAGGCATAGGGGACCTGCGGCGCCCAGGTCCCGAGCCGCCAGACCGGACCGCCCGTCATGCCGAGCCCTTCCCGTTTTCCGGACGGCGAGAGGAAGGCCAGCGCGCCCTCGTCGCGGATGGCGGCGGCCAGCCGCTCGCGCAACGCGCCGTAGGCCACGCTGTCGGCGCCCGGGTCGGGCATGTCGCCAAAGGTCACGATCCGCCCCTTGAACCGTCCGATGAACGCCTCGAGCTCCCCGTTGGTCCGGCCGCTCACGACCAGCACGTCCCCCCGCACGGGACCCGGGGTCGGCTTCGACCAGCCGAGCGCCGCGAGGGTGAGCCTCGCGCCGTTCTGGGTGAGCAGCCTGGCCGATGCGCGTCCCCGCGTCCACGAGCGGCCGAACGTGTAGCCTTCGCGGTGCACGTTGACCGCGCCCCGCGCTGCCAGCGTGCTCTCCGCCCAGGCGTGTGCCCTGAGGAGCCGCTCGGACCCGGTCAGGCGGGGGCCGATCAGGTCGGCCAGGTGCTCGACGTCGCTCACCGCGTGCTGGTGCGCGGCGATCTCCCGGATGATCCGGGCCGTGGCCGTGGTATCCGAGGCCGCGACGGGCGTGGCGCCGGGCCGCGTCGCGGGGGGAGGGGCCTGGGCGGGGAGCGGTCCGGCAAGGAGGAATCCGAGCAACAGTACGGGCAGGGCACTACTGACGACTCGCGACACGGGCACCTCGGCAAAGGGTGGGATCCTAGTTGCCGGGTGCCCCCCATGCAACATCAGGCACGGCAGCGGCGCAGCGCGGCGCCGGAGTGCCGCCCCTACCCCGCCAGCTTCACGAACATCAGTACCGCGATGGCGATCCCGATGCCCGTGACCGTCCACCGCATGGTGGACTCCGCCAGGGTCCGCCCCCACCGCGCCGCGCCGTACCCGCCGACGATCGCGCCCGCACCCACGACGACGGCCGCACTCCAGACGACCTCGCCGATGACGATGAAGTAGAGCACCGCGACGCCCTTGATGGCGAGGCTGAACAGGTTCTTGAGTCCGTTGGCTTGCCGGATGTCGCTCACGCCGAGAAAGCCGAGCGCGGTGAGGATGAGGATCCCGAGACCGGCGCCGAAGTACCCGCCGTAGAGCGACACGACGAATTGCACGCCGAGCGCGAGGGCACGCCAGACTTCCGAGCGGCGGTGCTCCGTTCCGAGGCCCAGGCGCTTCGCGATGGCCGGCTCGACCGCGATGAGCAGGGTCGAGCCGAGCACCAGCCAGGGCGCGAGGGATTTGAAGCAGCGCGGCGGCGTGTGGATCAGGAGCCAGGCGCCCAGCCCGCCGCCCACCACGGACGGCAGCAGCAGCCAGAGCCACCAGCGCCGCGCCTGCTTCACCTCGCGGCGAAAGCCCCAGGCGCCGCCGAGGCTTCCGGGCCAGAGCGCGACGGCGCTGGTGGCGTTGGCGTGGATCGGCGGCAGGCCGAGCCAGATCAGCGCCGGGAACGAGAGATTGGTGCCTCCGCCGGCCAGCGCGTTCATGGCGCCGCCGCCAAGGCCGGCGAGGAAGCCGATGATCAGGTGCCAGGCGTCACCCTGGCCGGGCATGGCGCCGCCACAGCTTCCAGTACACCCACCCGTTCACACCGAGGACCAGCAGGCCAAGGGCGACCTGGATCGGCCGCGTGAGGCCGGAGGGATAGAGCGCCGCCGTGACGTAGTGCTCGATGAAGCCGCCTTCGTACGCCTGACCGCCGGAGGCCCGCCGCCACGCCTTCTCCAGCGGGGTGAGGGGGCAGATGAACCCGGCAAATTCGATCGCGGCGCCCCAGATGACGGCCGGCAGGTGGAACCACGCCAGGCGGGGCCACCGGAGCACCAGGAGTCCGCCGCCCACGACGAAGAGCACGAAAGTCCCGTGCAGCAGGAGGAGGACGTCAGCCAGGAAGCCGAACGGCATCCCTCCGCCTCGTGGCAGGCGTCAGATCGCCGAGGGCTGGCGGGTCTCCGCCGCCGTCTTCGCCTCGGCGGCGGTGATCTGCCCCCTGGCCACCCCCTGCCCGGTCGAGCGCCTGCTTGTCCACAATCGTCTCCCTGTCGGGGTAGTGCCCGCGGTCTCATGCCAGGAGGCTGAATGGCGGGTACCGGTCGGTGGTGAGAAGGAAGGCGTAGGCGGCCACTCTGAGCCACCAGCGGAACACGCCGACGACGAAATCGAAGAGCGGGCGCGGGTAGCGCCCCGTGAGCAGGATCGCGAACCACGCGATGATCACGCAGCAGACCACCCCGACGCTCAGGAACGCGAGCACGACGTAGTGCGGGACCGCCAGGATCCACTTGATCAGCGGGAGCCAGCGGTTCAGCTCCAACGCCGCGTCGGGGTAGGGGATCTCGACGTAGACGGCCTGATGCTCGTCCGTCGAGGGATACTCGTCGCGCAGCAGCGCCAGGTAGGCCAGCACCCGGGTACCGAATCTGGTCAGTTCCAGATTCCAGTCGAACCACCACCGCGGATACTTCCGGCGGAACACCAGCATGAGCACCGTGGCGAGAAAGATGCTCCCGCCCCCCGCCACCGTGTAGTCCGACGAGTGGCTGCGCCCTTCGGAGCCGGACACGAGCGCCAGGACTATCGCGATGGGAATGACCGCGAGCGGCCGGAAGAAGCTCGTGAGCCAATCCAGCTCGCGGTCGGGGTAGTCGATCTCGAGCAGCGCCGGATAGGCGACAGGGCCGACCGAAGTGGGGGTGTCCGTCATCGCGCCTCCGTCCTACAATAGCTTCTCGGGCGTCGGCGGGCGAGGCAGCAGCGTGAGGCCTATCACCGCGCCCCTGGTTCCGGGATGCGCGTATTAAGCCGGACCACCCGCTATGACCGGAGGAGCGACATGCGAATCCTACTCGGAGGTGCGCTGATCATGGCGAGCCTCGCCGGATGTAGTCGCGCGGGGGAGACCGAGCGCGTGGGGCAGGCGAGGGACACGGTGATCACGCCCAGACAGACTCAGGACACCGCGATCATCACGAGCGACACGACGGTGACGGTCGATACCACGGTGAAGAAGGGGCAGGAAGCGATGCCCACGGACACCCTGAATCAGGCAAGCGACAGCGGGCGGTCGCAATAGTTCACCGCGGATCCACGTGCAGCACCGCCATCATGCCCGCGCCGAGGTGCTCCGCGATGTGGCAGTGCAGCATCCAGGCGCCCGGGTTGGACGCGTCGATCAGCAGGTCCACCGTGGAGCCCACGGGAATGAGTGCGGTGTCCTTCCAGGCCAGGTTCGCGGCCGGGACACCGTCCCGCGCCATCACCAGCATGCGCTGGCCGTGGAGGTGGATCGGGTGCTGCATGGGATGGAACGAGCGGGGGTCGTTGAAGATCCGGAGCTTCACCACCGAGCCCTGCTTCACGTGCCAGCCGATGTCGCCGTTCTCCCTGCCGGTCGCGTCGTCGCGCAGGATCCAGCGGACCTGCCTGGAGGTCGAAAGCCAGTTCATGTCCGGCATGCCGTCCACCCACTCGACCGGCGCGTAGTAGGCGGTGTCGATCGTCATGAACTGCACCGTGGCGAGCGGGAGGCCCGACGTGCGCACCGTGAGCGTGAGCCGCTTGTCCGGCGGCCGGTCGAAGTAGGGACGGAAGCGCTCGACCTCCCTGGAGACGGCGGCATTGGCGCGCAGGCTGTCGAACGCGGCGCCCAGGTCCGGCGCGGCCGGCGTGGAGTCCACCGTCACCATGCCCAACGTGTCCACCTCGGCCTCGAACTCGCCCCGGTAGTGGTTGATCGCCTGCACCGCGTTCACCAGCGGGTAGCGGCCGGGCCGGTCGAACCGCACCTCCACGGTGTATCGCTCCGCCGGCGCCAGGACGACGCTCGGCACCCGTGCCTCGCGCTCGAACCGGCTCACGTCGGAGGCGAGCAGCTTGATCGGCGCGCCGCCGAACGAAAGATTGAAGGTGCGCGAGCTCGCCGCATTGGTGAGATAGAACCGCACCACCTCGCCCCGGTGCGCGTGGAGCGCGTAGTCCGGCTCGCCGTTCACCAGCAGGACGTTGCCCACCCGCCCCATGAGCGCGAAGTCGGGCGCCTCGCCGCCGTAGGGGATCAGCGTGTCCGCCTGCATCAGCAGATCGCCCAGCATGAGCGCCTGCTCCCGGTTGGCCGGCGAGTACCAGTCCGGCTCCGGCGCGTCCACCAGCATGTTGCCGAACAGCCCCATGGACTGCTCCACGTCCTCCCGCACGTGCGGGTGATACCAGTAGAGGCCGGCATCCGGGAACCGGACGGTGTAGACGAAGTCACGGCCCGGTGGCACCGGCTGCTGGGTGACGCCGACCGCGCCGTCGGACCGGTTCTCCAGCCGGACCCCGTGCCAGTGGACGCTGCTCGGCAGGTCGATGCGGTTGTGGAAGCGGACGATGATCGTGGCGTGCTGCGGGACGCGGATCAGCGGCCCCGGCACTTGGCCGTTGAAGCCGTACATGGCAAAGTCGTGACCGCGGATGGTGCGGCGCACGAGGGTCGCGGTCAGGTCGAGGGTGTCGCCGTCCGCGAGCGGCGTGAGCCTGGCCGGCCGGGCTGCCGGGAGCGTCATGGGATCGGCGCCGCCGCCGGGGAGGAAGGGCGTCACGGCCGGCGCGAGCCCCACGAGCCCGGGCATCATCTTCATGCCGGCTGGCATCGGGACCGGCATCGTCATCGCCGAGTCCGGACCCATGCCCTGCATCCCGTGCGTGTGCGCCGGCTGCTGGGCGCCGGCCGGAACGGCCGCCGCGGCGAACGCGACCGCGGCGGCCGCGAACGCGAGGGTCGTGCGGCTCATTGGGCGATGCCGCGGAACAGCGGATGGGTGACGAACGACTGGAGCCAGCCGCTGGGCGAGGTGCCATGCAGGATCGTGGGCCCCGAGTGCGCGGCGGCCCCCGAGTCGGATTCGGCGGTGACGACGAGCAGGAACTTGTTGAGCTCCACCGGACCCACCGTCGAGGTGCCGTTGGCGACGGTGCCGAGCCGGACCCATTGCGTCAGGTCCGGCGTCGCCGCCCAGGCCACGTACGCGCCAAACCGGCCGAGGCTGTCGGGCCGCGGAAGCCGGGCGGCCGAGACGCGGACGTCGTAGCTCGCGCGGCCGTCGGCGGTGACGCCGATGCCGAACGGGGATGTGGTCGGGACGAGGCGCGCCCGGCCTTCCGCGCCGGGAGCCGCGGCGGTCGGGTGCAGCGCGATGTCGTACGGCCCGGCGGGCGGCGCCAGCAGCAGCAGCGCCGCGGCCACCGCGGCGAAGCGCGAGCGCCCCGCCGTCACCGGCTCCCGCTGCGCGGGGCGGCCGCGCCCGCCGCGGCGGCCACCGGCCCGCGATCGTAGTCCTGCACGCTCGAGATGTTCGGCATCCTGTAGTCGTGTCCGTTCCAGCCCTTGAAGCCGTCCAGCCTGAACAGCCAGAGCCCGCTCCGCATGTCGGACAGGACGATGAGGCCGTCGCGGTTCCGCACGTCCACGCCGAAGGCGCCCTGCTCGACGCTGTTGGTGCCCTGCCAGCCGTTGTCGGGATTGCCGCCGAAGCCCTTCCCGTGCTCGCATTCGCAGGTATAGTACCAGCCGTCGGTCTTCGGCTTCATCGGGTCCTTGAGATCGAACACCTGGAACCCGTCCTCGTAGGCGGAGACGAAGACGTAGGGCCAGCGGACCTCGTGGTTGTGCGACAGGTCGCGCCAGTCGGCGGTCCAGGCGCTGATTGCGAGGTCGAGATTGTTGGTCGAGTCGCTCTGGCCGGGGCGCAGGTCCCAGATGCGGAGCGGGGTGTACTCGTATTCAGTCATCGTCACCGCGTATCGGCCATCGGGGGAGGGCGTGAAGGTGTGGGCGATGTCGAAGCCGAGCCCGGTGAGGGTGAACAGCTCCGCCGGTGCCTCGGGATGGGTCACGTCCCACACCGAATAGCCGCCGAGCCCGGCGCCGTAGAACTTGTCCTGATGGGTGGCCGGATCGTAGCCGACGTAGAAATCGTGATAGCCGCCGGCGCCGATCTGCTTGAACGGCGTCGGGTTGGGCACCGAGCCGACCAGCCAGGTGCTCGAGTCGGGGGAGCTCACCACCTTGCCGAGGTCGTAGACCAGCGCCCGGGTCTCGTTGACCGTGGTGAAGAGCAGCACGCGCCCGTCGGAATGCTTGTACGCGAAGATGTTGTGGAAGCCGCCGGGGGCCTGCGGGTAGTTGATCCGCGCCACCACCTTGACCTTGCTCGAGTCGGGCAGCCCGGTGACGTCGAACACCACCGCGCCGAGCGGGGCGTCGGGGCTCCCCTGCATGAACTGGAACGACTGGACGTAGTAGTACCTGTCGCCCAGCTTGAAGTATTTCCCATCCATGGCGCCGATACCGCGGTGCAGCTCGGGGTTCTCGATGGTCCAGTCCACGACCTTCCGCGGATGCGCGGGGTCGCGGACATCGTAGATCTGCGTGTCGAAGTTGACGAAGCCCGACACGTAGACGTACGGCCGGCCGGGGTCCTGCTCCATCTCGATGTCGGCCGCCTTCCATGCGCCCGGATGGGTCACGACGTGGCCGAGCATGTGCACCGACTTGCTCCCGCCGTGCTTCTGATCGAACGGGCGCACGGCCACGCCGGGATCCTGCGCGCGGGCCGCGAGCGGGAGGGCGCACAGCACCAGGGCGATGAACAGGCGGGACATCGGGGCTCCTCGGAGGGTGATCGGTGGAAGATGGAGGGCGGCAGCAGGTACGCGAGCATCGCCCCGCCGATGACGGCTATGCCTTGCGGCCGGTCTTCGCGAAGAACGGCGTCATCACCTGCTCGACCTGGCTGCTTCCGCACTTCGGGCATGCGGGGCGGTGCCGGCCGTGCTCGGTGATGGGAGGCAAGCTAACGGAAGGACGGAAGGACGGAAGGACGGATGGTGCGGGCGGGACGGGGGCTCGCCGCATTCGGTGGCTGGGGGCGTCTCTGGTGGCACAACCCCGAGGGACTGACGGTGGGATTTCAACGGCATGGTTCCGCTCTGCGCGCATCCGCTGGTCCTTCCTCTCCGGCGCTGAAACCACCGCCGGTCGATTCCCCGGCTCCCCGTGCGACTATGGGGTAGCGGCATCATCGGCCCGCCGGCCGACCTGACCGCATTCGCGGAGGCGCTCGGCTCCCGCCCGCGCCCCGCTCCTCACCGACACCGGAGTCTCCGATGATCCTCGTCCGCGAAGTGTTCAAGCTCAAGATCGGGAAGGCCAAGGAAGCGAAGGCGCTCTACCACGAAGCCACGGCCCTCGCCAAGAAGTACGGCATGCCCCAGGGGCGCGCGCTCACCGATCTTACCGGCCCTTACTACACCTTCGTCTGGGAACACACCTACAAGACCCTCGCAGAGTGGGAGGGGAGCATGAGCGACTCCCGCGGGGCCGAGGAGTGGGGCGCGTGGTACCAGAAGTTCGCCCCGCTGCTCGACGGAGGGCATCGGGAGATCTTCACCGTCGTGGAGTAGTGGGTCACGGGGCTCCGTCTCGGCCCCGAGCGATCTCGTGGCCGCGCGCCACCGGGGCGTCTCCTGCCGCGGCGCGCCGGCGGCCGCTACTATTCCCCGGCCATGGATCCGCTCTCGGACCTCCTGCGCGTCGTCCGCCTCGATGGCGCCTTCTTCTACGCGGTCGAGGCGGCGGAGCCGTGGAGCGTCGAGACCGTAGCGGCCAGGGAGCTGTCGCCCCGGATCATGCCCGCCGCGGAGCACCTGATCTCCTACCACATTCTGACGTCGGGCCGCTGCTTCGGGGGCCTGCTCGGCGAGGAACAAGTCGAGCTCGTCCCAGGGGACGCGATCGTCTTTCCCCATGGCGACGCTCACCTGATGTCGAGCGGGCAGGGCGTTCGGATCGGTCCGCACGTCAACACCAGCGTTCCGGCCCGCTATCCGGACACCGTCCTCCTCGGCGACCACGGGCCGCGGGTCACGTCATTCGTCTGCGGGTTCCTCGGTTGCGACCGCCGGCCGTTCAACCCCCTGCTCGCCGCGCTCCCGCGCCGGATGCACATGCGGGGCATGTCGAGTGCCTGGCACGGCGGGCTCACCCACCAATTGACCGAGGAATCCCGGCTCGGCCGGGCCGGCGCCGAATGCGTCCTCACCCGGCTGGCCGAGCTGATGTTCATCGAGTTGCTGCGCCGCTACCTCGACGAGCTGCCGCCGGGACAGACCGGCTGGCTCGCCGGACTCCGTGACGAAACGGTCGGCCGGGTGCTGACGCTGCTGCATGCCCGGCCGGGGCATCCCTGGACGCTCGCCGAGCTGGCCCGGGAAGCGGCCTCGTCGCGGTCCAGCCTGGCCAGGCGTTTCGCGCTGCTCGTCGGCCAGCCGCCCATGCAGTACCTGACCCACTGGCGAATGCAGGTCGCCGCCAACCGCCTCGTCCAGAGCGGCGCCAAGGTCGCCACGATCGGCGAAGAGGTGGGCTACGACTCCGAGGCCGCCTTCAGCCGGGCGTTCAAGAAGGCGACCGGACTCGCCCCCGGCGCCTGGCGCCAGGTCCGCCGCGCCGCGCGCACGTAGGTCCTTCCACTCCGCTCGATCCGCTGCGCTGATCCACACCGATACGCCCGAGCAGGAAGTCGGGACGGCCAGTCATTGGTGAACTCGCGCCTCCTTCGCACTATGGGTCTCGCGCGCCACCCGGGCGCGCCTCGACCCGTCGACGAAGAGGCTGGCATGTCATCCGAAATCATCCCGCGCGCGGGCGGTCCCACCACTCGCGCGGAAGTCCCGAGCTGGTCCGAGGACCCGCTCATTGCCCGGGCCAGAACCGTCTGGACGGCCGGCGATTTTCTCCCGATCGCGCGCAGCTTCGCGCCCGGCGTGGAGGAGTTCGTCGCGCGGCTGGCGCTGCGTCCCGGGGAATCGGTGCTCGACGTCGCGTGCGGTACCGGCAACCTCGCCATCCCGGCGGCGCGGGCCGGCGCTCGCGTCAGCGGGATCGACATCGCCCCCAACCTGATCGCGGAAGCCCGGCTCGAGGCCCGCGCCGCCGGCCTCGCGGTGTCGTTCGAGGTGGGCGACGCCGAGGCGCTTCCCTACGACGACGATCAGTTCGACACCACGGTAACCATGTTCGGCGCGATGTTCGCCTACCGGCCGGCGCGGGCCGCGGCGGAGCTCCTGCGGGTGACGCGGCCGGGCGGCCGCGTGGCGATGGCCAACTGGACGCCCGAGGGATTCGTCGGGAAGATGTTGCGCGCCCATACGGCGGTGGTGCCGCCGCCGTCCGGAGTGCCGAGCCCCGTGGGCTGGGGCCAGGAGGACACGGTTCGCGAGCGCTTCGGCGGAGCGCTCGAGGTACTGACCTGCACCAGGCGGACCCTGGAGCTCCGCTTCCCGTTTCCCCCCGCGGCCGTGACCGAGCTGTTCGCCACCTGCTACGGGCCCACGGTGGCCGCCCTCCGGTCGCTCGATCCCGGCGGCGCGAGCCGGCTCCGCGACGAGCTCACTCATCTGTTCCAGCAGCACAACCTGGCCACCGACGGGACGACCGTGGTGGCGGGGGAATATCTCGACGTCCAGGCGCGGGTCGCCTGACGTGCACTCATCCACGACACCCACGACTCGGAGGTGAACCATGAGCCAGCGTAGCGATGCCCTTGCCGACCGCCTGGAAGCGGGCGCCCGTGCCCTTGCCACTTTCGCCAGCGGCCTCACGGACAAGGAGTGGCAGACCCGGATTCCCAAGGACGGGCGCAAGATCGGCGTCATCGTCCACCACGTCGCCACCATGTATCCGCTGGAGATCCAGTTGGCGCAGCAGCTCGCCGCCGGCGAGCCGGTGGCGGGCGTGACCTGGGATGCCGTCCACGAGCTGAATGCCGGTCACGCCCGGGAGCACGATGCCGTCACGAAGGACGCGGCGCTGGATCTGCTCCGGCGCAACAGCGCGGCGGCGGCGGCCGCCATCCGGGTGCTCCGCGACGAGGAGCTCGATCGGGCCGCGCCGGTGTCGCTCAACGCCGATGCCCCGCTCACGTGCCAGTTCATGCTCGAGGACCACGCCGTACGACACAGTTACCACCACCTGGCCGGTGTACGAACGGCACTGGAGCCGCGGCTGTCGGCGGCAACGGCGGCGTAGGCACCATGCGAGGCGTGCGCCTCCAGCAATTCTTGACTTCACGCGTCCCGGGCAGCAGACTTTCCGCCTCGCCGTGACGGCCGGTGCCGGGCAGCCACGCTGCAGTCGGAATGTCGGTCAGCAGGGGAACGGTCATGCCGGGTGACGTGGGCAAGCCGAGCGACGCGCGGCGCCGTGAAGCGCGGGAGCGCGAGGAGCTGTGGCGCGCCGTGTTCGAGAACTCGGCCATCGGCGTCGCGCTGACCGATCTCGATGGGCGGTTCTGCGCCGTGAACCGCGCGTACGAGAAGATGCTGGGCTACACCGGGGAAGAGCTCCGGGCGCTGACGTTCCTCGACCTCACGCACGAGGACCAGCGCGACTTCAACTGGGCCCTGGTCACCGAGCTGCTGGCGGGAAGCCGCGAGCGATTCCAGATCGACAAGCAGTACCGGCGCAAGGACGGCAGCCTCCTCTGGGTGAGAAATACCGCGTCGCTGGTGCCGGGTGCGGGGACCGCCCCATGCCTGCTCATGGCCGTCTCCGAGGACATCACGGAGCGCAAACGGGGGGAGGAAGCGCTGCGCCGGAGCGAGGAGCGCTGGCGCACGCTGCTCGAAATCAACAACGCCATCATCACGAACCTGACGCAGGAGGGCCTCCTCAATGCGATCTGTGAGGCCCTGCAGCGGGTCATGCCCATCTATCGGGCCGCCCTCACGCTGTACGAGCCCGAGCGAGACACGTTGCGCATCCTCGCGGTGTCCCGGCACTGGGCCTCGGACTATTTCCAGGTCGGAGCCGAGATGGACCGCAGGGACAGCCATTCGGGCTGGGTGTTCGAGCACCGGCGCCCGCTGATCCGCCACGATCTGGAAACCGAGGCGCAACATCCCGTCGAGCGCCGGCTCCTGGCGGAGGGCGTCCGGTCGTTCTGCGTCGTCCCGCTGATGCTCGGGGGGAAGACCCTGGGGACCCTCAACATCGGGAGCGAGCACACGAACCAGTACTGCGAAGCGGACGCGGAGTTCCTGCGCGAGGTCGCGAGCCAGGTGGCGCTCGCCATCGGCAACATGACGGCCTACGAAGAGATCGCCGCGCTCAACAGCGAGGTCGGCCGCGCGGCGGAACGCAACCGCGCCCTGCTCGAGATCAACAACACCATCATCACCAACCTGACCCAGGAAGCGCTGCTCCACTCCGTGGCCGAGGCGCTCCGCCGCATCATCCCGTTCGACGGGGCGGCCTTGACGCTGTACAGCCCGGCGACGCAGCGCTTTCGTTACCTCGCGATTCAAGGCGCGCTCCCGTCGGAATTCTTTCGCCCGGGCCTGGAGTTCGCCCGCAGCGAAAGTATCGCGGCCTGGGTGTGCGATCAGCAGCGCCCGGTCCTCCGCGGCGATCTCGAGACCCAGCAGCAGTACCCCAACGATCGGCGCCTCGTGGCCGAGGGCATCAGGGCGGACTGCCTGGTCCCGCTGATCGTCGGGGGACGGAGCATCGGCACGCTGAACGTCGGAAGCAGGACGAAGCATCAATATGCCGAAGCGGATGTGCAGCTCCTGCAGGAGGTCGGGAATCAGATCGCCCTGGCCGTGGAGAACATGCAATCGTACGAGCAAATCGCGACGCTGAAGGCCCGACTGGAAAAGGAGAACGTCTACCTGCAGGAGGAGATTCGCACCGAGCACAACTTCGAGGAGATCGTCGGCAGCAGCCCCGGCCTGCTGGCGGTGCTCCATCAGCTCGAGCAGGTCGCTCGCACGGCCTCGACCGTCCTCATCTGCGGCGAGACGGGAACCGGCAAGGAATTGATCGCCCGGGCGATTCACGGCCGGAGCCCGCGCAAGCACCGCCCGCTGGTCAAGGTGAACTGCAGCGCGATTTCGGCGGGCCTGGTGGAAAGCGAGCTCTTCGGTCACATGAAGGGGGCATTCACCGGCGCGATCGAGCGGCGCATCGGCCGGTTCGAGCTCGCCGACGGCGGCACCATCTTCCTCGACGAAGTCGGGGAGCTGCCGCTGGAGACGCAGGTCAAGCTGCTGCGCGTGCTGCAGGAACAGGAGTTCGAGCCCGTCGGGAGCAGCCGGTCGCTGCGCGTCGACGTGCGGGTGATCGCGGCCACCAACCGCCACCTGCAGGAAGCCGTCCACGCCGGCACGTTCCGCGCCGACCTCTTCTACCGCCTGAACGTGTTTCCGCTGGAAGTGCCCTCCCTGCGTGAGCGTCGCTCCGATATTCCGCAGCTCGCGATGTGCTTCCTCTCCCACTACGCCAAGAAGCTCGGCAAGAGCATGGAGGGAATCTCGCAGGAGGCAATGGACCGGCTCGTGAGCTACGCCTGGCCCGGGAACGTGCGGGAGCTGCAGAATGTCATCGAGCGGGCCGTCATCCTGGCCCGGAGCACGATCCTCGAGGCGGAGCCGGATCTCGTCTCCATGCTCACCTCCGGTGTGCTGTCGGGTCCGGCCGCGAAGCCGACCTCGCCCACGATCGGTACGCTGAAGGAGGTCGAGCGCGAGCACATCCTCGCGGCGCTGAGGCAGACCGGTGGCGTGGTCGAAGGCCTGAAGGGGGCGGCGAGGATCCTGAATCTCCATCCGAATACGCTGCGCCACAGAATGGACAAGCTGGGCATCAAGCGCTCCACCCCCCGCACGTCGTAGTCTCCTACCACGCAGCCCCCCGCGCACTACCACATCCGGTAGCCACGCTCCGGGGCGCCTGCCGTTCCCCTCGCTGCAACTGACCCCTTCGCAACTAGATAGCTCGAAGACGCTCCCGGTTTCGTGAGCGGCACACGACCTGCTTTTCGGAGAGTCGGCCGCGTCCCGGCGCCACCCGATGACAAGGAGGCTGACTTGGTGCTTCGGATCTCCACCGCCGCCGAGGCGGGTGCTCTGGTGAGGCTCAAGGTCGAGGGGGACATCGCGGGCGACTGGGTGCCGCTGCTCGAAGCGGAATGCCGTCGTCACCTCGATGCGCGGAGGCCGGTCGAGCTGGATCTCGCGGGCGTCGGCTTCGTGGACCGCGAGGGTGTCGCGATGGTGCAGGGCCTGTTCGCCAGGGGCCTTCGCGTGGCTCGCGCGAGCGCGCTGGTGAATGCCCTGCTGGGGCGGAGCGGTGTGCCGTGAACAACTCTCAGTGCAGGATCACATTCAGATCGGGGGATCTCATGATCAGGCGTCTTCTGACCGCCGTCACCCTGGCGGTGCTCGCCGGGTGCTCGGGCAACTCACCCGCGGCACCGGATGGGGGCGGCGGCCCACCGGGCGGTGGCGGCGGCGACCCGCCTCCGTCGACGGCGGCCGTCACCGTCGGCAACGACTTCTTCAAGAGCGGACAGGACGGGACGTCCAACCCGGCCGTGACCACCGTGGCCGTGGGCGGGACCGTCACCTGGACCTGGACGGGCACGGGCAGCACGGCCCACAGCGTCCAGTCGCAGGGCTCGCCGGGCTTCACCAGCAGTGCCATCCAGACCGGCGAGGGCAAGACCTATCAGGTCACGTTCTCCGCGGCGGGCACCTACCAGTACAACTGCGCCGTCCACGGCGCGGCGATGTCGGGGAGAATCGTAGTCCGCTGATCAAACATTCAATGAGGAGAATGCCATGAGAGTACTCGTTCCCGCCGTTCCGGTGTGGCTGCTGGGCCTCGTGCTCGCGCTCGCCTGCAGCGATGGAGCCTGGCCGGGGGGCCGGTGGTTCTGTAGCATCCGATTGTGACATTTCACGTTTCCATTCGGGACGCCGCGCGCTTGCCCGTCGCTGCCGGAATTCCGATATTGCGCAGCCACCTTTCACGGTAACTGTTACCGGAGGCTCGCATGGCAAAGCAAGCGCAGGCGATTCCCAAGGGGTACCACACCGTCACGCCCAGCATCGTCGTGGCCGGGGCGGCCAAGGCCATCGACTTCTACAAGAAGGCGTTAGGCGCGGAAGAAGTGATGCGGTTCCCGGGCCCGGAGGGAACGATCATGCACGCGGAAATCCGGATCGGCGACTCGGTGGTCATGCTCGCCGACGAGATGCCCGAGCACGGCGCGAAGAGCCCGAAATCATACGGCGGCACGCCGGTCAGCTTCTTCGTGTACGGGGAGAATGTGGATGCGGCCTGGAAGCGGGCGGTCGATGCGGGCGCCAGGACCATCATGCCCCTCGCCGACCAGTTCTGGGGCGATCGCACCGGGTGTCTCGAGGATCCGTTCGGCCACCGCTGGTGGCTCGCTCAACACACGCAGGACCTGACGCCCGACGAGATCCAGAAGGCGGCGGAGACGTTCTTCTCGCAGATGCAGACCGCGTCATGACCGCGGGTGCGTGACCTCCCAGGTCCCGGGACCTCCAGCAGTGCGGCACCGGTTTTGGGTGCCGCGCCTGCCGGGGGCCACGGGGGTCCCGGGGGCAGTCATCGGCTCCGATACACGTCGGTGCTCAGGTACTTGAGGCCCGAATCGACCATCAGCGTTACCACCCTGGCACCCGGTCCCAGCCGCTCCGCCACGCGAATGGCGGCGACGACGTTCGCACCGGATGACGTCCCCGCAAAAATGGCCTCCTCCCGCGCGAGGCGCCGCGCCATGGACTCGGCATCATCCGTGCTGACCGCCACGATGTCGTCCACCAGCGCCGGCTCCCAGAGCGGAGGAGTGCGGCCGATCCCGATGCCTTCGATCCGGTGAGCTCCCGCAGGACCTCCCCGCAACACCGAGGACTCCGCCGGCTCGACGACGACGTTCCTGATCCCGGGCCGGTATCGCTTCAGCACCGTGGCGACTCCGCGTGAGGAGGCCGCCGCGCCCGCGGAGTGAACGAACGCGTCGATCTCCCCCTGCGTCTGACTCCAGATCTCCTCGCCCAGCGGGTAGTAGCCCGCGACGCTGTCCTGGTTGTTGAGCTGGTCGATCCAGTAGGTATGCGGCTCCCGGCTCAGCTTGCGGGCTGCCTCGATCATGTCGAGGATCAGTTTCCTGGTGGTGAGGCCCCCCTCGCTGGGCACGAGCGTCAGCTCCGCACCCAGCGCCGCCATGTGGTCCCGCTTCTCCTGGCTGAACGCGTCGGAGGTGACGATCCGGAGGCGGTAGCCTTTGGCGGCGCAGACCAGCGCCAGCGAGGCCCCCGTGCTGCCCCCCGTGTATTCGACGACGGTGTCCCCGGGCCTCAGCCGGCCATCTTCCTCGGCCCGCGAAATCACCGCCAGCGCCATTCGATCCTTCATGCTGCCGGTGGGGTTCTCCCATTCGAGCTTTACGAAGATGTCGGCCCGACCGGGTGGAACGACCTTGCCGAGCCGGACCATGGAGGTGTTGCCGATGGCATGGAGAATGTCCACGGGTGTCAGTCGTTGCCCGACGCCGGCGGACCACCGTGCGAGCCCGCCCCGAAATACGCGCGCAGATGCTCGGCGCCCGCCTCCGGATCCGCCAGCGCGACGTAGCCATCCGGCCTGACGAGATAGAGCGCGGCCCGGCGGAGTCCCGCTTGCCGCAGGTGCGGCCGCCACTCGAACCGGTGGAGTGGAAGCCCAAGGCCGGCGCAGGCGTCGGCCAGGCCCGGCCGCGGCTCTCCGTACACGTGCACCTGCCACGCCAGCGAGGCGAGCGGGGCGAAATTGTCCCGGCCCGGGCCGATCTCGACCCAGGGCAGGCGGTCGCCGCCGCGCACCGACCCGGCGCCGCCCGCGCTCAGGGGGCTGTCCCGATAGTTGACGGCGATCTGCGACGCGGCCCGGAACAGGAACCGGCGCGCCACATCCAGTCGGAACATCGCCGGGGCGATCAGCGGCACCAGCCGGGTGCGAATCCACCGGGCGACCGGGCCCGGCCTGGTCACCAGCGTGAATGCGCGGTCGGTTGTGGCCACGAGCCGGCGGGCGAAGCCGATCCGCTCCGGCTCATAGCTCGCCAGCAATTCCTCGCCGGCGCCGCCGTTCAGCACGGCCGCGAGCTTCCACGACAGGTTCACGGCGTCACCGATGCCGGTATTCATTCCCTGACCGCCGACCGGGCTGTGAATATGGGCGGCATCGCCGAGCAGGAACGCGCGACCTTCGCGGAACTTCGTCGCGACGCGGTGGTGTACGTGATAGGTGGAGAACCAGTTCACCGCGCTGACCGTGAGCTTCAGATTCCGGACCGCGCGCCCGCTGATGTCGTCGAAGGTCGGCTCGCGGTGCTCGCGGCCCGGCTCCCGATGGAGCGGGCCGATCAGACGCAGCCGACCCGTGCCCTCGAGGGGAAAGACCGCCAGAAAATCGGTCTCTTCGAGATCGACATGGATCTCGCCGTCCGCCGCAGGTCCGGCGGCATCCACGTCGGCGACGTAGAATACTCCCGAGTAGGTCCCACCGGGAAAGGCCGCCCCCAGTTGCTCCCGTACCGTCGAGCTCGCGCCGTCGCAGCCGGCGAGGTAGGCCGCCTCGCAGACTTCTCGCGAGTCGCCGGCACGCGCGAGCACGGCGCGCACGCTTTCGGGCCTCTGATCGAACCGGACCAGCTCCGTCCGCCGCTCCACCGTCACCCCCAGGGTCTCCAGCCGGCCAATCAGCAATCGCTCGTGGGCGTCCTGCGGATACGTCAACACATAGGGAAAGGCACTCAGCCCCTGGCCGATGCGGCCCAGCGGCAACCGGGCGGCCCTGCCACCCGCCACCCAGAGATTGACGCCGGCGATCTTGACGCCCGCCTCGACGACCGCGTCGGCCAGCCCCACCTGGCGGTAGAACTCCAGCGTGCGCGCCTGGACGGCGACGGCGCGGGAGGTGGTCCCGGGCTCGGCGGTTCGGTCGATGATGCGCACCCGCACGCCCAGCCTGGTCAGCCAGAGGGCGAGTACGAGGCCGGTGGGTCCGGCACCCGCGATGAGGACGAGCGGCTCACTCATGGCGCCCCCGAATCAGACGGGGCGTCGCCCGTCCCGGATGGCGTCCAGGATCTCGCCGTGGGTCGGCCGGGCGCCGGTGGCCGGCACGCCGGGCGGCGAGCCGGCACCCATGGCGACAAGGGGTGGGCCGGCGATCACCCGCGATCATCCGGCTCGAGGACCTGTGCCGCCGCCGCCACGGCACGGTCGATGTCGGTGACCGTCGTACGCCAGCTGGACACCGAGACGCGCATGCAGCGCATGCCTCGCCACGTGGTGCCCGTAAAGAAGGCCTCGCCGGTGGCATTGATGGCCGCCATGACCTCGTCGGTTCGGCGGTCGTGGTCCGCCTCGGTGGCACCGGGCCGAGCGTCGTGGAAGCGCACGAGCCCCTGGTTGATCCGGGGGACGCACATGACGCGGGCGTCCGGCAGCGCGCCGATGCGGGTCACGATGGCGTGCGCGTGGCGACAGCAGCGGGCGACGAGATCGGCCAGGCCGGCGCGGCCGAGCTCCCGGAGGGCCGCCCAGGTGGCGAAGCCGCGCGCGCGCCGCGAGTGCTCCGGCGTCCAGTCGAGCGGGTCACGGACGTCGTCGGCGTGGATCAGGTAGCTCGCACGATGTTCCATGCCGGCGCGGTGGTGCTCCGGCTGCGCGACGAAGGCGTACCCGGAGTCGTACGGCACGTTGAGCCACTTGTGGCCGTCGGTCGCCCAGGAATCCGCGGCTTCGGCCCCCGCGAGCAGGTGACGCAGCGCCGGAACCGCGTTGCACCAGAGGCCCATCGCCCCGTCGATGTGCACCCACGCGCCGGCGTCGTGCGCGAGGGGAATGAGCTCGGGAAAGGGATCGAACGCGCCGCAGTTGACGTCGCCCGCCTGCAGGACGACGATCGTGGGCCGGCCGGCTTCACGTGACAGGGCCTCGCTCAGGACCCCGGGCGCGAGGCGCGACGCCGGATCGCCTGGCAGCACCACCATGTTCGAGGTGCCGAGGCCGAGCAGCTTTACCGCCCGCGTGGTGGTACCGTGCACTTCGCTGGACGTGAGCACCCGGACCGGCGGCGCGCCGGCGAGCCCGTCACGATCGACGTCCCACCCCGCGCGCGCGAGCACCGCATGTCTGGCCGCGGCCAGGCAGGTGACGTGGGCCATCTGGCAGCCGGTCACCAGCGCGAAGGATGCGGAGGCCGGGAGGCCGAGCACGTCCTTGAGCCAGGTGCCGCAGACCTCCTCCACGACCGCGGCCGCGGGGCCGCAGGCATAGAGGCCCGCGTTCTGGTCCCAGGCCGACGTGAGCCAGTCGGCGGCGAGCGCGGCCGGCAGGCCGGCCCCGATGACCCACCCGTAGAAGCGGCCTCCCGCGCTGCCGAGGAGGCCGCCGGCCGCGTCGCGCGCGAGGTCGTCGATGACGGCGACCGGGTCGACGCCCTCGTCCGGCAGCGGGCGCGAGAAGCGCCGCCGCAGCTCGGCGAGCGACGCCGTGGTGGCCACGGGTGCGGCGTCGAGGGACTCGAGATAGGAGAGCGCGAGCTCCGTGGCTCGCTCGAGGGCGGCCTGCTGCCGGGTGGGGTCGCCGATGATCATGGGCTCGTCCATGGTGAGTGCTTCGCGACTGCGTCGGACATTCCATGCCAACGATCAGCATGCTAGACGGCACCTGGATTTCCTACAAGGACTGGCGTCAGGGGGAGCGCGGACGTTCGGCGCGGTGCCGCCGATCGGGGTGTTCGATCGGATCCGCAGGGGAAGGGCTCCGGCTCAGGTCGCGGCTACTTCCTCCGCGGAACCTGGTGGCACGCCTTGCGGGCGGCCGCGACCGTGCTATCGGGAAGCGGGACGAAGGCTGTGCCGACAGGGGCCGACAGCAGCCGCAGGCACTTCTCGAACCCCGGCGTGTTGAACGCGAAGACGATCGTGGCCGTGTCCGTCCCCCTCACGCGAAAACCGATCCACGTGTCCCGGGGGATGAAGACCGTGGCCCCCGGCTCCGCCCGGAAGAGCGAGTCGCCGAGCGTCACCTCGACTTCGCCCCGGTGAACGAAGACGATCTCGTCCTCTGCCAGGTGCTTGTGTACGGCGATCGAATCGCCCGGCGGGATGTCTTCCATCCCGACGGTGAACGTGCGGGACCCCAGCGTCTGCGGATCGACCTTGATCCACATCGGCTTCCGGCCGCGGAGCATGCGTGCCTCCCCCGCACTCCGTGCGAGCACCGCCGGCCGGCCGAAGCCGGTGTTCGGGCTGGGAGCACCGCAGCCGGCCAGCCATGCGAGCAGAACGAGCGTGGAGCTGCGAGCCGCGCGAAGCATCGGGTCCACTCCTCGGAAGGTACGCTGCGGCGGCAGGTCGCTCGACCTACCGGGGCGCGGGGCCGATCATGTTGGCATCGCGAAAGATGACCCAGCTGCCATCGGCCGCTCGGTCGTTGGCCCGCTGCCGATGGGATGAACCCTCAGGGTCAGCTGGTTCCAGCAGTAGGCCCAGTCGCCGAAGACCCGGACTTCCTGGATCTCCGCGGTACCTTCGATCCGGGTCCGTCCCTCCAGGGCCCGCGAGGCGGCCGCAAACGCGTCTTTCCCTCGCAGCGGGGGGCGCCCGGCAGCCAGAAAAACGACGTCTTCGGCCATCAGTTCGAGGACGCGGGGGAGATCCGCGGCGGCCGAAGCTTCCAGCCAGGTCGTGACCAGTGCTCGAATGGCTGCCTCATCACGATCCATGAACGAGCCTAGCGCACCAGTGTCACGCCCAGCGACACCGGGATCTGCTGGATGCCCACCGCGAGGAGGGCCTGCCAATCGGCGCGTGCGCCCGAGCCGGGCAAGAACACCGGCCCGGCGGCGGCGGCGACCGAGAGCGCCTGGGCGTGGCCAGCCGGGAGGTGCGTGCACCACAGCACTCCAAGGACCGGAAGCGCTTTCATCAGGAGATGCACGTGCGTCCTCCTGCGATGGCCGTATGGAGGAAGATGGGCTGTCCCACCGCCAGGCCGCCGATACGCGTGACTGTACCGTAGACTCCCGCATTGTTCTGGTTCGCGCGGACGACTGCCTTCAGCACTTCCGGTGCAGGCCTGGCCGAGTCCGGATCGAAGTTCACCATCGAGCAGCGAACATCGGGCGTCGTGATGGTCATGGCGGGGCCCTCGTCCCCTCCGCCGAATGCGAGGACGCCGCCCAACCACTCATCCTCCTGAAAGGGAACTGGTCGCAGTGAACGCACCACGATATTGGGCCGGAAGCGCCGCATGTCCGGGCTCCGCTCCGCGAGTCGCCCGATCTCGCCCACCGTCCCGGTGGTGATCACGGAGATGCTCGCTTCATCGAAGATGCCATGGTTCAATTGCATCATCTGCACGGGAGCGCCATGGCGGCGTCCGACCTCCCTGGCCAGGTCGTCGCCGAAGACGGGCATCTCTGCGCCATCCGGCGTGCGAACATGCGTCGGAAGGTCCCCCTGGGCACCGTCTTCACCATGGTGCGGAGTAAACAGCAGGAGATCGGGAAGTTTGCCTGCCGTCAGCCACGGGATCCCGCTGCGGTCGTCAATCCGACGGAACGCCAGGCGCCTGTCGCCGTCGAGGCCGTGCCAGCCCAGCATGGCGGCCTCGAGTCGCTCGCCGCGCATGGACTTCACCGGGTACCGGAAGATCGCCTCTACATGTCCGATCTCGATAGGCATGTTCGATTCCAGGTGAATTCCTTCGGTCAGCCTTCCGTCGGGCCGAGCCCGGCCAGGCTGGCGCGATCAGCGTCAGCAGTGCCAGGCGATGGCGCTGTGCCGGCGGCCCCGCGACCGGGGCGGCCCCGGAGCGCAGGCTCGCGCCCCGAGGAGCTGGACGGTGATCACCGGCCTCTCTTCTCAGCGCTGATCCGTGTTGTCGCGTTCGGAAAGCTACATCACTCCACTCACGAGGGCACCATGCGAGGAACGGTATGGCTGCTGATCGGTTGGCTATCGATCGGGTCCGTATGCGATCTCACCGGTGTGCGGTATCATTGCCCGGCGCCACGATGGTGAACGACGGACTCTCCGCAAACCGCATTGGATCCCGAGCGTCTTCAACCCGAACACGACCATCGGTCGAGCGACGCAGACCGAACCCGCTCACGAACCCGGGCGGTACCCGCCAGCGTAGACTGTCCGACGAGCCAGGCAGATCCAGGGCTGCGTGACCCTTATCCTTGCCACCGAGGGCGAGTCCGACGTTGACTCGAGCGATGCCCACGGCATGCCAGCGGATCGTGTAGCTCCGCCCTTCCGTCCAGACCTCGCCGGCGGCCGGCCGCAGCACGACGAGCTGTGACGGCGGCGTGGCCTCGTGTACGGTTGGCGCGGGCGGGGCGCCACTCTGGCCATCCGGCACATCCCGTGGCCGGGCATCGTGGCCGCAGCTGAGGATGCAGCTCAGCGCCACGCCCATCCTCCACGGTTTGCGCTCGAGTGCAGACATGCGGGAATCTTCGTCCGTTCGCCTTGTATCCACGGCGGGGAGAGCGGCCTCGACATGGCCGCGCGAAGTCAGGTCCTCAGGACGGCCGGCCAGGAACCCAGCCGGGCAGCGCGGCGGCCTGCTTCACCCACGTCGCCATCTGCGCCTCGTCGAGCTCGTCGCCTTCGTGAATGTCGATGTAGCGCGTGTCCTTGCTCTTGCTGGGGCCGGGCGGGACCGGCCGCAGCGACGAGCCGCGGAAGAAGGCCACCTTGACGTAGTGCGTGAAGCTGTGGAGCCCCAGGAACCAACCCCGGCCCTCGATGCCGTACAACGGCGAGTTCCACTTCACGGCCTTGCGTACGCCGGGCACGTTCCGCGTGATGAGCGCGTCGAGGCGCTTCCCGAGAGCACGCTTCCAGGCCGGCATCGCGGCGATGTAGGCCTGCACGGGGGCGTCGCCGTCCGCCTTCGCGATGCGCGGGTTGCCGCCCGAGAGGAGGACCACGGCGACCTTCTCGCCTCTGCGCACCTTGATCGGCTTGGCCTTACCGGCACCTGGCTTGGTCTTCGTGCCTGCTTTCGGCGGGGACTTGGACGTGGCGGCCGACTGGCGTGGCTGGCTTGGGCGCGACGTGCCCTTGGCCTTCATTTCAGGGTCTGCCTTTCTTCGCCGGCCGGCCATTCCGGGCCACCGCGGCCTTCACGAGCGCCTTGAACGCGCCCGCGTCGACCTTCTCCCCTTCGTGAATGTCGATCGCCCTTCGCGTGTTGCCTTCCAAGCTGGAGTTGAAGAGGTGCGCCGGGTCCGGGAGGCTGGCCCCCCGGGCGAACGTGAGCTTCACGACCTTGGTGTACGCCTCCCCGGTGCAGACATTCCCGTGGTGCGACCAGACCGGCGTGCCCATCCACTTCCACTCCTCCGTCATCTCGGGGTCGGCTTCCAGGATCAGCGCCCGCATGCGGGCCAGGGTCTCCCCGCGCCATCCCCCCAGGTCGCGGATCCGCTGGTCGATGAGCCGGGAAGCCGGTTTCCCGGTCGCTCGCTCGCCGCTCCTCATACCTGGACGATCTGCCCGTAAGCGGCCTCGAGCAGCGGACGCAGCCCCGGCGTCACCGCTTGACGATCATGCGAACTCAGGATCTTCTCGGGCATCAGCACTCCTTGGTGCAGCGTGCAACCACCACGGGCACTCGCGCGGACTCGGTGTTCAGACAGTCGCTAACGGATTGCGCATCGGCTGCAAACGGCCACCAGGCGATCGGCGCGTCCGTCAGCAGGATCGCCGCTCCAACCCCGTCGGTCGTCCTCGCTAATCTGGAATCTCAGCCTCCACGAGCTTCGCCAGAAGAACGAGTGATTCCTGCCAACCGACATAGCACGCATCGGAAGGAATGATGGCGGGGATCCCTTCTTGAAGGATCGTCACCTCGGTGCCGGCGGGCACCTTCTGCATCGTGATCGTCACCTCCATTTCCCCTGGCAGGTTCGGATCATCAAATTTGTCCGTATAGCGAATCCGTTCGGGCGGCACCAGTTCGAGATACGTTCCCCCGAAGAAATGGCTGTGTCCTGTGGTGAAATTCGTGAAGGACATCCTGTGGGTACCACCGACTTTGGGCTCCAGGTGGTGCACCTTCCCGGTGAATCCGTTTGGGGGCAGCCATTTGACCATTGCATCAGCGTCCAGGAATGCCCGATAGACTCTCTCGGGCGTCGCACGGAGCACGCGGTGAAGCCGGACAGTGTTTGTGGCCATGCGTCGGGTCCTTTCAGGTCCGACCGGCCCGCGGTTGTCGGCTGCATGCGCGGGTCAGGCCGCCGGGTCTCCCGAGTCGAGACGGAGGATCATCGAGACATCGGCAACGTCGTACTTCTTGGCTTCGGGTACCGGACAGTATCTAAAGCCTAAAGATTCGTATAATCGAAGGGCGGTTGCCAGCCGCGAGTTTGACACCAGCATCACGCGGCGGGCACCCTGCTCGCGTGCGTAGGCGAGGCAACGCTCTACGAGAAGGCGCCCAGTGCCGTGGCCGCGGAACTCCGGTGCAACCGTGAGCTTGGCAAGCTCGAGTTCTTCGGTACCATGGGGAACAACGGCACAAGTACCAATGACCTCGCCGTTATGAAGCGCGACAAAAATCTGGCCGCCACGGTCGAGGAAATACTTCTGAGGATCAGCGAGCTGTTCCTCTTCGGCCGGCTCCATCAGATCGTAGCCCTCCAGCCACTCGCGATTGAGCTCGGCGAACTGCTTCCCATGCTCTGATCGAAAGGTGTCGATCGCGACGTTCATACGGGCTCCGTACGACGCTGGTCGTTGGCCTAACGCAGTGCAAATCAGCTGCAAACGACCTG
>DASSBA010000072.1:0-36099 GCA_035699205.1 Gemmatimonadales bacterium
GCCGAGCGTGCCGCCGGTGGTGTAGGCCAGCGTGCCGTTGCCGGCGAGCGCCAGGTCCACGTTGAAGCCGCCGTTCCGCACCCCGACCCCCTCGAGCAGCGCGACGGGCGGGCCGGTGAGCTCCAGCTTCTTCGGGTCGAACGGGATGCCGATCAGCTTGCCGTCGGCGGTGACCACCAGCAGATGGCCGCTCGGGGCGTAGCGCGCGTAGACGCCGCGGACCAGCGAGCGCGCCGGGCCCTTCGGCAGCGGCACCACCATGATCTCGAAGTCGGCGGGTCCCTGCCCGGTGTGGCGGAGCCGGAAGAGTACGCCGGTGGCGCCCGGCAGGACGGTCGGCCACTCGGTCGCGATCTCCTTCCGCTCGGGCGCGATCTTGTAGACCGGCTCGATGCTCCCGCCGGCCGCGCGCATCCGGGCTATGCCCGAGTCCACCTCGAAGTAGAGGTAGCCATCGGGGCCCCAGTCGCCCGAGGTGCTGTTGGCCTTGTCGTACAGCGTCACCGTCGGCGCGCCGGCGAGCGACGCAATGCGCACCGCCGTCCCCTCCTTGAGGAATCCGATCCGCTGGCCATCCGGCGAGAAGAACGGGCTCGACGCGGCCTCGGTCCCGGCGATCGGCGTGGCGTCGAGTTGGTCCAGCCGCCGGAGCCAGAGGCGGGTTCCGCCCTCCCCGGGCCCGCTGTACACCAGCGCGCGGCCGTCCGGCGAGAGCGCGATCCGTCCGCCGCCAACGGCCGCCGGCGGCTGTAGCCCCTGACTGGTCCGGAGGGCGAGACCAAACTGGCTCAGGAGCGGCGCCGGCGCCGGGCGGAGCCAGCCCCAGAGCGCCGCGGCCGTGGCGACGGCGAGCGCCGCGCCGAGCGCCGGGACGAGTACACCCGCCCGGCGGTGCCCGGCTCCGCGCGACGGCGCGGCTGCCGCCGTCGGGAGGGACGCGGTGGACACGTACGACTTGTTCCGGAGCGCCTCGGCGAACTCGGCGGCCGTCGCGAACCGGTCGGCCGGGAGCTTCTCGAGCGCCGTGAGCACCGCCGCCTCCACCTGCGGCGGGATGGTGTGCCGCTGGGGGAGGAGCGGCCGCGGGCTCTCGGTCACGACCCGCGCGACCACCGCCTGCGCGGTCGCGCCGGTAAAGGGTGGCTCGGCGGTGAGCATCTCGTAGAGCACCGCGCCGAGCGCGTAGATGTCCGAGCGCGCGGTGATCTCGCGCTCGCCCATGGCCTGCTCGGGTGACATGTAGTGCGGCGTGCCGAGCGACATGCCGGTCTCGGTCATTCGATTGCCGCCCGCCTTGCTCGCGGCCAGCGCGATGCCGAAATCGGCCACCAGGGCGCGGCCGTCGTGGAGCAGGATGTTTTCCGGTTTGATATCGCGGTGCACCACGCCGTGCCGGTGCGCGTAGTCGAGCGCGTCCGCCACCTCGGTGGCGATCCGGACCGCATCGGCGACCGGGAGCTGCTTCTCGCGATTGAGCCGGTCCCGCAGCGACTCGCCCTCGATGAACGGCATGACGTAGAAGAGGTACGAGTCCGCCTCGCCCGAGTCGAACAGCGGCAGGATGTGCGGGTGCTGGAGGTTGGCGGTGAGCTTGATCTCGGCCAGAAAGCGCTCGGCGCCGATGACCGCGGCCAGCTCGGGCCGGAGCACCTTGAGGGCCACGCGGCGGTCGTGGCGGACGTCTTCCGCGAGATAGACCGTCGCCATGCCGCCGGCGCCGACTTCCCGGTCGAGACGGTAGCGGTCCGCCAGGGCGGATTGAAGCCGTGCGAGCAGCTCGGGCATGGACGGCCTCACCTGGTTACGGCCGGGATATGTGAAAGGGCTTGTCTGGGAAAAGGTAACCGGCGGGAACGAACCCGGTAGGTGGAGCGCAGGCACGCGGCCCCCGGGGGCCAGCCCCGGAGGCCGCTGCGCGGCGGCTGCGTGAGCTTTTCTTCACCGCGAAGCTTGCGCCGCCAGCTCGGGCCCCGTGTGGACGAACCGCCCCAGGATGCCGCTCCGTTGCTTCCCGCTGAGCAGCGGCGACGACGCGAGGACCTCCGCCTGCCGGGCCAGAGTCAACACCTCGCCCTGACGCTTCCGCTCGTTGGCCACCCAGGCGGCGTCGGCATACGCGAGGGCGGCTTTCTCCACGTCCCCCCGCGCGAGGGCCTGGGCCGCCGCGTCGGCCATGTCGCTCTGGGCGTTCATCAGATCCTGCTTCCCGTAGCTCAGGTGCGCGGCCTTGACGAGGCAGCGGTACCCCAGCGAGTCCTCGGGCGGCCGGAGCGCGGCAGACTGCCGGTGGAGCCGCGCGGCGTCGCGCCACCGATTGTAGTTCCGGGCCATGTCGATCGCCGAGGCGTGGATGCTGTCCGCCTTCGCGACGCTCGTGATCGTGGGGAGACGGTACTGCGAGAAGGCGGCTGACGGGAGCGTCAAAGTGGCCAGAACGGCCGCGGACACGAGCAGCCCGCAGTTCGGTGTCGGGGGCATGGTGGGCCTCTCCAGGGTGAGATGGGACGGTAAGACCCATAGCTTGATTGCTATGTTGGGCCCACAATACTGAGGCGCGGTTCCGTAGCCGTGATCTGCGCGTGACCTCCGGACCGCGTCGTACCGGTCAGTGCCGAGGCAGCAGACGCCGTGTCCGAGCCCGCCTCCGTCCGAGTTCAGCTGTTCGGCCATCCTTCCATACGAATGACGGGAGGCCGTGAGGCGACTGCGGCCCTGGCCCAGCCCAAGCGCGTCGCGCTCCTCGCCTACCTGGCCGCCGCGTCGCCCTACGGCTTCCATCACCGCGACACCATTCTCGCGCTCTTCTGGCCGGACGCCGACAAGCACCACGCCCGCACCGCGCTCCGCAAGGCGATCCACTTTCTTCGCCACGAGATCGGCCCGGAAGTGGTGGCGAGCCGCGGGGACGAGGAGCTGGGCATCGTCGAGGAGTTCGTCTGGTGCGACGTCCGGGAGTTCGACCGGCGGCTCGCGTCCGGGCGGGACACCGAGGCGCTCGCGCTCTACCGGGGCGACCTGCTCCCGGGCTTCTTCATTCCCGACGCCCCCGAGTTCGAGCGCTGGCTGGACGAGGAGCGGCTCCGGCTCCGCTCCCGGGCGGCCGATGCCGCCTGGGCGCTGGCCGGCCGGCTCGAGCGCGAGCGGGATGCCCAGGGCGCCGAGCGCTGGGCCAGGTGGGGCGCGGCGCTCACACCGGACGACGAGCGCGCGGTGCGCCGCCTCATCGCCCTCCTGGGCCGGCTCGGCGATCGCGCCGGTGCCATCCGGGCGCACGACGAGCTCGCCGCACGACTCCGGCGGGAGTACGACGTGGCCCCCTCGGCCGAGACCGAACAGCTGGTCGACGCGGTGCGCCGGGGTGCCATGCCCGCGACGGCCGCGGCGCGGGCCCCGCCTTCCTGGCCCGAGCCGCCGGAGGACGAAGCGCTCTCCGCGCGCCCCGCCACCGGGCAGTACATCGCCGTCTTCCCCTTCCCGGTCCACGGCGACGGGAGCGCGGCGTACCTGCACGAGGGCTTGGTGGACCTGCTCAGCACCAACCTCGATCACGCGGGGGCGCTGCACAGCATCGATCCGCACGCGCTCCTGAGCCGGCTCGGCGGCGAGGGCGCGAGCCGGCTCGACCCGGAACGGGCCAGCGAGGTGGCGGCGCAGTTCGGGGCGCAACTGTACGTCTCCGGCAGCGTCGTCGGCGTGGCCGGCCGGCTTCGGATCAGCGCCGCGCTGCACTACCGGACTCCCGGCGCCTCCGCCCGCTTCGTCACCGTGGCCGGCGCGGCGGACCGGCTGTTCGACCTGGTGGACGACCTCACGAGCAAACTGCTGGCGGAGCTGCATCCCGGGCCCGGCGCCCGGCTCACCCGGCTCGCGGCCACGACCACCGGCTCCCTGCCCGCGCTCAAGGCCTACCTGGCGGGCGAGCGGGCGCTGCGCGGGGCACGCTACGAGGAGGCGATCGAGGCCTTCGAGCAGGCGGTGACGCACGACCCTGAGTTCGCGCTCGGCTGGTACCGTCTGGCGTTCTTCCTCGCCTGGCCCACGATGCCGCAGCCCCACTCGCCCTGGGAATCCATGGAGCGGGCCCTCGGCTACAAGCAGCGGCTCTCGGAGCACGATCGCATGCTGCTGGAGGCGCTGAGCGCTTCGCTCGACGGCCGGGCCGGCGAGGCGGAGCGGATCTACCGGGAGCTGCTCTCCATCCACCCCGAGGACGTGGAGGCGTGGCTCGGGCTCGGGCAGACTCTGGTGTTCCACAATCAGCAGCGGGGACGTCTCATCACGGAGTCGCGGGGCGCCTTCGAACGGGTGCTCACGCTCGATCCCGGGCATACGACCGCGAACCTGTTCCTGTGCTACGTCGCCGAGCTCGAGGGAAACACCGAGGAGAGCGACCGGCGGATCGCGGCATCGCCGAGCCAGTCGGACTTCGTGCATCCCCGCATCGTGCAGGCGTTTCGCGGGAAGGACCGGGAGGCGGAGGCGGAAGCCATGGCCTTCCTCCGCGCCGCGCCCGACGGTGTGGCCTACGAGGCGGTGCGCTTCGTCGCCACGCTGACCCACGACTTCGCCGCCGCGAACCGGATCGCCCGCCTGCTCGCGGCCGCCGATCGTCCGCCCGAGATGCACGGAATCGCCCACATCCTCACCGGGTTCCTCGAGCTGGCGGCCGGGCGCCGCGCGGCCGCCCGCCGGGAGCTGGCCCGGGCCGCGCCTCTGCACCCCGCCGGCGCGCTCGAGTACCGGGGACTGATCGCGGCCTTGCCGTTCCTGCCCGCCGATCCGGGCGAGCTGCACCCCTTGCGCGAGGCGCTCGCCGGCTGGGACGCCGCCGCGGTTCCGCGGATGCG
This sequence comes from Gemmatimonadales bacterium, assembly GCA_035699205.1. Classification (GTDB taxonomy): domain Bacteria; phylum Gemmatimonadota; class Gemmatimonadetes; order Gemmatimonadales; family GWC2-71-9; genus CAVVWJ01. Next base: position 4,848 of record DASSBA010000072.1, read on the forward strand.
CCACCCCAATCCCGCCCACGATCTGCATCGCGACGCCTATCCGGTGCTGCGGCTCTACCTCCTGGGCGTGCTCGCCGCCCGTGAGGGCGATGCGGCCTCCCTCGACCGCGCGGCGGAGCTCGATGCCGCGGCCGGCGATCCGGATATCGAGTCACTGGCCCGCGACCTCGCGCTCGGCATCCGGGCCCGGCTCGCCGCCGTCCGGGGCGATCGGGAAGCCGCGCTCGGCTTCCTCGAGCGGGCCCGGATGGAGTCGCGCTGCACCTACGTCGTCATGCAGAGCCCCTTCTATACCTATACGGCGGAACGCTGGCTCCGGGCCGAGCTGCTCCAGCAGCTCGAGCGATACGAGGAGGCGCTGCGCTGGTACGCGTCGATCGTCCAGTCGTCCCTGTTCGAGCTGGCTTACCTCGCGCCCTCGCACCTCAACCGCGCCCGGATCCACGACCGCCTGGGCGACCGGCTCCGCGCGGCCTCCCATTACCGCCGCGTGCTCGCCGCGTGGAACGAGTGCGATCCCGAGCTCCGCCCGGTGATCGACGAGGCGGCTGGCCGGCTCCAGCGGATGGGGAGCGGCGCCAGGCGATTCCAGCTGTGAGCGCGCCCCGAGTGCGCCTCGCTGCCGTGGTGCTGGCGTGCGCCTGTCTCGCGCGCGAGGCCCCGGGACAGAGCGTGACCGGGGCGCTGGAGGGCTGGGTATCCGATTCGGCCGGCAATGCGCTCGCGAGCGTGGACGTCGTCGCGCTCGGGCGCGGAGGCCGCACCCTCGGCGTGGCGATGTCCGACCCGCGCGGCCACTTCCGCATCGTGCCCCTGCCGGTCGGGAGCTGCACCGTCGTGCTGCGGCGCGTGGGTTACCGGCCCACCCGGGTGGAGCGCGTGCTGGTTCGGCTGGGGGCCACGACCGGCCTGGGACGCATTCGTCTCGGGCCGGGAACCCTGCGGCTCCCGCCCGTGGTCGTGGTCGGCGAGACCCCGCTGCTGGACCCGACCACGGCCAGGGGCGGCGGCAACGTGCCATCGGAGCTGTTCGAGGCGCTGCCGGTCGACCGCAACTCGCATGCGATCCCCGTGCTGCTGCCACAGGCGAACCTCAGCTACTACGGCGACGAGGTGAACATTGCCGGAAGCAGCGGCCCCGAGAACGTCTACTACGTCGACGGCGTGAACGTCACCGACCCCTATCGCGCGAGCACCAGCGGCGACCTGCCGTACAGCTTCATCAGGGAACTGCAGGTGAGCACCGGCAGCGCGGAGGCCGAGTACGGCCGGGCGCTGGGCGGCGTGGTCAACGTGATCACCAGGTCGGGCGACAACACGTTCCGGCAGGAGGGCTTCGGCTACTTCAGCGGCAGCGCACTCGCGGGAGCCTGGCGGCGCGGGCTCGCGGACGCCGACGTGGAGGCGAGCGCCGACTACGATGCGGGCCTCGCGCTCAGCGGACCGATCGCGCGGGACAGGCTGTGGTTCTTCCTGGCCTACAACCGCGCCGTCGCGACGCAGGACCTCCGGGTGCCGGGATTCCCGGCGCAGCGGGACCGCCGCGGGTCGCACCTGTTCGCGGCCAAGCTGGACTGGGTGCCGGGCACCGGGACCGCGCTCGCCCTCACGGTGCTGGGGGACCCCGGCAGCCAGCGGCTCGTGGGCCCCGCCTTCACGGCCTACGGATCGCCGACCGGGCTCGACAACATCGATCCGTTCCTGAGCCGGATGCGCCAGGGCGGTGTCGCCGTCTCGCTGAGGATGAGCCAACGGCTGGGCGGGAAGGTCCTGCTCGAATCGGCCGTCTCGCGCTTCGGGCGGGAGGAGAATCGCCGGGGAGACACCGAGCGCGCCCGGCGGGAGCCGCTGGTGCAGGATCTCGAGACCGGCCGGTGGTCGGGCGGCTTCGGCGACAACTCGCAGCATCACAGCGTGCGCTGGGCAATGCGGGCCGGCGCGACCTGGTCGCCGGAGGATCACGTGGTCAAGGCGGGAGTCGAGTACGAGGACAACCGGCTCGACTCGGACGTCCACTTCACCGACCCCGGAGTGCTCATCCGTCTCAACGCCACGAGCTATCAGGCGGTCTACCTGATCACCAGCGGCACGGTGCACAACCGCGTCGTCTCGGCGTACCTGCAGGACTCCTGGCTGATCACCCCGCACCTGAGGGTCGACGCGGGCCTTCGCTGGGACGGGCAGTTCCTGATCGGCGCCCGCGGCCGCCTGGCCCAGCGGATCACCGACGGCGTCCAGCCCCGGATCGCACTGATCCTCATGCCCGGGCAATCGCGGTCGAAGCTCTTCGCGTCGTTCGGCCGCTACTACGAGCAGCTTCCGCTGTTCGCCTCCGCCACCTGGTGGCATGTCCCGCTCCGGAACGGCGTGTACCTCTTCGACCGGGATCCGCGTGCGGGAGGCGTTCCGCTCGACTCGCTGGACTCGGGGTCGCACGACATCCTGCCGGAGGTGCCCGGGCTCGGCGGGCAGCACTTCGACGAGGTGGCCCTGGGGATGGAGCAGCTGCTGGGCGGCAGGGTGAAGCTCGGGGTGCGGGGTGTGCAGCGGACGCTGCGAGAGGTGATCGATGACGGACTGGCACCGGGCACGGGCGAACGGATTCTCGGGAATCCCGGGCGCGGGAGGCTCGACTTCCTCCCGCGGCTCCGCCGGCGCTATCTCGCGCTCGAGGTCGCGGTCCGGTGGCGCGGCGGGCGACGCCTGCTCGTCGCGGCCTCCTACGTCCTGTCGCGGAATCGCGGGAACTACACCGGACTCTTCGACCACGACGTCGGCTTCGCGCTGCCGAACGGCAAGACCGATCCCGACCTCGCCGAGCAGGCCGCGAACGGGTACGGGCCCCTGCCGAACGACCGGACGCATGTGTTCAAGCTCTATGGCGTACGCGGGCTGGGCTCCGGCCTCGCGGTCGGGATGGTGTTCACCTGGCAGAGCGGCACCCCGCTCAACGAGCTCGGTGCCACCACCCTGCCGGCGCACTTCGTCAACCTGCGGCCGCGAGGCTCGGTCGGCCGCACGCCGGCGCTCGGGGATCTCGGCGTGCGCGTCACCTACGACGTGCCGGCGGGCCGCGGGCTCGTGCCTCGCGTGAGCCTGGAACTCCTCCACGTCGCGAGCGCACGCCGGCCGGTGACGCTCGATCAGTTGCACTATGCCGCGCTGGACCCGCAGGGCGGGCAGGCGGCGCCCAACCCGAACTACCTCAGGCCCACGCGCTACCAGGCGCCGATGCTGGCGCGGATCGGGGCCACGGTGGCGTTCTGAGTCCGCTCGGCCGCCGCGCTGCTGGCCCTCCCGCCCCGAACGCGACAGATTCCTGATGTGCGTTGCTCATTTGCGAAACCGCGCAGGGTCATCCTGAGCGGAGCGACGGAGCCGTGAGCAGACGCATGCCCCCTTCGCTCAGCTCAGGATGACTCGAGGTCGGCATGGTATCGAAATGCGCTCCTGGCCGATACACGCGAAGCTCGCCGGCTGCCCCGAGCAGGAGCCCCGCATGAGGGCACCTCCACGTGCATGAGCGCCGGAGAGTGGGTCAGCTCGACCGCCGGTCGCTCGACCGTGTCGAGTATCGCCGCACCGCCCCCGGTCTGCTCGAGCTCGAGGGCTACCGCTGCGCCGTACGCGACCTCGGGATGGGCGGCCTCCGGCTCGAGCCCGCGCCGGCGGGCCGCGTCTGGCGGCTGGGCGACCAGGTCGCCGGCACGCTCGCGCTCCGCACCGGCGAGAGGATTCCGGTGAGCGCCACGATCGGCCGGATCGATCGCGGCGGCCTCGCGCTCTTCCCGGACGGCGGCCCCTGGCCGTCAGCGGCCGCGATCGAGGAGGAGCGCGCGCGGCTGATGCAGCGTCACCGCGAGCGGCGGGCGGCCCCACGGCTCCCCATTCCGGGCCCGACCGCGGGCGCGGGCGGCGCGAGCACGCCGCTCCGCGACGTGAGCGCCACCGGCCTGCGCTACATATTGACCGCGAACGAATCGGCGCCGGCGCTCGGCAGCCGGATCGAAGGGGCGCTCCAGCTCGACGCCGAGACCGTGATCGACGTGTGCGGACGGGTCGTGCGGCACAACGGGCGGGAAATCGCGGTGGCCTTCGATCCGCCCGGACTCGATCCGGGGGTGCTGACGCTGCTGCGGCAACGGTTCTTCCCCCGGGCGGCAGAGGAAAGTCGTAGGTCGTAGGTTGCGACGTCACCAGCCGGCGCGAGTCGTCCTGCGCCACCCATCCGGAGCTCCCATGCCCACGCCCGACACCACCCCCGCCGCGCTCCCCGCCCGCAAGCCCCGCGAGGAGGAGATCGACGCTCACGGCGTGACTCACCCGGGCAAGGTCCGCAAGGACAACCAGGACCACTTCCTCCTCTGCTCGCTCCGGAAACAGCTCGTCGTCCGGCTCTCCAGCTTCGCCGGGGCCGACGGCCTCATGGGCGAGACCGAGCGCCTCGCCTCCCTGGCCATGGTGGCCGACGGCGTGGGGGGCGCGGCCCGCGGCGAAACGGCGAGTCGCGTCGCGCTCGCGGCCGTCACGCGGTATGTCACCCGCAGCATGCGCTGCTATTATGGCGCCGCTCTGGACGGCGATCAGGAGCTCCACGATGCCCTGCAGGAAGGCGCGCGCCAGTGTCACGCGGAGCTGCTGCGCCGCGGGGAGGCCGACTCCGACTACAGCGGCATGGCCACGACCCTCACCCTGTACCTCGGCGTCTGGCCCCGCGCCTACCTGCTCCAGGTGGGCGACAGCCGCTGCTACCTGCTCCGGAACGACGAGCTGACCCAGATCACCCGCGATCAGACCATGGCCCAGGAAATGGTGGACCTCGGCGTCATGAAGGCGGAGGACGCGGCCACCACCAGGCTTGCCCACACGCTCACCAGCGCAATCGGCGGCAGCCAGACCGACCCGACGGTCAGCCGATTCGACATGACATGGGGTCACGTGCTGCTGCTCTGCAGCGACGGGCTCACCCGCCACGTCTCCGACGAGCGGATCCGCGACGTGCTCCGCTCGATGACGTCGGCCAGGCAGGCGTGCGAGACCCTGCTGCAGGAGGCGCTGGAGGGCGGCGGGAGCGACAATATCACCGTCGTGGTCGGCCGGGCCATGCCGCGGGAGTCCGAGAGCTGAGGTGATTCACGTAGTTCGGCCCCGCACCCGCTTCAGCACGGAACCTTCCCGGTCGGTCCGGCGGGCTCGCGCCGGCCTCAAACCGCAGGTGTAATGATTCGAGAGCCCGCGCGTCAGCAGGTATGAAGGCCACGATGGACGAGGCTGGACCACCTGCACACCAACGGAGAACGACCATGACCGACACGACCACGAAGACTCAGAGCTGCTCCTGTGGCTGTGGCTGCACCTGCGGGTGCGATTGCGAGTAGCCACGCCGCCAGGAGGCCGCCCGGGGCTCCTGGACCACCCCGGGCAGGCTCCGTATCCTTCGTCTCCATGACCCTGCCAATCGACTCCGCCGCGCCCGAGCCCGCCGAGCGCGATCATCACGCCCCCGACGTGCTGCGCGTGCTGCTCGACAACCACGCCCGCTTCCTCGGTTTCCTGGAGCGCCGCGTGGGCTCCCGCGACGAGGCCGAGGACATCCTGCAGGAGGCGTTTGTCCGCAGCATCGGCCGGACGGACTCGCTGCGGAGCCCCGAGTCCGCCACGGCCTGGTTCTATCGGGTGCTCCGGAACGCCATCATCGACCATCACCGCCGCGAGGGCACCCGCGGCCGGGCGCTCCTGCGGCTCGCCGCCGAGACCGGGCAGGAGGCCGCCGGCGCGGACGAGGAGCTCGAGGCCGTGGCGTGCGCCTGCGTCACCGCGCTGGTGGACACCCTCAAACCGGAGTACGGCGCGGCGCTTCGCCGGGTGGATCTCGATGGCCTGAGCGTCCGCGGCTTCGCCGATGAGGTGGGGATCACGCCGGGGAACGCGGGCGTGCGGCTGCACCGCGCCCGCGAGGCGCTGCGGCGGCAATTGGCCCGGAGCTGCGGGACCTGCCTCGAGCACGGCTGCCTCGACTGCCGCTGCGGCGGGCCGGCAGCGGCCAACGGGGCCGGTTGAGCCGGGCAAACGACAGGGTACCCACGGCACCAAAAAGGCGGCCCGCATCGCTCCGAAGAGCGATGCGGGCCGCCCGACGTACTGATATCCCGGAGTCGGGGATTCACTTCCCCGTTCTTCTTTCTTCGGCGTCCGTCTACTGGTGCGCTGACGGCATGGCCTCGGAAGCTCCGGCTTCCATCCCCAGACGGTTTGCGGCTGTCTGGTTCATCAGTACGAGCGCTGCAGGTCCGGCCGAATCGCGGATCGACCTCTTGCACGGCACGCCGCGACGCCGCTGCGGCGTGGACGAGACACGCGATTGGTCTCGTCACTCCCAATCGAGGTGATCAGCTCTCGATCGGAGAGCTATTATAGGATACGGTGCACGGAGGTGCAAGAGAGAATCGTGACCACCCTGCTCGCCTTCCTGCTCGGCGTCATCGCCGGCCTCCGCTCCATGACTCCGCCGGCCGCCGTCGCCTGGGGCGCGCGGCTCGGCTGGCTCCGGCTCGACGGCACCCCGCTCGCCTTCCTGGGCTCCGCCGCGGCGGTGTACCTGCTGACCGCGCTGATGCTGGCCGAGCTGGTGGGCGACAAGCTGCCGAAGACGCCGAGCCGGACCCGGCCGGGACCGTTCATCGGGCGAATCGTGACCGGCGGGCTCGCGGGCGCAGCGCTCATGGTCGGCACCGGGGGCTCCCTGCCGCTCGGCGCCGTGCTCGGGGCGCTCGGCGCGGTGGGCGGAACGCTCGGCGGCTACAGAGCCCGCACCGGTCTCGTCCGGGCGCTCGGCGTGCCCGACTACATCGTCGCGCTCGCCGAGGACGCGCTGGCGGTCGGTGGAGCGTGCCTGATCCTTGCGCTGGTCCGCTGATTCCGACTTCGCCTGGGCACCCGCCTGTGATGCCGCTCACCGACGCTCTTTCCACCGGGGCGCAGCTTCGACCCTGATCCGCCGGCGCCTCCGCGCCGACCTCTTCCCACGGCTTCAGCGCAGGTCCGATGACCACCCCCGCGCTCCCTGCCATGGCCGGCTTGCCGGTCGAACTCGACGCCCCCGCGCCGGACCTCCTCCTCGCTTCCCATCCACGCCCGCTGCGCCTCCGGGACTTTCGCGGCCGGCCGGTGGTGCTCGCGTTCTTCGACGGCGAATGGGACCCGGCGCGACACGAGCATCTCGCGCTGTACCACCGCATCCTCGCGCGCCTGCCGGGCGCGCCGGCGGAGCTGCTCGCGCTCCCGATCGACGACGACCCCTGCCGCGGCGAAGCGGCCACACGGACCTGGGCCGCGGCGGGGGGCGCGGCGTTCTACCTCATCGACGCGGACGGCTTCGTGCGGTGGCGCCACCTTGGTCTCGCGGGTCGGGTGCCGCGGGCGGATGAGATGGTGGCCGCGCTCGCCGCCCTCGCGGCGGCGAGCCCGCCCGATCAGTCTCCCGCCCCCTGCACCGCGAGCCGCCGCGAGTTCGTGGCGCTCACGCTGCTCGCCACGGCTGCGCTCGCCACGCCGCCCTCCCTGCGAGGAGAAGGCGCCCTCGCGCCGGCTGGACCTCCGCCCGCGCCCCCCGGGCCGGCCGCGCGCCCGGTAACGCTCCGCGTGAACGGCCGTGACCTGTCGCTCACGCTCGAGCCCCAGGTCACCCTGCTCGACGCGCTGCGCGAGTACGCCGGGCTCCCCGGCACCAAGAAGGGGTGCGACCACGGCCAGTGCGGCGCCTGCACCGTGCACCTGGACCGGCGGCGGGTGCTCTCCTGCCTCACGCTCGCCATGATGGCCCAGGGCCACGAGATCACCACCATCGAGGGTCTGGCGCGGAACGACACCCTTCACCCGATGCAGGCGGCATTCATCGAGCACGACGGGTTCCAGTGCGGCTACTGCACGCCGGGACAGATCATGTCCGCCACGGCGCTGCTCGACGAGCCCTGGGGTCCGTCCGATGACGACGTGCGCGAGGCGATGAGCGGGAACATCTGCCGCTGCGGCGCCTACCCCAACATCGTGGCCGCGGTGCAGGACGTCCGCCGCGGCCGGCCGGGCTGAGCGATGCACCCCTTCGAGTACTCGGCGGCCCCGGACATCCCGAGCGCGCTCCGCGCCGCCGGTGCGGACCCCCACGCGCGCTTCGTGGCGGGCGGCACCACGCTCATCGATCTCATGAAGCTGGACGTCGAGACGCCGAGCCGGGTGGTGGACATCAACACCCTGGCCGCGCGCCACCCCGAGCTCGGCCGCGTCGTGCCGCTGCCGGACGGCGGCCTCCGGCTCGGCGCGCTGGTGCGAAACAGCGACCTGGCGTGGGACGCCGCCGTACGGGAGCGGTACCCGGTGCTGAGCCAGGCGCTCCTCGCCGGGGCCTCGGGCCAGCTCCGGAACATGGCCACCACCGGCGGCAACCTGCTGCAGCGCACGCGCTGCTGGTATTTCCGCGACCCCGCGACCCCCTGCAACAAGCGCGAGCCCGGCACTGGCTGCTCCGCCCTGCACGGCCATAACCGCATCCACGCGGTGCTCGGCACGAGCGCGCACTGCATCGCGACCCACCCCTCCGACATGGCTGTCGCGCTGGCCGCGCTCGACGCGGTCGTCCGGATCCAGGGCGCGCGGGGCGAGCGCGGCGTGCCGCTCGGCGAGTTCTACCTGCAGCCGGGCGCACATCCCGAGCGCGAGACCGTCCTCTCGTCGGGGGAGCTGATCACCGCCGTGGATCTGCCGGCGCTCCCCTGGGCCCGGCGCTCCACCTATCTCAAGGTTCGCGACCGCGCCTCCTATGCCTTCGCGCTCGCGAGCGCGGCGGTGGCGCTCGATCTCGGCGGCGGGCTGATCCGCGATGCGCGCGTAGCGCTCGGCGGCGTCGGCACGGTGCCGTGGCGCTCGCGCGAGGCGGAGCGCGCGCTCGAGGGGAAGCGCGCCGGCGCCGAGGCGTTCCGCGCGGCGGCCGACGCGGCGCTCCGGGGTGCCGTGCCGCACCACGAGAACGGTTTCAAGCTGCCGCTGGCCCGCCGCACGCTCGTGCGCGCGCTGGCCACGGCCGCGGCGATGGCGTGAGAGATGAGAGACGACCGATGACGACGACGGGAAACGCCCCGGCGGTGGGCGCGGGGATGGACCGGGTGGACGGCCGCCTCAAGGTGACCGGCGCCGCCCGCTTCTCGGCCGAGATGCCGGCCGAGGGCCTGGTGCACGCCGTGCTGGTGCAGAGTACGGTGCCGGCGGGCCGGATCACCCGGCTCGACACCGCGGCAGCCCGGAAGGCGCCGGGCGTGCTCGCGGTGATGACGCACCTCGACGCGCCGAAGCTCCCCCAGAAGGGCCGCGCGGCCGTGAACCCGCCAGCCGGCCGGGTCATGACGCTGCTGCAGGATGCGACGGTCCGCTACAATGGACAGCCGATCGCGGTCGTCGTGGCGGACACCTTCGAGCACGCGCGCGACGCCGCCGCGCTGGTGCGCGCGCGCTACGACACCCGCGCCGCGACGCTCGACCCCAGGGCGGCGATGGGCCACGCGCGCCCGCCCAAGCAACACGGGCCGCCGGACCCGCGGCGCGCGCCCGACTCCACCCGCGGCGACGTGCCCGCCGGACTGGCCCAGGCCGAGGTGACGGTGGAGGAGACGTACACCACGCCGATCGAGAACCACAATCCGATGGAGCCCCACGCCACCATCGCACGGTGGGACGGCGACGAGCTCACGCTCTACGACGCGACGCAGTATGTCATGGGCGACCGGGATACGGTGGCCAAGACGCTCGGGATCCCGTCCGGGAAGGCGCGCGTGGTCTCGCTGTTCGTGGGCGGCGGGTTCGGCTGCAAGGGGTCGGTCTGGTCGCACGTGCCGCTCGCCGCCATGGCGGCCAGGCGGGTGGGCCGGCCGGTGAAGCTGGTGCTCAGCCGGCGGCAGATGTTCGGCCCGGTGGGCGCGCGGCCGCTCACCATCCAGCGCCTCACGCTCGGCGCTACGCGCGACGGGGCGCTCACCGCCGTCCGGCACCACAGCGTCTCGCACACCTCGACCTTCGAGGACTTCCTGGAGCCGACGGCCAACGTGACCCGGATGCTCTATGCCTGCCCCAATGTCGAGACCCGGATGCGCGTCGTGCCCCTCGACGTGGGCACGCCGACCTTCCAGCGCGCCCCCGGCGAGGCCACCGGCACGTTCGCGCTCGAGTCGGCCATGGACGAGCTGGCGGTGAAGCTCGGGATGGACCCGCTGGAGCTCCGGCTCCGGAACTACGCCGAGGAGGAGCCGCAGGGGCATCTGCCCTGGTCGAGCAAGTCGCTCAGGCAGTGCTACGGGGCGGCCGCGGAGCGGTTCGGCTGGAAACGACGGGACCCGAAGCCGGGCTCGATGCGCGCCGGTGACGAGCTCGTGGGCTGGGGCATGGCCACGGCCACCTACCCGACCAACCGTCGCCCGGCGGAGGCCCTGGCGCGGCTCGCGCCCGACGGGCGCGGGGGTGTGACGGCGCTGGTGCGGAGCGCGACCCAGGACATCGGCACCGGCACCTACACGATCATGACGCAGATCGCGGCCGACGCGCTGGGGCTCCCGCCCGGGCGCGTGCGGTTCGAGCTGGGCGACAGCCGTTTTCCGCCGAGCCCGGTCTCGGGCGGCTCGATGACCGCCGCCTCGACCGGGAGCGCCGTCTTCGAGGCGGCCCGCGCCGCGCGCAATGAGCTGGTCCGGCTCGCCACGGCCGACCCGCGCTCCCCGCTCTCGGGCGCCCGGCCGGAGGATGTCCGCGCGGAGAACGGCCGGCTGTTCCTCGCGAGCGACGACTCGAAGGGCGAGCGCTACGAGGCGCTGCTCGCGCGCCACGGCGGCCCCGTCGAGGGCCGCGCGTCATCGGAGCCGGGCGAGGAGAAGGAGCAGTTCGCCATGCATGCCTTCGGCGCGGTGTTCGTCGAGGCGCGGGTGGACCCCGACCTGGGCCGCGTCCGCATCCCGCGAATCGTGGCCGCCTACTCGGCCGGAAAGTTCCTCAACGCGAAGACGGCGCGCAGCCAGCTCATGGGCGGGGTGGTCTGGGGCCTCGGGATGGCGCTGTTCGAGGAGACGCTGCTCGACCCGCGCAGCGGTCGGGTGGTGAACGCCGACCTCGCCGAGTACCACGTGCCGGTCAACGCCGACGTGGGCGAGGTCGACATCATCCTGCTGGACGAGGAGGACCCCCACGTGAACCCGATCGGCGCCAAGGGAATCGGCGAGATCGGGATCACGGGCGCCTCCGCCGCGGTCGCGAACGCCGTCTGGCATGCCACCGGCGTCCGGGTGCGCGACCTGCCGATCACCCTCGACAAGCTGCTGGCGGCGCCGGCGGGCGGCGCGGAGGCGTGAACGGCGGACGAGGACCGACTCACGCCACGATCTGCGGCTCCATCTCGAGCCGGATCCCGAACCGCTCCGCCACCGCCCCCGCGATCGCGTCCCCCAGCGCGAGCAGCTCCGCGGCCGTCCCACCGTAGTTCACCAGTGCCAGGGCGTGCCGGCCGGAGACCCCCACGCCGCCGCGCCGGTACCCCTTGGCGAACCCCGCCTGCTCCACCAGCCACGCCGCGGACAACTTCACGCCGGGTTCCGCCGGATACGCCGGGATGCGGCCGTCGCGCCCTGACGACTTCCAGCGCGCCTCGAGCTCGGCGAAGGCGGCGGCGGTCACCACCGGGTTCATGAAGAACGAGCCCGCCGACCGGGTGTTCGGGTCGGCCGGATCCAGCACCATGGACTTTCGCCGCCGCAGCGCGAGCACGCTCTCCCGCACCAGCCGCAGCGCCTCGACCGGCTGGAGCCCCTCGAGAGGGCTTGTCCGCGCCACCGCATCCCGAAGCTCCGGGTACTCCAGTCGCGGCGGCGCGTCGCGCTCCAGGCGAAAGCCGACCTGGAGGACCACGTACCGGTCCCGGTCCTGCCGCTTGAACCGGCTGCTGCGGTAGCCGAAACCGCACTCGTCGCGGTCGAAGACCCGCCGCTCGAGCGTGTTCCGGTCGAGGCAGGCGACCGAGACCAGCGTCTGGGACACTTCCTGTCCGTAGGCGCCCACGTTCTGGATCGGCGTGCCGCCGACGGACCCCGGAATCCCGGAGAGACACTCGACTCCCGCCCACCCCCGCTCCACCGCACCGCCCACCACCGCGTCCCACTCGGCACCGGCTCCGGCCACGACCCCGGGCGCGGGGCCGTCCCGAAACTCGACGCTGCCAATGGCCACTCGCAATACGAGCCCCGGAAAGCCGCCGTCGGCGAACACCACGTTGCTGCCGCCGCCCAGGACGGCCACGCGCAGCCCGCGCTCCCGCGCCCAGCTGAGTGCCGCGCGAACCTGGTCCTCGCTCCCGCATTCGGCGAAATAGCGGGCCGGGCCACCGAGGCCGAGCGTCGTGTACGGCGCCAGCGGCACTTGCCGGCGGATGTCGAGGTCGGGGGGAGTCGTGTGGGGCTCGCTATCGGTGGTCAAGGGCTCTCGCATCCGGCAGTCATACAACTTGTTGTACACTACAATAGCAGGGGTCGATTGCGGGGTTCAATCGTCGGAGCAGCGGCGCCCTGACGGCGAAGGCCCCGCACCACCGCAGTGGTACGGGGCCCGCGATGCTCCCAGCGCCCTGCCTGTCTGGCCAGGCTACTCCTCCTGCTTCCCCTTGGCCGTCGGGGGCAGCTTGCCGTTGAGGCGCAGGTAGATGGCCATCTGGCTGTAATGGTCCGCCCAGTCCTGCGCCGTGGCGATCATCGCGTGCGCCCGGGAGATCTGGCGGTCGCCGAAGAACGGCACCTTCCCACCCAGGTCCTTGTCGTTCAGCTTCGCGAGCGCCGTTTCGCAGAACTGGAACGACTCCCGGAGCCGGGCCACGAGCTTCTCCTTCGGGGCCTCCTTGGCCACTTCGGCGCGCTTGGGCGCGGCCACGCCGCTCACGCTCGAGCAGAGGAAATCGTTCCCTTCCGACAGGTGGCCGAGCACCTCGCCGAAGCTCATCTGGGCCGGGGTGGGCTTGAACCCGTATTTCCCCGCCGGCATCTCCTCCGCCGCAGCCACCAGATTGCGCCCGGCGCGCTGCTCGGCCGAGCGCAGGGCGTCGGCGACCGGCGACGCGGAGTCCTGCGCCGCGGCGGTGCCGGTGATACAGCAGATCGTGAGCGCCATCAACTGAAGTCGTGTCTTCATCGGATGAGTCCCGGTGGGGGTGATGGTCCCCGAATCTACATCACGCCCCGGCTCCCGCAACGCGTCAGCCCTCGTCCTCCGGGATTGCGGGCTCATCCTCTCTGGCCGGCCGTGGCTGCTCCGGCTTCTGCCCGGCGAGCCGCCGCTTCTGCCGCTCCTGGACGATGTCGTCACCCGGCTGCGGACTGCCGCCCACCTTGAAGTAGTCCTGGTTGTAGTTGCCGCGCTTCTTCTTGCTCATGCGATCCTCACAGTGTGAAGCGGAGCAGGCCGGCCACGCCGTCCACTTCCGCCAGCAGCGTCGGGTTCTCGATGAAGGAGATCGTGGCGCCGGTGCTCCGCGCGCGGCTCACCAGCTCGTCGGCAAGGTCCACGGTGGTCGCCTCGTCGGCGAGCTGCATCGCGAGCTCCGGCGGCACCAGCGGCGAGCCGCGTGGCACCGGCCCGGCATGCCGGGTCTCGAACTCCGCGGAGATGAGCAGCTCATCCACCTGCCCACGGGTAAGCGCCGCCAGCGTCGGTCCGAGGCCGGCCACCCCGAGCCCTCCCGCCCGGTAGCCGTCCACCGCGCGGCGCACCAGGTCCGCGTCCTCTCGGGCATCCTGCGCCCGCATGGACCGGAGGGTGGCATCCAGCACCGCGTGCTCCGGCGTGGTGATGTCGAGGCGCACCACGTCGATCACCTTCTCCTCCAGGTGCGGCGGCAGCTCGGCGCGGATCAGGGGGATGATCACCTCGTCACCGGCCAGCACGACGTGTCCGATGTCGTCGGTCCGGACGATCCGGTCGAGCTCCGCGACGACCGCCTTGGCATGCTGCTGCCGCCGGTGGTCCACGTGCCGCTGGAAGCGGGCCTGCGACCAGCCTCCGACCTCGGTCCGGTTGGTGGCCGGGCCCTGCACCTCCTCCTGCTCCAGCGTGGCCCCGAGCGCGAACACGAAAATCCGGGCCAGTTGGCTGTCCACCACCACGGCGGCGTAACGCCGATAGGCGTCGGTGAGGCGGGCCAGCTCGTAGAGCTGCGGCTGGTGATACACGTAGAGCCGGTGCTCCCGCACCGGCACGTCGAGCTGCACGGCCTCGAACAGCTCGTCCGCGCCGGCGCAGGCAAAGACGGCCACCCCGTTGGCCGACGGGCGGAGCTCCTCCGCCACCCAGCGCTCGATCCGCTCCACGTCCCGGTCGTAGCTCTCCCGCTCCGCGCTGTGGGGCGGAAAGGTGCGCCCGCGGGCCGGGAGCTCGCGCCGGAGGAACCGCTCGATGTCGTCCCGGCCGTGCTGGTCGGGCTCGGTGTTGAGATAGAGGCTCAGGACCGGACAGGTCGTCGGGGGAAAGCCGACCAGGCGGTCGAGAAGCTCCTGCTGCGTGGGCATGGATCCTCCCGCGGAGTCACGTGCGATGCTCCGACATACTGGCCGACGGGAGGGAGAGAAGCGGTGAGAGGGATCACGGACCGGCTCTCCCTCGACGCTCCGTCTGGCCCTCCAGCGCCCCGCGCCCCAGATTGGTGGAGCAGCCAACCCGCCAGCGGAGTGCGTATGCCCGCCCCCGATACGAGCGCAGCCCTGACGCTCCCCGACCGCAAGCCGCGCGACGACGAGATCGACGTCCACGGCCTCACCCATCCCGGCAGGGTCCGCCGCGACAACCAGGATCACTTTCTGGTCTGCGCCCTCCGGAAGCAGGTGGTCGTCCACCACACCAGCCTGCCGGACACCGGCCCCCTCATGGCCGACGCCGAACGCCTCGCCTTCCTGGCCATGGTGGCCGATGGCGTGGGCGGGTCGGCCAAGGGCGAGGAGGCGAGCCGCGCCGCGCTCGAGGCCGCCACCCAGTACGTCACCCGCAGCATGCGCTGCTACTATGCCGCCGCCTCCGCCGACGACCAGGAGTTCTTCGACGCACTCCAGGAGGGTGCGCACCAGTGCCACGCCGAGCTGCTCCGCCGCGGCGAGGAGGAGCCGGACCGCCGCGGCATGGCGACGACGCTCACGCTGTTCCTCGGCGTCTGGCCCCGTGCCTACCTGCTCCAGGTGGGCGACAGCCGTGGTTACCTGCTCCGGAACGGCGAGCTGACCCAGCTCACCCGCGATCAGACCATGGCCCAGGAAATGGTGGACCTCGGCGTCATGAAGGCCGAGGACGCGGCCGACACCCGGTTGGCCCACACGCTCACCAGCTCGATCGGCGGGCGCCAGACCGACCCGACGGTGACTCGGCTGGACATGGCCTGGGGCCACGTCCTCTTCCTCTGCAGCGACGGGCTGATCCGCCACGTCTCCGACGAGCGGATCCGCGACGTGCTCCGCTCGATGACATCGGCCAAGCAGGCGTGCGAGACCCTGCTGCAGGAGGCGCTGGAGGGCGGCGGGAGCGACAACATCACCATCGTCGCCGGGCGGGCCTTGCCGCGAGGCGAGTGAGCCGGCCGAGGAGCGGTCGCCGCGCAGTTGACGTACGGGTGTGGTGGTGAGACGTTGCGACGAACAGTCGAACGAACTCTGCGTGGAGGGCGCGGCATGGAGATGGAGCGTGCGGTTGGACTCCGGGCCGATGGCGCGGTGTGGCTCCCGGAGCGGCGCGCCGCCGTCAGCTCCATCCTGCTCAAGCTCGCGGCGATGGGCGCCCGCGTCCCGGCCGAGTCCGGCGACGAGGACGTCCTTCAGCTGGCGGGCGATCTCTTCGCCCGCTATCGCGAACAAACCCGCCTGCTCTCCGAACACCTGTGCCCTGCCGACCGCCGGATCCAGGATTACCTCGACGGGCTGCTGGAGTCCGCGGAACTCCCCGGCCCCGTACGACTGCCCTCCGAGACGCTCATCCTGGATCGCTACGGCCTGGCGCGTGAGCTGTCGCTGCCGGTCGACGCGGACGCGTGGCACAACGAGCTGGTCTCGAGCTACCGGCTCGACAACGGGGTGCTGCACAATCCCGTCAATGACCGCCGCACCACGCAGGGCGTGTTTCACGTGGCCGAGGGCGGCCTCCCGATTCCGGCCGACAAGACGCGCGTACCGCTCGGGGCATTCCTGCGGCTGCTCCAGCAGGCGCTTCGGCCCCCGGCCGAGCTCACCCGCCTGCCGTTCACGGCGCACTGGCCGGAGCCCGTGGAGACCATGGTGTCGCTGCTGCTCAGGCCGCTGGTCTGCCCGGAGGTCCCCAAGGTCGCGCCGGAGAAGCGGATGGAGGTGCGCTTCTTCGCGCCGGGCGGGCTGGTGTCCAACCTGGATTTCGTGGAGAGCATCTTCGGCAACGCCGGCGACCCTTCCCTGCCCGCCAACGACGCCGCCCTCGACGTGGACGGCTGGACCGGCCACAGCGGCTGCGTGATCCTCGCGCCGCATCTCACGCAGCTCCGCAAGCAGGAGCTCGGACTGCCCCACGTGAGCCGGGCCACCGAAGCCGAGCGCGCGGCCGGCATGTGCTGGGCCGACGAGCGCGAGCTGTACAACGAAGGCCGGCCGTTCAAGGCCACCTCGCGCGACCTCCGGGGAGTGATGGTCACCATCCTCGCCGACAACTACTTCGGCTACTGCAAGAAGGAGATCAAGACCCAGATCGGCTACAGCGCCAACCTGTACGGACTGGCCGAGGAGGAGCACGCGGGCGGGGCGCTGGCCTTCGCCACGTTCAATCTGGGCGACCGCTTCGCGCCGGATCTGGTGAGAGTCGTGAGCGCGAACCACCGGTTCGCCGAGGTGCTCGCGCTGCTGGGCCAGCGCGCAAAGCTTCATCCCACCGGCTATGCGACCGACGCGATCTATCCCGAGGTCCACTACATGCCGGAGGACATGGAGATCGACGTCCCCCGCCAGGACATCAAATGGACCCGGGACGGCAGGGAGCAGCACCTTAAGCTCCTGCCCGGCCGGATCTACATCCACCCGAGCGGTTACAAGCTCCGCATGGCCAGACACCGGGCGGCGCCGAGCTGGCGGCTGATCGGCACCGTGCCCGAGGGCGCCTTCTGCCACAAGCCATGCACCGTGTCGGGCGGCGGCAAGTCGGAGATCAGCAAGAGCCTCGTGGACGCGGTGCTGCCCGGGTCGTTCTACGTGCGGAGCTTCGACGAGGACATGGCGCTGGTCCAGGCGATCTTCGACCGGGACTACGACGGGCGCGGGCCCTCGCGGCCGATCCTCTCGGAGGATCGCTCGCTCGGCTCGGTGATCAAGCTGCTCACGCCCAACCCGGCAGAGTTCACCCCGGAATACAATGCCTGGCTCGAGAGCATTCCGAATCACCTGCGCGCGCTGGTGTTCGTGATCAAGCGCTTCTACCGCCCGGAGTGGGGAGCCGATTGGCGGGAGCACTTCAGCGTGGACATCATCAACGGCGCACCGGGACACGAGCTCAAGTACCAGGGCCGGCGGCTGGTGGCCAACTACCTCCGGATCGGACGCGAAGAGAACGGCGCCTGGCGCACCTACAAGCTGCGGCAGGACTTCGTCGCGGCCGACAAGGTGCAGATGGAGGACGACATCACCGCCTCGGTGGTGGTCCCCGCGCGCCGGTTGATCGGAATTCCGGGGGAGTACGACGGTCACCCGAGCCTCAAGCTGGCGCAGAACTGCGAGTACCGGCTGTTCCAGCGCCCTGACGACGCCATTCACCCGGGCCTCGACCGCCAGACCGAGCAGGACATGGCCGGCCCCGGACTCTTCTGCTCGAACTTCCAGCCGGTCACCCCGGAGGACGCGCAGCGCATCGTGGAGGACGTGGCGCTGCACGACGCTTTCACACCGCCCATGCGCGAGCACGTGTCCCGGAATGCCGCGCGCCCCGGCGGCTACTCGATCTGCTCGGCCCGGCCGCGGCTGGTCGGCGGCAAGCCGACGAAGAACCCGCGCTACCTGCAGGTGCGGCCCGACCTCGCGCGGCCCCGCGACCGGTACATCGCGGACATGGGCGCGCGGCTGTCCCGGCGGCTGCCGCTCCATGCGCCGGTGATCTTTCCGGTCATCAGCGTGCTGTCGGGCCGCCGGAACAACCGGCCCGGGGACGGCATCCGGCCGCTCTGCGTGTACGGGCCGATCCACTACCAGGAGCTGCCGGAGCTGTTCATGGATTACGTGTGTTCGCTGACGGGAACGTCGCCGAGCACCACGGGCGCCGGATCGGAGGGCGCCCTCACCAAGGGACCGTTCAACGCGCTCGCGGCCACCGCCGATCTCAACAACGCCCTGGTCTCGATGCTGCTCACCGGCTACGCCGGGTTCAGCTCGGCGGCGGGATTCATCGGCCCGCGCTACCGGGTGGACCACGACATCAGCCTGCTGATACCCGAGGTCTGGTGCCGGCTGTTTCCCCACGAGCGCGACCCGAAGCGGCTGATCGAGGCCGGGCACCTGGAAAAGCTGGAGGACTACGACCGCGCCGGCCGCAAGGTGCTGGCCAGCCGGCTCGGCTTCCGCATCACGGCGAAGTTCGTGCACACCTACTTCGGGCGGGTGTTCGACAACGCCACGGCGGTGTTCACCGACGAGATCCTCAAGCCCGAGCTGCAGGACCCGGCGATCTTCGCCGACGGGATCGACAACATCGTGGAGGCGCAGCAGCGCGTCGCCGAGGCGTACTTCGCGGACGGCACCATCGAGGATGCCTGCCCCCCGCTCAGGGCGCTGCTCCACATCATGGCCCGCGGGCACTACGAGGGGAAGGACGCGAGCCACGCGGAGGTCCGCGCGCTGTTCACCCGGGAAGCGCTGCTCGCGAGCGACTGGTATCACGAGCGGCTCGCGGTCAAGCAGCAGCGGGACATCGCGCTCTGGGAGCGGCACGTTCGGAGCCTGACCGAGTTCCTGTCGCGGGCCGGCCACCGCGACGAGGCCAGGCGGCTCGGCATCGCGGGGCGGCTGGAGCACGCGCGCGCCGAGCTGGAGCGGGTGAGCGCGCATGGATATCCGGCCACGCTGGTCGGAACCATCGGGGCCGACCCGATTCACCGGCCGTCGCGGGGGAGGCAGGAGCGGGAACGAGGCCTCGCGCGCCCGGCAGTCGTTGGCGCATTGGCGCGCTCGCGGGGAGGAGACTCCGTCTAAGACCCCGAGTCACCCTCCAGCTCGTCGTCATCCCAATTGACACGGCGAGTTCCGCCCGACGCCGGCGGGGAGCCGGAAGTAGAACCTGCCAAGCCTCGCCCAACTCAGGGCGTCAGCCAGTACGACACCTTCACCAGGAACGTATCGTTCGCCCGGCGGCCGAGCAGGTCGCCCAGATCGCCGCGGAAGGACGTCGTACCTTCGACCGGCGACGACCCCTGCCGGCCCTGACTCCACACCAGAAACAGCGTCGAGCCCGCCCGGTACTCCCAGCGGAACACCACGTTGGACCGGAACTGCTGGAAGTTGAAGCCCATGGGCTGGTCGGCCACCGCGGGGCCGGCGTAGGGCCGGTAGCGCGCGTCGTAGGAGTCGGCCCGGGCCTCGGCCACCTCGCGCACGTCGGTGTACGTGCCCTTGGAGATGAACGGCGAGGCGTAGATCTGGAGCGACGTGGTGGGCGTGAAGGTGTAGCCCAGGCGCCAGGTCAGGCTGAACGTCTTCTGGTCGAGATGCGCGAAGGCGTAGTGTGCCCCGCCCGCCGAATCCGTGAACGTGCCGAAGTACTGCAGATCGTTCCGGTTGTGGTTGTAGTCCGCGCTCAGCGAGGTGGTGAACCGGCTGGAGACCTTGAGGTCGAGCTCCGGCGAGAAGTCGATCGTCTCCGAGCGACCCTGGTCGCCCCGGGTGTAGTTCGCCGACAGGATGGGCACGAGCGGCCGGCGGTCATCACCCTCGATGGTGATCCAGGGGGAGAGATACGGGTCCTGCCGCACGGCCGGCCCGCCCCGCGCGCAGCGGTCGCAGTAGGTGGGGCCGACCTGGCCGACCGTGCCCCCCACGTGGAGCCACCAGCGGTTGGTGAACTGGACGTGCACGTTGGTGTTGAACGCGCGCTCGGTCGGCAGCCCCGCGGCGCTCCAGTACTCCCAGTTGTTGAAGTTCCACCGGAGCTGCTGGAAAATGTCGTTGGGATCGTTGAAGACCAGGTTGGCCCAGGTGGTCCACTCCTGCTGATCGGCCTGGCGGAGAAAGCCGATGTCGTTGATCTCGAACCCCGCCGAGCGGCGCTGATAGGCGGTCTCGAAATGCAGCCGCTTGCCGCCGACCTTGGCGAACCGGATCTCCTGGTTGGCGCCGCTCAGCGAGGTCCGCGTCGAGTCGAACCGCAGCGGACCATCCGGCCGCTGATACAGGTGCACCGGGTTCCGCTGGGTCAGGGCGATCGCCGCCGGATCGCCGGCCACCCGGCTCAGGTCCAGCGAGCCGGACACCTCGAAGCGTCCGCGAAACCGCCAGCGCGCATCCACGCCTCCGGTATACGCGCTCCGGTGGAGGTAACCCGCGGTCGTGGCGTCGAGCGAGCGGTTCACCCCGGTCAGGATGAAGCCGATGCTGCCGGCGCCGGCGTGGAAGTCCTGATTGCCCCGGACGACGGCGTAGTTCGCGGCGGGCTCGAGCGTCGTGCCTGCCGGACCGGCGACATGATCGGTGACCGCATCGAGGACGCCGAGTGAGAAGCCGCCCGGGAGCCGCCCGGTGACCTTGCCGGCGCCGAGGATTCGCGTCGCCGTGGCGGAGGTCGCGTCCCCGTAGGTGCCGGCGAGCTGCGGCGAGCGCCCGATCCGGCGGGAATAGAACAGCCCCTCACCGGTCTCGCAGTCGACCACGACGACACAGTTCACCGTGAACCTGAAGAGACCCTTCCCCTCCACGAAGAACGGCCGCCGCTCCTCGAAAAACGTCTCGAACGCGCTGAGGTTGAGCTCCGACGGATCCGCCTCGACCTGCCCGAAGTCGGGGTTGACGGTCGCGTTGAGGAGCAGGTTGGAAGCGAGCCCGTACTTGAGATCGCCGCCGGCCGTGAGCTCCTGCTCGCGCCCGAAGTCGGCGGAGCCGGCGTCCTGCACGTTCTGGGTGACGACGTACGGGGTGATCTCCGCGCGGGCCGGATTTTCCAGGCCGTCCAGACCGGTGAGCTCACCGAACTGGGACGTGAGACCGGACCTGGAGGTGCGGTACAGGGGCCAGGTGACGGTCGCGGTGTAGCGCTGGATGACCCGCCAGAAGAGCAGGCCGAACGTTCCCCCCGTCCTGGACGAGTAGCGCAGCTGCGAGAGCGGGATGCGATACTCGGCGGTCCATCCCAGCGAGTCGATCCGCGTGGCGGCGTCCCACACCGCGTCCCAGGCGACGTCCTCGTCCCCGTCGTTGTAGACGGCGTAGTCGGCCTTCACGCCGGCGGGATTCACCGAGAACTCGTACCCGGTCCGCCGGTCGTGGTAGGGATCGAGCATCACCGTGACGTAATCGGAGGGCGGCTGGTCGTCGCGGCGGGAGAGCAGGCTGACGATGCTGTCGGGATGGGGATCGAACGCTCGGATGAACACGTACAGATTGTGCCCGTCGTAGGCCACCCGGGCCTCGGTGCGCAGCCGCGGCGGGGCGCCTTCACGGGGCCGGGCCTCCAGGAACTGATCGACGACCGGGGTGGACCGCCAGACGGCGTCGTCGTCGCGGCCGTCGAGTTCGGGAGGCGAGGCCGTGCGCGTGGCCCGAACAGCGGTGGCGGTCGGGAGCGGCGGGTCGACCGCCATACCCTGCGCCTGAAACACCAGCAGAAGGCCGAGCCATGCCGTCACGCGAGGCACCCGTGGAAAGGTTCACGGGTTGGACAACGGATGCGTCGAAAAGGTTGGACGGCCGTCCCGGTCCTCCCGCGACTCCCATTGACAATATGTGTTATGACATATATTCTTCACCCATGTCCTCGCGACTCCAGGCCGAGCTCAAGCAGACCAAACCCTTCCCGCGGCGGAGCAGCGAGGCGCTCCTGAGCGTGCTGCGGACGGCCGCATTGCTCGAGCATCAGCTCAACGAGGCCCTCCGCCCTTACGGCATCACCGAGCTGCAGTACAACGTGCTGCGGATCCTCCGGGGCGCGGGCCCGGACGGGCGCTGTGGGCGGGAGATCTCGGAGCGGCTGGTCTCGAAGGTGCCGGACGTGTCGCGGCTGCTGGACCGCATGGAGGGTATGCAGCTCCTCCGCCGCGCGCGCGACCCCGTCGACCGCCGGCACGTCACGGCCCGCATCACCCCGAGAGGGCTGCGCGTGCTGGAAGCGGCCACCGCCGCCCTCGACGAGTTCGAGCGGGAGCGCTTCGCGCACCTGGACCCCGAGCGGCTGCAGCACCTCATCGATGGGCTGGCAGACGTCAGGGACGCGCTGTGAAACCTGTTCGGGCATTTGTTTGTTATAACACCTGATGTCACCACACGCAGGTGGCGGACCACGTCCCTTTTTCACGAGGTAATCCCATGTCGCCCTCAACCTATGTCCCGGATGCGGCTACCCTGGGCACCGGGCTCCTGCTCGGACGCCTGATCCTCGGTGCACTCATGGTAGGACACGGCGCGCAGAAGCTGTTCGGCTGGTTCGGCGGGTCCGGCATGGCCGGCACCGCCGGGTACTTCGAGCAGTTGGGCTTCCGTCCGGGCCGGCTGTTCGTCATCACCGCCGCCCTCAGCGAAGTGACCAGCGGATTCCTCATCGGGCTCGGCCTGTTCGGTCCGGTGGGGCCGGCGCTGCTGCTGTCGGTCATGATCGTGGCGGCGGTCAGCGTGCATTGGAAGAACGGCGTCTTCGCCACGGCGAACGGCATCGAGGTGCCGCTGCTTTACGCGGCCGGGGCCGTCGCGCTCGCATTCACCGGCTTCGGGCCGTTCTCGCTCGACGCGGCCCTGGGTATCGGCCACATCTGGACACCCGCGCTCAAGGCGGCCGCCGTTGCCGTCGGTGCGGCGGGCGGAGTAGTGAACCTGCTGGCCCGCCGCTCCGCGGCCGTGGCGGCCACCGCGTAAGCGGGAGCACGAAAGCCCCGGTCGCCAGACCGGGGCCGGCCCGGGCCGGGCGGATCACCTGCCGAACCTGGTGACTGGCGCCACCGCGGACAGCCTGCAGATTGGAAGGGGTGACACTCCCACCCCCTTCGCGGAGCCCTCGCGGGCTGGCAATCCTCTGCCTATCGGTGGCCGCGCTGCTGTATGCTCGGCAGATCGCGATGTGGGCCGTCCCTCGAAACCGGTTCTACTTCCACTGGCAACGCGCAGACACGTGGACGCTCCTCCTCAGCCTGCTGGCGGTCGCGCTGCTGCTCTATCTCGTGGTCGTCATGGTGCGGCGGGTCGCCTGGGGCGGCACGCTCCTGCGTTGGCTCACCATCGTCCTGATCGCCGACATTCTCGTCGGCTACGTGGGGTCCGGGAAGACGGAGGGTCGCTTCGCGGCGTTCACGGCAGCCTGGGCCGTCGTCGCCGGGATCGGCCTGTACGCCGCGTCACGTCCGGCGTCCCGATTCCTCGAGCGCGGCACGACCGTCCTGGCCGTCCTCGCCTGGCTGGTCCCCATTTCGCTGGTGCAGATGCTGCTGTGGAAGCCGTGGGACGTGCGGCCG
Source organism: Gemmatimonadales bacterium (assembly GCA_035699205.1). Taxonomy (GTDB): domain Bacteria; phylum Gemmatimonadota; class Gemmatimonadetes; order Gemmatimonadales; family GWC2-71-9; genus CAVVWJ01. The sequence goes on from DASSBA010000072.1 coordinate 28,549, forward strand.
GTCGTTCATGCGGACGCGCCACGCGCCGCACCCGCGAATCGCACACCCGTGTTCCTGTTCGTCTTCGACGAGTGGTCGTATCAGCGCAGCTACGCCGGCCACGAGCTACGCCCGTTCTTTCGTAACCTTCGCCGGCTGGCCAGTCACTCGCTCGAGTTCACCGACGGCCACTCCCAGGCCGGCTCGACGAACCCGTCCGTGCCCCGACTCCTCTTCCAACGCGAAGGCGTCCTCCAACCGAAGAACGGGATCGCCGTCTGGAAGCAGGGCGACTCGACCGTGCCATCGGCTCGACTGCCGAGCATCTTCGCGGACGCACGGTCGCGCGGGTACCGTACGTCGCTCCTCGGCTTCTACTTCCCCTACCGGGCGGTTCTCGGCGATCAGGTGGACCGGATCGTCAACACGGCCTTCGAAGCCAAGGGCCATCGCCTCCGGCAGGCCATGATGTCTTTTGCCACCCGAAACCTGAATTTCCTGGCCGACCCCCTGAGCCAGCTCCTGTGGCGGCGGTGGTATGCCCGCACGCTCAGCGAGAGCTGGGTTCGCAAGAACCACGCGTGGCGTATCGCCATGCGCGACCTCGTCCGGCGATCGGACGCGAACACGTTCGCCGTGATCCACTGGCCGCTGCCGCACGGGCCGTTCGTCTTGAACGCGGACGGGAGCTACCACGGGCCATTCACGGGGAGCCGCACCGAGGGCACGCCGGCGGCCTACCAGCGGCACCTCGCCTTCCTGGATCTGGTGCTGGGCGAAGCGGTGGCCGAACTGGACTCGGCGGGCCTGCTCGACCGGGCCCTCGTGATCGTGACATCAGACCACTCCTGGAAGACCGAACCCGACTCATCCCTGCGCAGGGCACCCGGTGCCAGGACGTGGGTGCCGCTCATCGTCAAGCTGCCGTACCAAAGGACCGGCTACCAGGTTGCGGGGCGGTTCTGCATGGGTCAGCTGGGCGCCCTGCTGCAGCGGGTGATGGATACGACGCTGACCGAGCGCAACGGGCTTCGCGAGCTGTCAGGGCTGCCGTCCAGCACCGCGTGTACCGCTCGAGCCGACCGGAGCGCCGACTAGAGCATTGCCATTCCGCGTGTCCACCACCTGCTGCAGCCATTCACGCGAGTTCAATGGGTGTCGGAGGTGGGCGGCTCGAACGGCCCAACTAGCCAGGCGCCGTACTTCGCTCCATCTTGTGGGCACCGCCAGCCGATCAGCCAACCCCGGCGAACGGTTCACGCACCCTAAATCGCCCCTGTCCCCGCGCTTCCAGCGAGTCGGAATTCGCCCGGACCCGGGAACCGCCCCGTCCACGGTCCCGTCACACGAGGAGTGCCGCGATGACGAAGTGGCTCGCCTATGCCGCGCTGGTCGCTCTCGGCTCTCTTGCGTCGGGGCGGCCGCCGGCCGCCGATCGCATCGTCCCCAACGACAACCGCCGATCAGGCGGCACTCTCGAGCACGGCGTCCTGACGGTCGCGCTCGAGGCGCGGACCGGCGTGTGGCGGCCCGAGGGCGACAGCGGCCGCGCGCTCGACGTCGCGGCCTTCGGGGAAGCGGGCAAGGCACTGTCCACCCCCGGACCGGTCATCCGCGTCCCGCTCGGTGCGGAGGTCCACGCCACGGTCCGGAACCGACTCGATCGGCCGCTGACCGTCTACGGCTTCGGCAGGGTTCACGGGCAGCCGGACTCGGTGACCATCCCGGTGGAGGGCACGGCACCGCTGCGGTTCAAGGCGACCGCCCCGGGGACCTACTACTACTATGCGAAGCGCGGAGTCGATCAGCTGGGGATCCGGCTGGTCGAGGATATGCAGCTTCACGGCGTCATCGTCGTCGATCCGCCGAACGCGCCGCGCAAGCCGGCCGACCGCATCTTCGCGCTCTCCTGGTGGTGCGCGGTCGCGCCGGCGAGCCCATCGGGCTTGAGCCGGTGCACCATGGCGATCAACGGGCTGTCCTGGCCGCACACGGAGCGGTTGTCGTACACGCAGGGCGACTCGGTGCACTGGCGGGTGGTCAACTTCACCGAGATCGATCACCCGATGCACCTCCACGGCTTCTACTTCCGGATGGAGTCCAAGGGCAACGGGTCGACGGACTCGATCTACACCCCCGCGCAGCGGCGCATGGGCGTGACGGAGGTCCTGCATCCCTTCGCCACCATGTCGCTGTCCTGGGCAGCGGATCGGCCGGGGAACTGGATTTATCACTGCCACTACGCCACCCATCTCTCGAAGCTCGTCGCGCTGGACACCGACAATGGCGTGCTGGAGGCCGGCATGCTGGACCACCACATGTCCGACCGTCCACACCAGATGTTCGGGCTCGTGATGGGGATCAGCATCGCGCCGAAGGGGGCGAGCCTGGCCTCGACGGAGACGCCGCGGGCCTTGCGGATCGTGCAGCGCGAGCGGGCGAACGTCTACGGATCACAGGCCGGGATGGCATACGTCCTGGACGGCACACCCGACGCGGCGGATACCACCGCGCTGCCGGTTCCGGCGCCGCTGCTCCTGCTGGAGCGGGGCAAGCGCGTCGCGGTCACGATCGTCAACCAGTCCGAGGAGCCCGCCGCCGTCCACTGGCACGGCATCGAGCTCGAGAGCTATCCGGACGGCGTGCCGGGGTGGAGCGGATCGGGAAAGAGCATCCTTCCGTCCATCGCTCCGGGCGACTCGCTCACGGTCCGCTGGACGCCGCCGCGTGCCGGATCGTTCATGTACCACTCACACTTCAACGAATCGATGCAGATGGGCAGTGGGCTGTACGGCCCCATCATCGTGCTGGAGCCCGGGGAGCGTTTCGATCCGCAGACGGACAAGATCTTCTTCTTCGGCACCGCGGGCACCGGCACCAATCCGGTCTTCGGCCCCTTCCCGAGCTTCGTGATGAACGGGAAGACACAGCCGGAGGCGATGGATCTCGAGGCCGGCACCCGATACCGCCTGCGGCTGTTCAACCTCGCCGGCGACATGCCGCTGCAGGTCTCGCTGGATGCCGGTGACGCGCCCGTCGACTGGCGCCCGGTCGCAAAGGACGGATATCCGCTGCCTCCGTCCCAGACCGCTCCGCGTCCAGCCGTTGTCGTCTTCGACCCGGGGGAGATCTACGATTTCGAATACACTCCGGCCACCGCGGAGGAGCTGACGCTCAGGTTCGGGCCGGTGCCTCCGCCGCCGGCACCGCCCGCGCCGCCGCAAGCGGCCGTTGCTCCCCCGCCGTCAGACACACCACCGCCCCCGGGTTCGCCAACCGGACCCATGCCACCCCCGACGGTGCGGATGGCGATCCACGTGCGGTAGGTGCCCCGGACGGTCCGAGGCGAGCAGCCCGACGCGAAGCGGGCCGAGCAGCGCCCTTTCTGTCATCCCGAGCGAAGGCGAGGGATCTTGCCCGGGAGTGAATCGAACCTGGCCGGCAAGATCCCTCGCCTTCGCTCGGGATGACAGGACAGTCGATAACCGGTACACGCAACGCTCGTTAGACCCCCGCGATCGTCGAGACGCCAACCACCACGATCGCCACGCCCGCCACCCGCGCGACCCGGAGCGGAGCCGGCGCCAACCGCTCGGCGGAGATCGCGAGCGCCACCGCGGCCATCGCGACCAGATTCATCATCCCGATCGCGAGCAGCGCCAGCATCAGGCTGCCGCAGCAGATGCCGCACCGCACGCCCAAGCCGAGGCCATGCCGCCACGCGCCCAGCGCGTTGGGCGCGGGCGGGCAGCCGCACCTCGAGGCTTCGCGGCAGAGCATCAGCTGCCGCGCCTTCCACGAGGTGAACTGCACGCCGCCCGCCGCGAGCAGCACCACGCCGGCCGCGAGGGGCAGCCAAGGCGCCGCCGACCCCCAGCGCGCCCCGATCGCCTCCACGCCCACCCCGGCCAGGTACACGACCGCACCGACGGCGGCCCAGACGGCGAAGTAGCCCACGCCGACCAGCGCCGTCAGTCCGTGTAGATGCATGCCCTCCGCGCCGCGCACGGACCGGCGATACCGCGACAGCATCGGGACGAGCGATGGTAGCATCATCGGCACCATCATCGCCATCCACATGCCCAGGTACCTGGCGGCGGCGCCGTACCCGGTCTGGTGGGGCATGGTCATCCCGGTCATCGGTCAGTCCTCGTACCGGTCGTGGCGGCGGACCCAAAACTGGCCCCGAGCGCCTTCGTCCCGCCCCCTGGGTGTCAGGTCGATGTAGTTGTACGCACCGTTCAGCAAGTCGATTCCACGCGAGTAGGCCGAGTAGGTGTGGTAGATATCGCCGTTCGGGTCCTTGGAGAACACGCTGACGCCGGGCATGTCCTCGCCGACCTTGACGCCCGTGCCGTAGTTGTAGCAGGCCGCGCCGCTCTTTGCCGCCTCGGGGTCGAACGACACCTGGAAGTCGTAGTTGAAGTCGCTCGCGCCGGCGGAGACCCACTTGAAGCTCCACCCCATCCGCTTCCTGTACGCCTCGAGCTTCGCGAGCGGCGCCCGCGAGATCGCGAGGAAGGTGATGTCGCGGTGCGCCAGGTGGATGTCGATCCCGTTGAAGTTGTCGGCCCAGAACGAGCAGCCGGGGCAGCCCTCGTCCCAGGCGGGATTGAACATGAAGTGGTAGACGACCAGCTGGCTGCGACCCGCGAACAGATCGGCCAGCGTCTCCTTGCCACGCGGCCCGTCGAAGACGTACGACTTGGTGATCTTCTCCCACGGCAGCTCGCGACGCTCCCGGCTCAGTTCGTCCCGAAGCCGGGTGAACTCCTTTTCCTTGGCCATGAACGCCACGCGCTCGGTGACCCACTGCTCGTGTGAGACCACGCGAGGGTGCTGGATGGGGGTGACCTGGGTTGCCATACCGTCCTCCTTGGGGTTGGTGGGAGTGGCGCAACCGCGCCGCTGCCTCTATTATTCCACCGCTCGGTTGATTATATTATTCAACCAGCCGGTTGAGCACAAGCCCCCGGAACCTTGGCGTAGCCTATGTTGGACCAAGTCTATGATGCTATTGCAGATCCGACCCGTCGCGCGATCCTGGGCATCCTGGCCGAGGGAGAGGTCAACGTCGGGACCCTGGCGGAGCGGTTCCCCATTTCGCTCAACGGGGTCTCCAAGCACGTGAAGGTCCTGGAGCGGGCCGGCCTGGTCGAACGTACCGTCCAGGGCCGAGAGCACCGGCTCCGTCTCAACGCCGAGCCGCTGCGGGAAGCATCGATGTGGCTGGAACACTACCGCACGTTCTGGGACACCCGGCTGGCGGCGTTGGAGGCTTTTCTATTGAAGAAGGAAGGCGGCACCGGGCCGGAGCAGGCGGAACCTCCTCGGGGGGATGGTCGATGACCGTGACCGATGAAGCGGCACCGGTCCTGGTAGTGCGGCGGCAGATAGCGGTGCCGCGGGAGCGGGTGTTCGAGGCGTGGCTCGATTCGGAGAGCCTGGCGCACTGGATGGGGCCGAAGACGTTTGGCTTCACTCACGCCACGGTCACCGTCGACCCCCGGGTCGGCGGCGGATTCCGGATCGTAATGGAGGGGCGGACGGACGGCGGCGACTACGAGCACCGCGGCGAGTACCTCGCGATCGAGCCGCCGTCGTTGCTGTCGTTCACCTGGATCTCCAAGGCCACGGACCACAAGCCGACGGTCGTCACCATCGAGTTTCACGAGCGGGGGACCGGGACCGAGCTGGTCCTCACACACCGGCGCCTGGCGCCGAAGGCGGTCGAGTCGCATCGGGAGGGGTGGACCGACATCGTCCGCTTGCTCGACGAGGCATTGACGCGCGGGTAGCCGAGGCCGCCTACGGGTACTGGAGGGCGTGCCTGCGGCGGCCGGCCCTGCGGGAACGCCGCCGTTCCCTCAATCGAACCCGAACACCGGGGGGAAGACCACGACGACGATTGCGGCCCAGACGGAGTACGTCGGCAGGTAGGTCGTTTGCCAGCGCTCGAGGCTGGCAAACGGGCCGCGGCCGCGCAGAAAGCGGACGTAGAGCACGGTGGACCACCCCAGGTTCCCGAGCAGGACCACGTTTTCGCCGAGCGCGGCGACACGGTTGGGCGTGAAGCCGAACTCCGAGATGCGCGCCCCGATTGCCGCCAGAGCGAAGGCATCGGCGACGAGCGCGCTGACGAGCAGCAGTACCAGCAGCAGGTCGAAGGCGCCGGGTGGCGCCTGCGGGTCGCGCGCGGAGATGGAGTAGAGCAGCAGGCCCAGCACCAGCACGAGCAGCAGGTCGAAGGCGATCAGCGCGTTGCGCTCGATGTCGATCCCGCGGCCCGTCCACACCATCGTCCCGAGGAAGACGAGCAGCGTGAGCGCGAACAAGGGGGTGAAGAGCCGCGTCAACACGGGGGCCATGTTCTCGATCACGCTCTGCTTTGCCTCGACCAGCCAGGAAGCGACTATCACCGCCCCGAGCATGCCGCACGGCACCAGCCAATCCTGGACCACCGGCTCGGCATCGATCCCGATCGCCTCGAACATTCCCATCGTGAACGCGACGAGAACCCCGCCGCCCAGCGCGATCAGCGCGTAGTAGATGAACAGCTCGCCGGAGAAGCGGACGAAGTTCATGCGCCCGGAGCTCTCGCCCCAACGCCCCCCCGCGTAGGCGATCCCCACCGGCAGCCACAGCGCGATCGGCAGGTGCAACGCGACAAGCGTCTCCGTGTCGCTGCCGGTCTGGAACGGGTAGACATTGGCGAAAACGACCGCGGCGGCGAACGCCAGGGCCAGCCACGCTACAGCGAGCTCGCTCAGCCGCCGCTTCCAGACGAAGTAGCCGGTCAGGAGGGGGAGGACGAAGAGGCTGAAGTTCCGCAGGTAGAACGGCATGTCCCCGGCGCCCCACTCCAGCCCGAACAGCTCGGGCAGCTTTACCGCCAGCGCTGCCACCACCGCGAGCGCGAAGACGACGATCGTCTCGGTCCGCGCCCCGTCCACCGGCTGGGCCCTATCGGTCGACCCGATGACCAGCTGCTTCCACAGCCGCTCCGAGTGCTCGCGCGCGAACTCGTTGGAGATCGCGTCCAGCGCACCCATCCGCTTCACCGCCACCAGGAATGCCTCGTTCTCCGAGAGACCGGCGCCGCGCAGCGCGGCGACCTCGCCGCGCAGGTGATCCTCCAGCTCCTCCACGTCCACCGGCCGGATCGCCTGCCGGCGGCGAAGGTAGCTCCGCCACTGCTCGATCTGTCCCTCGAGCGAGTCGCGGGACCCGCCTTCCATCGCGGGCTCAGCCATGGGACGGCAGCGGCGTGAGCGCTGACCGGATCGTAAGCGAGACCGCGGGCCAGATGTTGCGCAGCGCCGCGTCCACCATCTGCCACTGCTCACGCTGCTCCGCGAGCTGCGCCTGGCCCCGTGTGGTGAGGTGATAGTACTTGCGCTTCCGGCCCGTCTCGGAGGTGCCCCACTTGCCCTTGATGTGACCCTGCCGCTCGAGCCGGTGGAGCACCGGGTAGAGCATGCCGTCGGTCCATTGCAGCTCCCCGCCGGAAAGCTCGCTCACGCGCTTGAGGATCGCGTAGCCGTAGGAGTCCCCCTCGGCCAGAATGGCGAG
>DASSBA010000073.1:0-4075 GCA_035699205.1 Gemmatimonadales bacterium
CCCGACGAGTTCTACCGGCGGCTCCGGACGGCCAGGGATCTGCCGACCACTTCGCAGCCGACACCGGCCGAGTTCGTCCGGGTACTGCGCGACGCACGAGCCGGGGCGGACGAGGTGGTGGCGGTGCTCCTCTCGGCCGGACTCTCGGGCACCTTCGGCGCGGCGCAGGCGGCGGTACGCGCGGCGGGGATCTCGGGCATCCACCTGGTGGACAGCCGCTCGGCCTCGCTGGGAGTCGGCATGCTGGCGCTCCGCGGGGCGGAGCTGGCCGAGTCCGGCTGGACGGGCGCCGACATTGCCAGGGAGCTCGAGCGGCTCCGGCACCAGTCGGGGATGATCCTCACGGTGGACCGGTACGACAACCTGCTCCGCTCGGGCCGGGTCTCACGCGGGAAGGCGTGGATCGCGGGCATGCTGGACGTCAAGCCGATCCTCTCGCTCGACGCCGCGGGCCGGGTGGTACCAGTGGACCGGGTCCGCGGCCGCGACCAGCTCGTCTCCCGGGTCCTCGCGATGCTGGACCAGCGTCTCACCCCGCGTCCCGCCGTGGTCCGGTTCGGCGTGGCGCACGCCGAGGCGCCTGAGATGGCCGAGCGGGTGCGGACCGCGCTGATCGCGGCCTACCGTCCGCGAGATTGCTTCGTGACCCTGGCGACCGGCGTGCTGGGCACGCACGTGGGCGCCGGCGCCTGGGCCATCTTCTATCAGGTCGAGGACGGCACCCCCGCCCGGCTCGACGCGGCCCAGGCGGGGGCGGAAGGATGAAGGCACATGCAGGCAGGGAGCGGGCGGTGACGCCCCGGATACCCGAGGGGCTTCGCATGGCCCTCGATGCCATCAGCGACCTGAAGGGCAGCCAACTGGTGGTCCTGGACTTGCGGGGGCTTACGGACGCCACCGATTTCTTCGTCATCGCGTCCGGCACGTCGGACGCCCACGTCCGCGGCATCGCCGACTCGGTCATGGAAAAGCTCGACCGCAAGGGACACCATGCCCATCACGTGGAAGGCCTGACCGGCGGCCGGTGGGTCCTGCTGGATTTCGTGGATTTCGTGGTCCACCTGTTCCACCCGGAGACCCGCTCGTTCTACCAGCTCGAGCGGCTCTGGGACGACGCACCGGAGCTGTTGATCAGCTCCACCTAGGCTGAGGTCGCCATGTTTCGACGCATCGCCCCGGCACTGCTCGCGCTGCTCTTTGCCGTGCCGGGCCTCCTGTCCGCCCAGTACTTCGGGCGGAACAAGGTCCAGTACACCGACTTCGGCTTCAAGGTCATCCAGACCGAGCACTTCGACGTCTACTACTACGACCGCGAGCGCACCGCCGCGCTGGACGCCGCCCGGATGGCGGAACGCTCGTATGCCCGGCTCTCCAAGGTGCTGAACCACGAGTTCCGCGAGCGGAAGCCGATCATCCTCTACGCCTCGCAATCCGACTTCCAGCAGACCAACGCCACCGAAGTGAGCGGCGAGGGCACCGGTGGCGTCACGGACTTTGCCCGCAACCGGGCGGTGCTGCCCTTCACCGGCGCCTACAGTGACTTCGAGCACGTGCTGATGCACGAGATGGCGCACCAGTTCCAGTACGACATCTGGTCGCGCGGGCGCGCGGGCGCCGGGCTCAACACGCTGATCGCCATCGCGCCGCCGCTCTGGTTCGCGGAGGGCATGGCCGAGTATCTCTCGATCGGACCGATCAACGCCGAGACGGCGATGTGGCTCCGGGATGCCTCGCTCGAGGGGAAGCTCCCGACCATCGAGCAGATGACGGCCGACCCGTACGAGTACTTCCCCTACCGCTTCGGCCACGCGCTCTGGTCCTACATCGGCGAGCGCTGGGGCGACGAAGCGGTCGGCGCCATTCTCAAGGCCACGCTCTCGGGCGGCATCGAGCCGGCGTTCCGCCGCACCATCGGGCTCAGCCTCGCGCAGCTCTCGGAGCAGTGGCGGGACGCGGTCCAGAAGCGCTATCTGCCGGAGATCGGCGCGCGGGCCAAGGCGCGGGCCGTGGCGGACGAGCTGCTGACCGAGAAGCGCTCCGACGGGACGCTGCATCTGGCCCCGGCGCTGTCGCCGGACGGAACCCAGGTAGCGTACTTCAGCGAGAAGGACTTCTACTTCGTCGACCTGTATCTGGCCGACGGCGTCACCGGCAAGGTCAAGCGGCGGATCCTCAAGTCCGGCGTCAGCAGCAACTACGAGACCTACCGGTTCATCAACTCGCAGGCCAACTGGTCGCCCGACGGGAAGTACCTGGTGTTCGCGGCCAAGCGGGGGCCGCGGGACGACATCGTGATCGTGGACGTGGCGCGGAACAAGCAGGTGCAGCGGATCCAGCTCAAGCTGAGCGGAGTGACCACCCCCGCCTGGAGCCCCGACGGGACGCAGCTCGTCTTTACCGGCTACGACGGCGGCATCAGCGACCTCTACACGGTCAACCGGGATGGTACCGACGTCCGCCGGCTCACCTCCGACAAGTACGGCGATCTCCACCCCGTGTGGTCGCCCGACGGCAAGACCATCGCCTTTGCCACCGATCGCGGGCCGGGCACGGACTTCACGACCCTGGCGTTCGGCAACTTCCGGATTGCGCTGTACGACGTGGCCACCGGCAGTGTCCGGGTGCTGGACCACATGGAGCGGGGCAAGAACGTGAGCCCGCAATGGTCGCCGGACGGGAAGTCCATCGCGTTCGTCTCCGACCGCACGGGCGTGAGCGACATTTTCCTCTACGACCTGAACGACGGGCAGATCTACCAGCTCACCGATTTCTACACCGGGGCCCAGGGGATCACCCCGCTCTCCCCGGTGCTCTCCTGGGCGCGCGAGGCCGACCGGCTGGCATTCGTGTACTACGAGGACCAGAAGTACGACGTCTACACGATCACCAATCCGCGCGGTCTCAAGCGCGCGCCGTTCCAGCAGCCGGCGGTGGACAGCGTGGGCATCCTGGCCCGGGTGGCGACGCCTCCGCTCGACACCAGCCGCTCGCTGCAGGTGCGCGAGGAGGTGCGGTCGCAGGTCGGCGAGGGCGGCTCGATCTACCGCACGGAGCAGGGGTTCCGCTCCTCGAGCGAGCTGGCGCGCACCGGCGACACCACCAGGCTGGCGCCGCCGGTCTCGGTCAGCGCGTTGCTCGATTCGGCCGACTACAGCCTGCCCGACACCAGCGAGTTCACGCTGAAGGACTACCGCGTGCACTTCTCGCCCGACTACGTGGCGCGACCCTCGATCGGATACGCGCGCGACAACTTCGGGCGCGGGTTCTTCGGCGGCTCGGCGATCTCGCTCAGCGACATCCTGGGCAACCACCAGCTCGTCTTCGCGGGCTACGTGAACGGCCGGATCAGCGAGGCGCAGGTGCTGGCCGCGTACGCCAATCTGAGCAAGCGGGTCAACTGGGCGGTGGGGCTGTCGCAGGACCCGTATTACTTCCTCGAGCCGAGCCAGGTGGAGTTCGGCACCGGGCCGGGCGAGAACACCTTCATCACCAACTATCGCCGGCTGGTGGTGCGCTCCGTCTTCGGGCAGGCATACTACCCGATCAGCCGGTTCCGGCGGATCGAGGCGGCCATGCGCTTCGCCAATGTGGACGACGCGATCCTGCAGATCCGGGAGCCCTATGATCCGACCACGGGCTTCGCCACCCAGGACGCGTTCCTGGAGACCCAGAACCTGCCCGGCGTCAACTACCTGCAGCCCTCCGCGGCGCTGGTGTTCGACAACTCCCTGATGGGATACGTGGGTCCGTTCTACGGCCGCCGCTACCGGCTCGAGTACGCTCAGACGCTGGGCAACTGGCGATTCTCCCAGGTGACGGCCGACTACCGGCGCTACGACCAGATCATCGGGCCGATCGTGCTCGCTACCCGGGCGCTCTACTTCGGCCGGATCGGCCGGGACGCGGATCGGTTCCTGATCTTCGCCGGGAGCACCGACCTGATCCGCGGCAATACCTCGGGCTCCTACCGCCGCAACGAGTGTCTCAACGCGAATGACAGCGGCACCCAGACCGGCTGCGCGGCCCTGGACCGGTTGGTCGGTACCCAGGTCGGGGTGGGGAGCGTCGAGCTGCG
>DASSBA010000074.1:0-5640 GCA_035699205.1 Gemmatimonadales bacterium
GCTCGGCGGCGCCTGCGACACGCGCGGCTGCACCCGCGGCGCGGGCTGCTGCACCTGCGGCGCCGGCGTGCCGGGCGTCGAGACCCGCCCGTGGCGCTGCGGGAAGTTGAGCACCCCGGTGGCACCGGACGGCCGGGCGACGACCGGCTGCTCGCCGGTGCCCCCGCGGTCGAACCCGGTGGCGATGACGGTCACCCGGACTTCGCCATGCATGGCGGGGTCATTGCCGGCGCCGAAGATGATCTCGGCGTCGTCGCCCACGGCGTCGTGGATGATGTCGTTGATCTGGGTGGTCTCGCCCAGCGTGAGGTCGTCGCCGCCGATGATGTTGATCAGCACGCCCGTGGCGCCGGCGATCGAGACGTTGTCGAGCAGCGGACTGGAGATGGCCTGCTGGGCGGCCTCGAGCGCGCGGTTCTCCCCGCGGCCGATGCCGGTGCCCATCAGCGCCGCGCCGCCGTTCTGCATCACGGTCCGGACGTCGGCGAAGTCCACGTTGATGATGCCGGTACTGGTGATCAGGCTGGCAATGCCCTGGGTGGCATGGAGGAGGACCTCGTCCGCTTTCTTGAGTGCCTCCTGGAACGGAATGCCCTTGCCGACCACGGCGAGCAGCCGCTCGTTGGGCACCACGATCATGGTGTCCACGTTCTTCCGGAGCTCGGTGATCCCCAGCTCCGCCTGCTTCATCCGGCGGCGCCCCTCGAACAGGAACGGCTTGGTCACGATGCCTACGGTGAGCGCGCCGGTTTCCCTGGCCATGGAGGCCACCACCGGCGCGGCGCCAGTGCCGGTGCCGCCGCCCATTCCGCAGGTGACGAACACCATGTCCGCCCCCTGCACCGCCTGGCAGACTTCGTCGCGTGTCTCCTCGATGGCCTGACGCCCGATTTCGGGCCGGGCGCCGGCGCCGAGCCCGCGGGTCAACTTCCGGCCGATCTGGATCTTGATGTCCGATTTCGAGATTGCCAGGGCCTGCGCGTCGGTGTTGACCGAGATGAACTCGACGCCGCCGAGCTGGTCCTCGATCATCCGGTTGACGGCGTTGCCGCCGCCCCCGCCGACACCCACGACCTTCATCCGGGCGGTCTGGACCGCGCTCTCTTCCAGCTCAAATCTCATGGTGTGTTCCCTCGGCCCGACTCAGAAGAAGTCCTGGAGCCACCGTTTGACCGGCGCGAGCACTTTTTCCACCGCCGGCGACTTCCGTCCACCCGTTCCGAAGCCGCCGCTCGTCGCGACCTGCCGGGCGCCGTAGAGCACCAGGCCGGCCGGTACTGCCATTCGCGGTGATTCGACGCTGTCCGCCAGACCTCGGAGGCGCTGGCCCGGAACGCCGCACCGGGCCGGCATGGCGAAAACTTCGCGGGCGAGCTCGACGATGCCTGGGGTCAATGCGCCGCCCCCCGTGAGGATTACCCCCGCGGGGAGTCGCTGATGATAGCCTGCACGCGTGATCTCGTCGAGCGCATATTCCAGAACTTCCTGCAGCCGCATGTGCATGATGTGCGCCAGCACGCGGCGCTGTGCGTTCCGGGCGCCCTGCCCGGGCGTGCTTGGCAGTTCGAAGACGTCACTCTCGGGGACCAGCGGCTCGAACCCCGCGCCGAAGCGCTCCTTGAGCCGTTCCGCGTCGAGCTGCGTGACCTGCAGCCCGTGGACGATGTCCGCCGTCACATGCCCGCCGGCGCAGAGGAGCGACCCGGTGTGGCGGATCTTCCCATTGTGGAAGATCGACACATTGGTGGACCCGCCCCCCAGTTCCACGATCGAGCAGCCCAGCTCGATCTCGTCCGGCGTGAGCACCGCGAGCGAGGCGGCCAGCGGTTCCAGCACGAATTCGTGGACGTGATAGCCCGCCCGCTCGACGCACTTCCTCAGGTTCTGGAGGACGCTCGAGAGCACCGTCACCAGGTACACCTCGGCTTCCAGCCGCGAGCCGGTCATGCCGATCGGCTCGTTGATCCCGCCCTGCTGGTCGATCAGATAATCCTGCGGGATGGCGTGCAGCAGCTCGTGATCGCGTCCGAAGCTGATGTTGCTCGCCATGTCGTTGACGCGGGCCACGTCGCTCGTGCGGATCTCGTCGCCCGTGACCGAGACCATGCCATGCGAGCTCCGGCCCGCCACGTGCTCGCCCGCGATGCCGCAGTAGGTCGAGCCGACCTCGACCCCGGCCATCCGCTGGGCGCTCTTCATCGCCTTGTCGATGGCCCGGGTGGTCTCCTCGATGTCGCGGACCACGCCGCGGCGGATCCCCGCGCTCCGCTCCACGCCCACCCCGAGGATGCGGGCCCCGGCGTCGCGTGCGTCACCCGTCACCTCGGCGATGAGGGCGACGACCTTGGTCGAGCCGAGGTCGAGCGCGGCGACCAGCCGCTGCGGCTGAGTGGTCATGCCCGCGTCCGGCGCACGATCACCTGGCCCGCGAAGCGTCCATCGAGTTCCTGGTAGGCCTGCCCGGTCCGGGCGAGCGCCTGCTCCACCGCCGTCACCGCTCGAATGTCCTCCGCGGAAACCTGTGCGCCGAACCAGAGGCGCCGCCCCCCGACCTCGAGTACCACGTCGGGCCCCACCCGCCATGCCGCGCCGATCCGGGCGAACAGGTCGGGATCCGCGTCGCGGACCCGCGCCAGCACCCCGGTCACGATCGCATCCTGATTGGCCGCCAGCGGGAGATCCGGGGCCGAGCGGAGCGGATCGAACGGGAGCACCCGCCCGCGCGCGTCCAGCAGGGCGAGCCGGTCGCCGCGGCTCGCGAGCGCCACCGGTGCCGTCTCTTCCAGCGCGACCTCCAGCGTCCCGGGAATCCGCCGGCCCACTTCCGCCGAGGTCACCCCGGGCATCGCGAGCACCCGGCGCGCGAGCGGAGCGAGATCGTCGAAGACGCTGGACCTGGGGGAGAGCTTCAGCGCACTCACCACCTTCGCCGGATCAAGATACTGCAATCCGGCGATCTCCACCCGCCTCACCCGGAAAAAGTCGACGCCTCGCAGCAGCCGCGGCAGTCCGAACCAGAGCGCGAGTCCCAGGACGAGGCCGCCGAGGATCTTCCGGCCGGCTTTCAGGCGGCGCCCAGCCACCGCACCAGCTCGGGGCCGACCCGGGTAATGTCGCCGGCGCCGAGCGTCAGCACCACGTCGCCGGGGACGAGGGCTTCGTACACCCGGCGGCCCACCTCCGCCCGGGCCGGCTCGAACCGCGCGTCGGCGCCCGCGCGGCGCGCGGCGTCGGCCACCTGCCGGCCGCTCACGCCCGGCATCGGCTGCTCGCGGGCCGCGTAGATCTCGGTGACCAGCACCAGATCGGCGGCGGCGAGCGCCTGGCCCATGGCCTCGCCGTGGGCCGCGGTGCGCGTATAGAGGTGCGGCTGAAACACCGCCACCAGCCGCCGGCCCGGATACGCCTGGCGCGCCGCGGCGAGCGTGGCCACGAGCTCGGACGGATGGTGCGCGTAGTCGTCCACCACTGCCACGCCGCGATGCTCGCCGAGTCGCTCGAACCGCCGGCCCACGCCCGCGAACTCGGCCAGCGCCGCCGCGGCCCGCGGGAGATCGCCGCCCATCGCGTCCACCGCGCCCAGGGCGGCAACCGCGTTCCGCAGGTTGTGCACGCCGGGCACCCGGAGCCGGACCGGGAGGGTGCGGCCGCCGGTAAAGCGGACCGTGGCCTCGGTGCGGTCGGCGTGCTGCGTCATGTCGGCGATCCGGATGTCGGCGTCGTCCGCGAACCCGAACCGGCGGGCCGGCCGGTGCAGCCGCCCCGCTACCAGGCGCGCGCCCCCGTCGTCGGCGCTCACCACCGCCGTGTCGGCGCGTCCGGCGAACTCGACGAACGCGTCCTCGAGCGCCGCCATCGAGCCGTAGCACTCGAGGTGGTCGGGCTCGACGTTGTTCACGATCGCCACCGTCGGGTGCAGCGCGAGGAAAGCCTGGTCGTACTCATCGGCTTCGACCACGAACAGGTCGTCACCGGCCAGCCGCGCGTTGCCGCCCCACGCGCTCACCCGCCCGCCCGCGATGCCGGTCGGCGCGAGCCCCGCCGCGGTGAACGCCTCCGTGGTCATCACCGTCGTCGTGGTCTTCCCGTGGGTGCCCGCCACCGCCACCGACCGGGCGTCGCCGATGAGCTCCGCGAGCGCCGCCTTCCGCGGCACGATCGGAATTCCGAGCACGCGCGCGCGGTCGAGCTCGGGATGGCCGGCCGACACGGCCGCCGTCACGATCACGGCGCGCGCGCCGTCGAGGTGCGACGGGTCATGCCCCTGCAGGACCGGCACACCCATCGCGGCGAGATCGGCGGCGCCCGCTGGATCGGTGTCGCACCCGCTCACGACGACCCCCCGGCGGCAGGCGATGAGGGCAAGCGCGCTCATACCGGCCCCGCCGATCCCGATAAAATGGACAGGGCGCCGATCCGTGGGGGTAAACAAGTTCATGTGGATGCGCCAATGTAAGTAGGTGCCGCGAGTTCTGAAAGTCCGGGTCAGCCGGCCAGCGTCAACAATTTCGACACTATGTCCGCCGCGGCCTCCGGCCGGCCGCGGGCGAGCGCGTGGCCGGCCATGGCGCTCAGCCGTGCGCGGTCCTGGAGCAGCCCATCCACCACCTCGCCAAGTCGAGTAGCGGTGAGCCCCGGCTGCGGGAGCAACGCCGAGGCGCCGGCCTCGGCGAGCACGCGGGCGTTGTGGGTCTGGTGATCGGCCGCCGCGGTGGGAAGCGGCACGAGCACGCTGGGCAGACCCCACGCACACAGCTCCGCCACCGTGATCATCCCTGCCCGCGACACGACGAGATCGGCAACCGCATAGCCATCGGCCATCGGGTCGAGAAAGTCGATGACCTGGACGGCCGGGGGACGGTGGCGTCCGGCGAACTCGGCGTGGGTGCCTCGGCCCGTCACCCAGAGCAGATCGGCGCCGCTCGGACCGCCGCGGTCGAGCCAACCCGCGACCGCGCGATTGATCGCGAGCGCGCCCTGGCTGCCGCCCGTCACCAGCACCACCGGCCGCCGGCCGTCGAGGCCGAAGCGCGCGAGCGCCTGCGCGCGGCGTCCCGGAGACGGGGGCACGATCGGATTGCCGGTCTCGAATACCTCCGTGCGCGGGCCGAACCGCAGCAGCCGCTTCGCCTCCGGGAGCCCGAGGTAGACGTGCCGCACGCGGCGGCTGAGCCACCGGGTGGCGAGTCCCGGATAGGCGTTCTGCTCCTGCACGGCGGTGGGAATCCCCTGCCGCGCGGCCCACCAGACGACCGGCGCCGAGGCGTATCCGCCGGTGCCGAGCACCGCGGCGGGCCGCTCCGCGGCGAAGAGCCGGGCCACGTCGCGCAGCAGTCGTCCGGCGATGAGCGGCCAGCGCGCGTTCCGCCACCAGGTGCGCCGGTAGATCGGCTCGGACGGCAGCAGGTGATAGCGGAAGTCACGTGTGGGGAGCAGCCGCGCCTCGACACCTCGCACCGCGCCCACGAGCACGGGCTCGACGTCCGGCGCCCGCTCGCGCAGCGCCTGCGCGATGGCGAGCGCCGGCATCAGGTGGCCGCCGGTGCCGCCGCCGGCGATGAGGATGCGGGTCAAAGGCGGGGGCGTCGCGGAACTGTCATCCCGGGCGGAGCTGTCATACCGAGCGGAGCGAGGGGTCTA
>DASSBA010000075.1:0-6670 GCA_035699205.1 Gemmatimonadales bacterium
CGGGAACGAAACGCCGCGGACGGACGCGGACGAGTTCTTCCGGGTTCCCCAGCGGCAGTATCAGGTGGTCCCGTCGGTCACGGTTCCGGTGGGTGCCGATGGCGCACTGACGGTCGGCCCGGCGCTCAAGCACGTCGACACGGATCTCGAGGCCGGCCGGTTGATCGGCCAGCTCCGGCCGTACGGCGCCGGATCGTTCACCGAGGCGGGCGGCGTGGCGAGGCTCCGGTGGGACAGCCGCGACTACTCCGGGGCCGCCACCCGCGGCGTGCTCGCCGAGGCCGGGGGCAGCTTCTATCCCGGCATTCTGGATGTGGAACAGACGTTCGGGGAGCTGCACGGCGAGGTGGCCACCTACCTCACGCCGACCGGTGGGTTCCGCCCTACGCTGTCGCTGCGGGCCGGCGGCAAGAAGGTATGGGGTGACTTTCCGTTCTTCGAGTCCGCCTTCGTGGGCGGCGCCGCGACGGTCCGGGGACTGCGCGAGCAGCGCTACGCGGGTGACGCGGCCCTGTATGGCAATGCCGAGCTGCGGGTCCGTGTAGGCCGATTCTCCATCGTGCTGCCCGGCGACTTCGGCGTGTTCGGTCTGGGCGACGTGGGCCGGGTGTATCTCTCGGGGGAGTCGTCCGACACGTGGCACACCGGGGTGGGCGGCGGTGTGTGGTTCGCCTTTCTCGATCCGGCCAATACCGTCACGATCGCCCTGGCCCGGGGCGACGACCGCACCGCGCTCTATGCGCGGGCGGGGTTCGCGTACTGAGCCGCGCGGTGCGCCGGGCCATGCTCGAACGCAGGCTGATCGGCCGGCCACCCCGACAGACACCCGCGGATCTCGCCACCACCCGCGGCGGGCCGCGCCGCCTGCCGGACGACCTGCTCCGGCAGGCCTCGCGCCGGCTCGAGATCATGGCGCTGATCGCCGCGGCGCTGTGGGTGCTCGGTCCCGTGTTCGGTCACCTGGCGGTCTACGTGACCCGGCCCGAGGACCCGAGCTGGGCGCAGCTCCGGACCATCGACGGCATCGCGGCCTCCTGCGTCGTGATGTCGCTGGCGCTGTTCGCCTACCTCCGCTCCGGCGATCGCGATCCCGCGTTCGTCATGGATCTCGCGCTGGTCTACCTGGTGGCCAACGCGTTCTCACTCGGCCTCATGATCCACTGGGGGCCACCCTCCATCACGCCGGCCGAGGTCGTCCCGACGATCACCTGGATCGGCCCGGTCGTGCTGATCTTCGCGGCGATCGTTCCCACCTCTCCGCGAAAACTGCTCGCCGCCGGACTCGTGGCGGTCTCGATGGACCCGGTCGGCATGATGCTCTCGACCGCCGCGGGCGAGTACCGGCACGGCTCGCTGAGCAGCGCGCTGGCCATGCACTATCCCAGCTACCTGCTGCTCGGCGTGGCGGTGGTGATCTCGCGCGTGGTCAACCGGCTCGGGCAGCAGGTCAGCCGTGAGCGGGAGATGGGCAGCTACCGGCTGGGTGAGCTGCTCGGGCGCGGCGGCATGGGCGAAGTCTACCTGGCGACTCACCGCATGCTGGCCCGGCCGGCCGCGATCAAGCTCATCCGGCCGGAGGCGCTCGCGGGCGCGGATGGAGGGATGGCGCAGTTGGCCGTCACCCGGTTCCGGCGCGAGGCCGAAGCGGCGGCGCGGTTGCGGTCGCCGCACACCGTGGAGCTCTATGATTTCGGGGTGACGGAAGACCGGACCCTCTATCTGGTGATGGAGCTGCTGGACGGTCTGGATCTCGAGTCGCTGGTTCGCCGGGACGGCCCACTCCCGCCTGCCCGGGTGGTCTACATCCTTCGCCAGGTCTGCGAATCGCTGGAGGAGGCCCACGCCGATGGTCTGGTCCATCGGGACATCAAACCCGCGAACATCCATGTGGGCCGGCTGGGCCTGCAGCACGACTTCGTCAAGGTGCTCGACTTTGGGCTGGTCAAGTTCGTCGCGGATGGGGGAACGGAGCATTCGCAGGCCACCGCCACCGGCCTGACGCCGGGCACGCCTGCCTACATGGCGCCCGAGATGGCGCTGGGCGAGGCGGTGGACGGGCGGGCGGACATCTACGCGCTCGGGTGCGTCGCGTATTACCTGCTGACCGGACAGGTGGTATTCGAGGCCGAAACCAGCCTCCAGATGGTCGCGAAGCACCTTCAGTCCGAGCCGGTCCCGCCCTCGCAGCGCGCGGAGGTCCCATTGCCGCCCGCACTGGAACGCGTGGTCCTGGCCTGCCTGGCCAAGGCGCCGGCCGCCCGGCCGCAGACCGCCGGCGAGCTCGACCGCCTCCTCGCCGAGGTCGCGATCGAGCCCTGGGGCGAGGAAGAGGCGAGACGGTGGTGGGCGACGCATCAGGCCTCGGGGCCGACGCCTGGCGCGCCTACGCCGAGGGTTCAATGAGGCCCGGATGCATCGGCTGGCGCCAACGCCAATCTGTCATCCTGAGCACAGCGAAGGATCTGCTGCGGGCATGGTTCGAGCCCGGCGCAGCAGATCCCTCGGCCGCTTCGCTCCCTCGATGACAGCTGACGGCCCGTTCAGGCCTCCCGAGCACCTTGGCCGCGTGCGGCGCGGCTTGAAGAAGCGGGCTGCTCCCGCTATCCTGACCACCCGAGCATGGCTCTCCGGTGATTGTCGACGCGGACGCGCGGTGGCAGGGTTCCTGGAAACCTTGAGGTCGCGAGTGTAAGATTCACCGCCGAAATCAGTTGAGTCGCATCAGGACAGGTGTCCGAGTGGCTGAAGGAGCCGGTCTCGAAAACCGGTATACCCGTGAGGGTATCGTGGGTTCGAATCCCACCCTGTCCGTTCGCTTCCCCAGCTCAGCGCAGCACCATCCGCGCGGTCGGCTTCGACTCGCCCATCGAACAAAGCCGACACGGCGGTGGCCGCCTACGGGCCGCTGATCCGTGACGACCGCTCGCCGTAACGCCCTCGAGCGGGCGCATCCGCGCCATCCCTTCCAGTACCGCGACGACATCCGGCTCGCCCGCGCCGCTGCCGAGCGTTCGCAAGGCCGGTGAATGCGACCCGGCAACCGACCTCCGCGCATCCCTTCCACCTTTCCACCTTTCCGTCTTTCCACCTTTCCGTCCTTCCGTCCTTCCGTCTTTCCGCCTAGCTTCTTCCCCCATGCCCCACGGCAGGATCTACCAGACCGTCGCCCAGACTCTCGGCAACACGCCACTCATCCGCCTCGAGCGGCTCGGCCGGGGGCTGCCCGGCCACGTCGCGGTGAAGCACGAGGGGTACAACCCGTTCAACTCGGTGAAGGACCGCATCGGCGCCGCCATGATCGACGACGCCGAGGAGAAGGGCTTGCTGCGGCCCGGGATGGTCATCGTCGAGCCCACCTCGGGCAATACCGGCATCGGCCTGGCCTCCGTGGCCGCGACGCGCGGCTACCGCTGCATCTTCACCATGCCCGACACGATGACGCTCGAGCGCCGGCACATGCTCCGGGCCCTCGGCGCCAAAGTGGTGCTGACCGAAGGCGCCAAGGGGATCACGGCGGCGATCGCCCGGGCCGAGGAGATCCTGGCCCGCCTGGGCGACCGGGGCTGGATGCCCCGCCAGTTCGACAATCCCGCCAACCCGGCGATCCACTACCGCACCACCGGGCCCGAGATCTGGGCGGACACCGACGGCAAGGTGGACGTCTTCGTCGCCGGCGTGGGCACCGGCGGGACCATCACCGGCGCGGGCCGGTTTCTGCGCGAGCGCAAGCCGGACATCCACATCGTCGCGGTGGAACCGGCGGAGAGCCCGGTGCTCTCGGGCGGTCAGCCGTCGCCCCACAAGCAGCAGGGGATCGGAACCGGGTTCATCCCCGGCAATCTCGACACCCGGATCTACGACGAGGTCGTGCGGGTCACCAACGACGACGCCATCGCCACGACGCGCCGGCTGGCGCGCGAGGAGGCCGTCTTCGCCGGCATCTCCAGCGGCTCGATCACCTGGGCCGCGCTCCAGGTGGCCGCCCGGCCCGGGAACGCGGGCCGGCTCATCGTCTCCATCATCTGCGACTTCGGCGAGCGCTACCTCTCGAATCCGGTCTACACCGACCTCCCCGATCCCGACTTCGCGGATCTGGCCGACGCGCTGGCCACGCCGGTGGGCGTGGCCTGAGCGCAGGCGGTGGAGCGCGGACGCGGGAACGATGGCGGTGGAGCGCAGGCGAGGGTGCGGAGGCGCCAGGCGCGGCGGAGAGCGGCCGCAGGGGGCCCCCACCATGAGTCATCCTGAGCGCAGCGAAGGAGCCATGCCCAAGGGCATGCCCCCTTCGCTGCGCTCAGGGTGACTCGAACGCGAGACTCTCTCGACGGCTCGACCGAGCGAGTGCCACCGAGCGACTGCGACCGGGCGAGTGCCCCGCGGCGGAGAGAGCTTCTCCGCCGCTTGCGTTTCCGGGTGATTATGTTGTTCCCATTCCCGTCCACCATCCACCACCGAGGCGCAGGCACACGTGACCACTTCAGCACGTTCCCTCAACGGAGGTTCCCCCGCCGACCGGATCGACACGATCTTCGGCAGCGACATCTTCTCCCGCACCGTCATGCGGCAGCGCCTCCCGAAGGAGGTGTACCGGAGTCTGGTCCAGACGATCGACCGGGGCGAGCCGCTCAACCCGGCCGTCGCCGACGTGGTCGCCGCCAGCATGAAGGACTGGGCGATCGAGAACGGTGCCACCCACTACACCCACTGGTTCCAGCCGCTCACCGGCCTCACCGCCGAGAAGCACGATTCGCTCGCCGGGCCGGACGGGAACGGCGGGGTCGTGTTCAACTTCTCGGGGTCGGAACTGGTCCAGGGGGAACCCGACGCCTCCAGCTTCCCCTCGGGCGGGATCCGCGCCACCTTCGAGGCCCGCGGCTACACCGCATGGGACGCTACCAGCCCGGCGTTCCTCATGCGGGGCGACAACAACGTCACCCTCTGCATCCCGACCGCATTCGTCTCCTGGACGGGCGAGGCGCTCGACACCAAGATCCCGCTCATGCGCTCGGTCGAGGCGCTGTCGCAGCAGGCCATGCGCGTGCTCCGGCTGTTCGGAACCGACAAGGGCGTCTCCCGGGTGTTCACCACCGTCGGGCCGGAGCAGGAATACTTCCTCATCGACCGCGAGCTGTATTTCGAGCGGCCCGATCTGGTCACCTCCGAGCGGACGCTGTTCGGCGCCCGGCCGCCCAAGGGGCAGCAGCTCGAGGACCACTACTTCGGGACCATCCCGCCGCGGGTGCTCGCCTTCATGTCCGAGGCGGAGCAGGAGCTCTACCGGCTCGGCGTGCCGGTCAAGACCCGGCACAACGAGGTCGCGCCCGGCCAGTACGAGATCGCGCCGCTGTTCGAGCCGAGCCACATCGCGAGCGACCATCAGATGCTCATCATGGAGACGCTCAAACGCGTGGCCCCGCGCTACGGTCTCCAGGCGCTGCTGCACGAGAAGCCGTTCGCCGGCGTCAACGGCTCGGGCAAGCACAACAACTGGTCGATGTCCACCGATACCGGGGTCAACCTGCTCGACCCCCAGGACGAGACCCACACCAACCTGCAGTTCCTGGTGTTCCTGGTCGCGACGATTCGCGCGGTCGACGTGCATGCCGGCCTGCTGCGCGCCTCCATCGCCTCGGCGGCCAACGACCACCGGCTCGGCGCCAACGAGGCCCCGCCGGCGATCATCTCCGTCTTTCTCGGCGAGATGTTGAGCGACATCCTGGAGCAGGTGGAGAAGGGGCTGCCCAAGCGCACCATCCGCGGGGGCACCCTCGATCTCGGCGCCAAGACGCTCCCCCAGCTTCCCCGCCACTCGGGCGACCGCAACCGCACCTCGCCGTTCGCGTTCACGGGCAACAAGTTCGAGTTCCGCGCGGTGGGCTCGACCGCCAGCATCGCGTGGCCCAACACCGTGCTGAACACGATCGTGGCCGAGTCGCTCGACTACGTCGCCACCGAGCTCGAGCGCGCGGTGGGATCGAAGCCCACGGCGGCCGGGCTCCAGCGCGCCGCGCTGAGCGTGCTCAAGCGCCTCATCAAGCAGCACAAGCGGGTCATCTTCGACGGGGACAACTACTCCGAGGAGTGGCACGCGGAGGCGGCGCGCCGCGGGCTGCCCAACCTGAAGGACTCCGTCGAATCGTTCAAGCTGCTGAAGGACCGGCAGAACTGGGAGCTGTTCAAGAAGTACGGCGTGCTGGGGAAGGCGGAGTTCGACTCCCGCGTCCACATCGCCATCGAGAAGTACGTGAAGCAGCTCGGCATCGAGGCCGAGACGATGGTGATGATGGCCAAGTCACAGATTCTTCCGGCCGCGCTGGAGCATCAGCGGCGGGTCGCGGAAGCGGTGGCGGCCACCAAGGCCGCCGGCGTGGACGCGAGCGACACCACCCAGGCGCTGCGCGAGCTCGTGGAACTGGTCACCCAGTTCCGGAGCCGGACGGCCGAGGTGGAACGGCTGGCGGCGCACCACGAACCGGAGCCGGCCAGGCACGCCGCGCAGATCGCCCGGGAGCTCAGACCCGCCATGGCCCGCCTGCGCGAGACGGGGGACGCGCTGGAGGCGGTGGTGGCGGCCGACCTGTGGCCGCTGCCGAATTATCGGGCGTTGTTGTTCTTGAAGTGAGTCGTGGGTCGTGAGTCGTGAGTCGTGAGTGTTTTTGCCTCACGACTC
>DASSBA010000076.1:0-1651 GCA_035699205.1 Gemmatimonadales bacterium
CCTCGAACTGGAAGTCGTACCGGGCCGGCTCGGAGTACGCCAGGGCGGCCGGGCTGACCGGCGCGCCGGAGGAGTTGCACGCACTCGATTATGCGGTCTACGGCTATCTGCAGCGCGGTCAGGACTCGGCGGCCCGCGCGGTGGTCGCTCTGGGGCAGGGCCACGCGACGTCCAACGCGCGGGGGCTGGTCGCCTCGTACAATGGAACCGCGATGGCGGCGAGGATCCCGCTCGAGCGGGGCGACTGGGCGGCTGCGGCGGCATTCCCGGTCCCGCCCGGCTCGCCGGCCCCGATCGTCTCGGCGCTGGCCCGGTTCACCCGCGCGGTCGGGAGAGCCCGCAGCGGCCGCGCGGAACAGGCCCGCGCCGAAGTCGGGGCGCTCGACTCGATCGCGGCTGCTCTCGAGGCGAAGGGCGAGCCCTACTGGAGCCGTATCGTGCGCATCAAGCGCGACGCGGCCGACGCCTGGGCAACGCTCGCGGCCGGCGACACGGCGCGCGCCCTCGCACTGGCGAAGGCCGCGGCCGACACCGAGGAGGTCACCGACAAGCACCAGGTGACGCCCGGAGAGCTGCTGCCGGCCCGCGAGCTCGAGGGAGACCTGCTGATTGCCGTGGGGCGCCCGTCGGAGGCCCGCCTGGCGTACCGGATGGCGCTGGCGCGGGAGCCCCGCCGGGCCAGGAGTACCTTCGGCGCGGCGCGGGCGGCGGAGCTCGCGGGAGACCGCGGCGCGGCGGCGGTGGGGTACCGGGAGTTTCTGCGGCTGATGGCGAAGGCGGATCCGGGGCGGGGCGAAGTCGCCATCGCGAAGTCGTTCGGCCAGCGGTCACTGGATCGCCCTGGCGCGGCTCCCCCCATGCGCGAGTGAGCCCCGCGCGCACCTATAGTCAGACAGCGGCAACTCAGCTTCAAGGAGCGCCGGCGAATGAGCATTCGGGAATGGTCGCTGGGCCGTGTACTTGTCATCTCCGTGTTCTGGGCGCTCGGCGTCCTCATGCTCATTGGGTGGCGCGCCTTCAACGCATTCCGAGGAGTTGCCGATGGCGGCGGTATCGTTGGAGTCAGCGCAGGATTGCCGGATCTTTTGAAGCTCGCGGCCCTGAATCTGGTCCCGCCTCTGGCGTTCGTCGTTGCCTGGGTGGTTCAGCGACACTAGCGGATCGAAGGCGAGTCCTGGTGCCGTCGTAGTCTGACTCGCTTATGCAGCCGACAAGCCGGACCGTCCCGCGCTCCGCGCAGGCGCTGACCGGCTGGGCCGGAGTAAAAAACGGCGCCGTGCTCGTCTTGGCCGCCCAGCACTTCGACATTGGCAGCGCGCCGCCAACGGCTTTCTTCGGCTCCAGAGCCACGTGCTCAAGAAGCTCCCGGTCCCTCGACGCTTCATTGCGAATGCCCAGGAGACTTGGCTGCCCGAGGCGGTCGCGATTCCTTGAACGGGTGATCGCGAGGGGTACGCCCGCCGAAGCGGCCTGCCCTCCTCACCAGCCGCCCGCCCTCAGTCCCGCCTCACCAATCCGCTCAGCGCCACCCGATACTCCTTCGCTCCCGCGTGCCAGTACACCCGATACTCCGTCGGGTAGTACCCGGCCGCCGCGTACCGCGCCGGCACCGGGACCGGCGCCCGGAAGTCCGGCTTCGTCTCCATGAATG
>DASSBA010000077.1:0-27386 GCA_035699205.1 Gemmatimonadales bacterium
GGAGCCACCAACAACTCGCTGGTGTTGCCCGGGTCCAAGGTGCCGTTCCGGATGACGAACTCTTCGTGCCTTGCAGTCCTTCGTGTCCTTGTAGTTCCCGCTGTTCGGCCCGCGATCCCGAATCGGGCCAGGGATCCCGCCCGCGCATCTCGCTCATGAGCCGGCCAGCTCCTTCAGCGCCGCCCGCACCGCGTAGTACCCCCCCATCCCGTGCACCCCACCCCCCGGCGGCGTCGAGGCCGAGCACAGGTACAGCCCACGCACCGGCGTCCGGTACGGCGTCGCCCGGGCCACCGGCCGGGCGAACACCTGCCGCAGGTCCATCATCCCGCCGTTGATGTCCCCGCCGACGAGGTTCGCGTTCCGGCGCTCCAGCTCCGCCGGCGTCATGATGTTCCGCGCGAGTATCCGCGCCCGGAATCCCGGCGCGAATCGCTCCACCTGCCGCTCGACCCGGTCGGTCAGATCGAGCGTGCACCCGTTGGGCGCGTGGCAATAGGCCCAGGCGGTATGCTTGCCCGGCGGCGCGCGGGAGGCATCGAACAGCGTCGGCTGCACGAAGAGCACGAAGGGCCGCTCGTGCACGTCGCCACGCGCGGGAGCCGCCTCCGACGCCGCGATCTCCTCCAGCGTGCCGCCCAGGTGGACCGTGGCCGACCGCGCGCACTCCGGCGCGGTCCACGGAACCGGCCCGTCCAGCGCCCAGTCGAGCTTGAACGCCGCGGCACCGTAGCGGTAGCGCTCGAGCGCGCGACGATACTCGGCAGGAAGTCGGTCCCCCGCAATGCGGGCGGCCTGGTGCGGCCCCAGATCCAGCATCACGACGCGGGCGGTGCCCAGCTCATTCAGATGCTCCACCGGCGCGCCGGTCCGGATCTCGCCGCCCAGCGACCGGAAGTAGGCGGCGAGCGCGTCGGCCAGTCGCTGCGAGCCGCCTCGCACGATCGGCCAGCCCACCGCATGTCCCGCGGTCGAGAGCAGGAGCCCGAACGCGCCCGTCCCGAGTGTCTCGAGCGGCAGGAACGAATGCGCCGCGTTGCCCGCGAACAGCGCACGCGCCCCCGCACCGCGCAGCGCGCGGCCGAGCAGCGCCGCCGGCAGCAGGGCGCCGAGGCCGAACCGGGCCATGAGCAGCGGGTGATGGGGGAAATGGAGCGGTGGGGCGAGCACGTCGTCCGTCAGTTCGTTCCACGCCTCGACGAACGGCGTGAGCAGTCTGCGCCAGCTCTTGCCACCCCGGCCCAGGCCCGCGACCGTGGCATCCAGCGATCGCTCCAGCACCGCGGCGGTTCCGCCGTCCAGCGGGTGCGCGAGTGCCGCCGGCGGCTGGATCCATTCCAGGCCGAACTCGTGCAGCGGCAGGGCGCGGAAGAACGGAGACGACAGGGCGAGCGGGTGCACGGCGGCGCAGACGTCGTGGGTGAACCCGGGCAACGTGAGCGCCTCGGATCGAAGCCCCCCACCGACGGTCGGCGCGGCCTCGCGGATCTCGGTGCGGAGGCCAGCCCGCGCGAGCAGAATGCCAGCGGCGAGCCCGTTCGGGCCGGAGCCTACCACGACGGCGTCGGGGGTCATGGTGGCGGAGAGGCCGCCCGCGCTGGGGGTGGAACAGCGTTCCGGGACCGGGGAATAATAGGCCGACAGCGGCGCGGGCGCCGCACCCGCACGCGCGACTGAAACCCGCGCCGCGCGCCATCCGTCCCACCCGAAGCGGCACCCGACTCCCGGGCGGCCGGACTCCACCCAGGCAGGTTCATCATGAAGGTTCCCGGCCGCTCGCTGCTCCTCGCCCTCGTGCTGGTCCCGCGCTCGGCCTTCGCCGCGGCGCCGCCGGCATCGCTGTCCTACAGCATCGACCTGAACCGTCGCGCGGACGACCTCTTTCACGTCACGCTGCGGGTGACCGGGCTTACGGAGGCGAATGCGGTCTACCAGTTCGCCGCGACGGCGCCAGGCACCTATCAGGTCATGAACATCGGCCGGTATGTAAAGGCGTTCGAGGCATTCGACGGCCGGGGTCGCTTGGTGCCGGCCGAGCGGATCGGCGTGAACCAGTGGCGCCTTGCGCGGCCGGCGCGGGTCCGGGTCATCCGGTACGCCGTCGCGGAAACCTGGGACAGCCCGCTCGACCACCCGATCTACCGGATGTGCGGCACATCCATCGAGCCTGATCACGTGCTCATCAACCCGCACGCCGTGATCGGCTATCCCGAGGGACTCCAGGCCGCGCCGGTTCGCCTGCGGCTGGCCTATCCCGCCGCCTGGCAGGCCGGGACGGCGCTCAGGCGCGGCCCCGACGGCGTCTACGTGGCCGACAGCTACGACCAACTGGTGGATTCGCCCATCCTGCTCGGCCGGCTCTCCAGGGCGCGTCTGGTCGTGACCGGCGTGCCGATCGACGTCTACGCCTACTCCGTGACCGGCAGGATCAAGGCGAGCCAGCTCCTCGGCGCGATGACCGGGATGCTTCACGCCGCCGGCGGCTTTCTCGGCCGGCTGCCGGTGGACCGCTACACCTTTCTCTACCATTTCGGCGACTCCGCCGCCGGCGCATGGGAGCATTCGTTCAGCTCGGAGTACGTGCTGAAGGAGGGAGAGTTCACCGACTCGGTGGGGCAGCGGGTGACCGACATCGCCGCGCACGAGTTCTTCCACATCGTGACCCCGCTCAACATCCACAGCGAGATCGTCGAGCACTTCAATTTCGTCACGCCGGTGCCCTCGCGGCATCTCTGGCTGTACGAGGGGACCACCGAATGGGCGGCGCACGACATGCAGCTCCGGGCCGGTCTGGTGACGCCGGAGCAGTATCTCCAGACGCAGATCCGCAAGCTGCAGATCGACCGGCAGGCGTTCGACACCACCTGGAGTCTGCTGAAGCTGGCGCTCACCTCCTACAGCGACTCGGGGCAGGCGCAGTACGGGAACATCTACATGCGCGGGGCGCTCACCGCGGGGCTGCTCGACATCCGGCTGCTCGAGTTGTCGCACGGCCGGCGCGGCCTGCGGGACCTGATCATCGAGCTGGCCCATCGCTACGGCAAGCGCCGGGCGTTTCCCGACCCGACCTTCCTGGATACTCTGGTGGCGATGACCTATCCCGAGATCCGGG
Organism: Gemmatimonadales bacterium; assembly: GCA_035699205.1. Lineage (GTDB taxonomy): Bacteria > Gemmatimonadota > Gemmatimonadetes > Gemmatimonadales > GWC2-71-9 > CAVVWJ01. The sequence continues at coordinate 3,113 of DASSBA010000077.1, forward strand.
AGTTCTTCGATCGCTACGTCCTGGACGCGCAACACCTCCCGATGCGGGAATACTATGCCCGGCTCGGCATCACCCTCGTGGATGACCCGCGGGGACGGCCCGTCCGGTTCGAGATCGATTCGAACCCCACCCCCGAGCAGCTCGCGCTGCGGGAGGCATGGCTGGGACGGCCGCTCAGGAGTAGTAGCGCTTCAGGTAGTCGGCGACGCCGTCGAGGTCGGGGAATAGCCGGCGCTCGTCCACGCTGACCATGTCGAGCTGGTCCCGGATGCGGCCGGCGTGCTGCGCCGGGATCACGATCCTGGTCAGCGCGCCGCCCAGACCATGACCCTCCAGGAAATCATCGAACGACTGGCGCTTCTCGGAGCAGAGCGTGAACGCGGCCGACTGCGCCACGATCCTGGCGTCGAGCGACGGCGGCTCCAGCATGCAGGCGAACGGCCGGCTGCCTTCCGGCATCGCAAACAGGGCCGATGGCGTGAACGGGCGGTGCCCTCCGAAAATTCCCTCCAGGTCCTGAATCAGCAGCGCGAGCTCCGGCAGGTGGAAGCAGCGGTGGACCTCCTTCCAGTCGAGCCGCCACACGGCCCGGTCGGCCCTGCCGGATCCCTGCACGGTCGCGAAGTGGGCGGCGACCAGCGGCGAGTACGTCCAGTCGAGCAGCCGGGTGGGGAGGCCGTGGTGCTGGGCGGCCACGAGCACCTCCCAGTCGTTGATCGGAGGGCTCGCGTGATAGGGGCGGGAGTAGCGGATGAAGTTCCGGAGGATGTACTCCTCCAGGTCGGCCTTGGTGTGCGGCGCCGCGGCGCCGCCGAGCTGGTCCAGGCTCGTCAGCAGCGGCCAGCTGGCATCGGCGGCGCCGCGGTACACGCCGCTGCTCCGCCGCCGTCCGGTCGCGGGATCCGGCTCGGGCGGCGTGGTCTGGGCAATGAGGTCGCTCAACGAGGTGATGACGACTTCGCGGATGGCCATGCGTGGATATGAAGCGCCGGCGGAAGGGTCGCGCAAGCCCGGGTGGTCCGGCGATCTTCATTCCGTGCCGCCATTCGATCTCTCCGCGCTCGCGGCCCGGCTTCCCGAGCGGCCGCTCACCCGATTCGCGCCGAGTCCCACCGGCTACCTGCACCTGGGCCACGTGGCCAACGCGGTGTGGGTATGGGGGGTCGCCCGGGCGCTCGGCGGGCGCGTGCTGCTCCGGCTCGAGGACCACGACCGGCGCCGCTGCCGGCCCGCCTACGAGTCGGCCCTGCTCGACGACCTCGAGTGGCTCGGTTTCGAGCCCGACGTCGGACCGGTGGCGGAGTTCCGGTCGGGCACCTCGCCGCTGCGCCAGAGCGATGCGGGCGAGGCATATGCCGCCGCGCTCGAGCGCCTCGGCGCCGGTGTTTTTGCCTGCGACTGCTCGCGGAAGGACCTGGCCCGCGAGCGTGGCGACGTGTTCGACGAGGAGACGCGCTACACGGGGCGCTGCCGGAACCGGGGGCTCGAGGCGGCGGGGCGCGGGCTCCGCCTCCTGATCGAGCCCGGCCTGGAGCGGTTCATCGACGCGCGGCTGGGCCCCCAGGAGCAGGACCCGGCCCTCCAGTGCGGCGACCTGCTGCTGCGCGACCGGCTGGGGCAGTGGACCTACCAGTTCGCGGTGGTGGTGGACGACCTCCGGCAGGGCGTGGATCTGGTCGTGCGGGGAGAGGACCTCCTCGGCTCGACCGGCCGCCAGCTTCTGCTCGTCCGGCGGCTGGGGCGGGCGGCCCCACCCGTGTTCCTGCACCATCCGCTCATCCGGAAACCGGGCGGCGAGAAGCTGAGCAAGTCGAGCGGCGACACCGGCGTCCGGGAGCTGCGGGCGGCGGGCGCCGAACCGGCGGGCGTGCTGGGGCGGGCCGCGTGGCTCACCGGGCTGCAGATCGGCCCCGAGCCGCTGGCGGTGGGCGATCTAGCGAGGCTGTTTGCGAAGGGTTAGCATCGGACTGATCACCACGGAGGCACGGAGAACCGCGATGAGACGGCCGTTTCAGATGCTCTCCCGTTTGCTTTGGGTGCTCTGCATCCCGCTGATCATGCCCGCGCTCGTGGATCGCGCCGCGGCGCAGGCGCTGCCGCGGGTGATCATCGAGACCGATCTGGGGAACATCGAGGCGGAGATCGACAGCGTGCACGCCCCGCTCACCTCCGCGAACTTCCTGCGCTACGTGGACCTCGGGTTCTATCGGTTCGGCCGCTTCCACCGGACGGTGCGGAAGGACAACCAGCCCAAGGACAAGGTGAAGATCGAGGTGGTACAGGCGGGCCTCGACTCGCTCCGGGTGAAGGACTTTCCCCCGATCACGCTGGAGCGGACCAGGGTCACCGGGCTGGCGCACAAGGATGGAACGATCTCGATGGCGCGCGACGCACCCAACAGCGCGACCTCCGACTTCTTCATCTGCATCGGGGATCAGCCGGCGCTCGACTTCGGCGGGAAGCGGAACCCGGACGGCCAGGGATTCGCGGCGTTCGGGCGGGTGGTGCTGGGAATGGACGTGGTCCGGAAGATCCAGGCGGCGCCTGCCGTCGGGCAGCGGCTCGAGCCGCCGATCCGGATCCGCGACATCGTGCGGAAAGGGGCCAACCTGGTGGGCGGCGGCGCGGTGGAGGTCGGGGCAGACACCGGGCAGCGGGGCGACAGCGCCGGGACGGGCGATAGCCTGCAGGCGGGTGATGGGGTGCCGCGGGCCGATAGCGTGCCGCGGGCCGATAGCATGCCGCCGGGCGATAGCATGGCACGGTAGCGAGGAGGTGCTGATCGTGGCCCCGATGATGACCGGGCCCAGGATGTTAGTTCAGTCCCATGGCCGCCTACCCACACGCCGCCGATTCGTCCACCCGCCTACCCACCGGTCCTCCCGGTGAAGATCCCCTCCCGCACCCGCACCGCCTTCCCCGATGCCGTCGAGTCCACCATCAGCCGGGTTTCGACCCGGGTCGCCAGCCGCACCCTGGCGTTCAGCGTGAGCGTCTGCCCGCCCCGGCGCACTTCGATCGGGAGCGGCTGGCCCTCCTGCGTCCCGAACCGCGCGCGGTACTGCTCGCCGAACGTGGAGTCGGTGACCGCGATGCCGCCCAGCCGGAGCAGCGCGTCGCCGCTCTTCATCCCGGCCGCGTCTGCGGCGCTGCCGGGCTGCACCTGCGCCACCATGATGCCGCCCGCCGAATCGAGCGCGGTGGCAATTCCCAGCCGTGGCTCGCGAATGGTGTCGGCGACCGCGCGAAGCCCCGCCAGCGGGAGGACGTCCGTCCACGGGTATGCCACGCGGCCGTCCACGTACCTGGCCGCGAAGTCATTGAAGCTCTTTCCCCCGGCGTTTCGCGAGACCGCGCGCCACCAGTCCGGCCCCGTGAACCCGCGGCCGGCCTTATAGGTGCTCCGGTACAGCTCGCGCATGACATTGTCCAGCGACCGGCGGTTGTCGCTCGCATCCCGGATCAGCACGTCGAGCAGGAGCCCGGCCAGCGAGCCCTTCGGGTAGTACAGATAGCCGCTGCCGTCGGTCGGGTGGATCCAGGTCGAGAGCGATGCGTCCTCGAGCGCCGTGGGCGGCATCTCGGAGACCTTGGCGATCTTCTCTCCCGTCAGCGCCAGGAACTGGGCGCTGTCGATGATGCCGCCGCGCAGGATCGCAAGGTCGGCGTAATAGTCCGTGATGCCCTCGCTCACCCAGAGCCAGGGGGTCGGCTCGCTCCGGTCGTACCGGTAGGGCACCATGTCCGCCGGCCGGAGCCGTTTCACGTTCCACGCGTGGAAGATCTCGTGCGCCGTGATCGAGGCCAGGATGGGATTCCCGATGAACTGGGGACTGTAGATCCCTACGTGGGAGTTGGTGTGCTCCAGCGCGCTCCCGCCGCCGTACGAGGAGTCGAAGATCATCATCACCGTATAGTTCGGCCACGGCGTCTCCTGGAACACCGCGGCCTCCGCCGGGATCATCTTCCCGATCTCGTCCCATACCTGGCTTCGCGCGGGACCGGTGAGCGAGCCCGCGGGATAGGTGGCCAGGCGGGTCCACACCCCCGCTACCTGCGTGCTGTCGTAGGCCATCCGGCCGACGAAGAACGGCTTGTCCACCAGATCGTGGTAATTCCCCTCGCGGTAGCTGCCGGGCTGCCCCGGCACCGCTTGCATCCCGGTGGCAACGAGCCACCCCGGCTCGGTCTTCACCGTCACGGTGGCCGGGAAGCTGGTGCCGCGTCCCTCCGGGTAGGGCAGAACGTTCGTACCGTTGAACAGGGCGAAGTCGGGCCGGGACCACGCCATGGCGTTGTCCAGCGTGTCGGCCAGGTAGTCGAACCGTACCGTGACCGCCTTGGCCCCCGCCGGCTGCACCCGCCAGGTGTCGTAGTCGAGCTTGTCCCAGGCCAATGCCTTGTCCCCCGCCCTGGGATTGAAGTTGGAGACCCACCGTGCGAAGAAGCTCAGCTCGTACGCACCCGGCGTCCACGCGGGCAGCGAGAGCAGCACCGGCCCCGGCCCGGCGACGTCGAAGTTCATGGCGACTTTGATGGTTCGGGATCGCGCGGTGGTCGAGTCGAAGGTGATCTCGTAGCCCACGTTCCCGATGGGCGCCGACGCCGGCGCGGCCACCCGCTGGGCCACCGCCGGGGACGGCGGCAGCATCCCGATGGCGATCGCCAGCGTCGAGCCGGAGAGGAACGTGCGTCTCATGCGGAAGCCTCTGAGAGAGAGTTGCGGGGCGCGCGAACGGAGCTGAAGGGTGGGCGCCACGCCGGGTAGATACAAGGGGGGACGCGCGGGTAGATTGTTCCAACCTCACTCCCGGATTTCGTCCACGTGACCGAACCCGCTCCCCGGCGCGGCCTCGCGCTCCACACCAAGATCCTGCTCGGCCTGGTGCTCGGCGCGGCCGCCGGCGTGGCCAGCAACATCTACGCGCGCCAATCGCCGGCCCTGGACTGGGTGGTGGACAACATCGCCCAACCCGTCGGGCAGATCTTCCTCCGGATGCTCTTCATGGTGGTGGTCCCGCTGGTATTCGCCTCGGTCACGATGGGCGTGGCCTCGCTGGGCGATCTCCGGCGGATCGGACGGGTCGGGATCAAGACGCTGGTGATCTTCCTGGTGACGACCGCCCTCGCGGTCTGCGTCGGGCTGACGCTGGTCAACCTGATCCGGCCCGGCGACGCGCTCGATCCCGCCATCCGCACGGCACTCATGGCCGAGTACTCTTCGCAGGCGGGCGAGAAGCTGGTCGCCTCCGAGGAGACCAGATTCGGCATCAACACCTTCGTGAACGTCGTGCCGCGCAACCCGGTCGCCTCCGCGGCCAATGGCGACATGCTGGGCCTCATCTTCTTCAGCCTCGTGTTCGGGATCGCGCTCACGCTGATCGCCGAGGAGGCGGCGAAACCGGTGATGCGGGTGCTCGAGGGGATCAACCAGGCGGTCATGGTGATCATCGGCTTCGCCATGCGGCTGGCGCCCCTCGGCGTGGCTGGGCTCATCTTTTCGGTCACGGCCAAGTTCGGCTTCGACGTGCTGAAATCGCTGGGGCTGTACGTGGTTACGGTCCTGGTCGCGCTGGCGATACACCAGTTCGGCGTCATCGGCATGATCGCGAAGGCCTTCGTCGGAATCGGCCCGCGCAGCTTCTTCGCGCGCGCCCGGGGCCTGATGATCACGGCGTTCTCCACCTCCAGCTCGAACGCCACGCTCCCGACCACCATCCGCACGGCCGAGGACAACTTCGGGGTGCCTCCGGAGATCGCCGGGTTCGTTCTCCCGCTCGGCGCGACGATGAACATGAACGGCACCGCCCTGTTCGAGGGGGTGACCGTGCTCTTCCTGGCCCAGGTCTTCGCGGTGCCGATGGACCTCGTGACCCAGGTCATCGTGATCATCATGGCGGTGGTCACGGCCATCGGCGTGGCGGGGGTGCCGAGCGGCTCGATTCCGCTGCTGGTCATGGTGCTGGGGATGGTGGGGGTGCCGCCGGAAGGAATCGCCCTGGTGCTGGGCGTGGACCGGATTCTCGACATGGCGCGGACGGTGCCCAACGTGACCGGAGACCTGCTCACCTCACTCATCGTGGCCCGGAGCGAGCGGCTGCCGCTGGTGGTGCCGGAGCGGAGCGACAGCGCGGCCTGACCCTTACGCCTGTGCGACGGTCACATTCGAACCGGTGAGGCTCAGGGAAGCACGGAGGACACGGAATCGGCCACGGCGAACCACCGTCGAACGACGTCCTCGGGATTGTCCGCCCGGCTTCCGTGCATTCCGAGCTTCCGTGGTGAAGCTGAATCTCGTCAGCGCCCCGCCCCCGCCAGCATCGCGGCCTTGCCTTCGATCCCGGCCAGCAGTGCCCCGTACGACCCGGCGAACTTCGCCACGCCCTCGGTCTCCAGCTCCTGCGTGATTGCGCCGAGGTCGATGCCCAGCTCGCCCAGCGCGCGAAGCTGGTCGGGCGCCGCGGCCACGCCCTCGTGAATTCGTACGGCCGGGCTGCCGTGGTCACGGTAGGCGGCGAACGTCTCCGGCGGCAGCGTGTTGACCGTCCGGGGAGCCACCAGCGCTTCGACGTAATGCACGTCGGAGTAGCGCGGGTCCTTGGTGCTGGTCGAGGCCCAGAGCGGCCGCTGCGGCCTGGCCCCCGCCTTGGCCAGGCGGTCCCAGCGCGGCGTGCCGAGCGACCACTCGAACAGCCGGTAGGCAGCACAGGCGTTGGCGATCGCGACGCGGCCCCGGAGGCCCTTCGGGTCGCCCAGGCGGTCGAGCAGCGGGTCCGTCTTCCCATCCACCCGGCTCACGAAGAAGCTCGCCACCGAGGTGATCGTCCGGAGCGGCAGGCCGGCCGCGAAGCGGCGTTCCAGCCCGTCGAGGAACGCCTCGATCACCTCCGCGTAGCGCTCGACCGAGAAGAGCAGCGTGACGTTGACGCTTACGCCGGCCGCGATGCAATGCGTGATCGCCGGCAGCCCCTCGCGCGTGCCCGGGATCTTGATCATCGCGTTGGGCCGGTCGAGCGCGCGCCACAGCCGCTCGGCTTCGTGCATCGTTGCCTCGGCGTCGTGCGCCAGCGCCGGGGAGACCTCGAGCGAGACCAACCCGTCCCCGCCGCCCGTGGCCTGGTGCACGCCGGCGAACGCGTCGCACGCCGTCCGCACGTCCGCCACCGCCAGGTGCTCGAAGATCTCCTGCGCGCTCCGCCCCGCCTCGGCGAGTTCCCGGATCTCCGCGTCGTACAGCCGGCTGCCCGCGATCGCCTTCTCGAAGATCGTCGGGTTCGAGGTCATCCCGCGGAGGCCGTCCTCGGCGATGAGCCGGGCCAGCTCGCCCGCCGTCATGAGGTCGCGGGTGATGTAGTCGTACCACGGGCTCTGGCCCAGCTCACCGAGTGTCACGAGCGGATTCATGCGCGTCCCTCCCTGGCCCCCGGTTGGTGCCGCCCCGCCAGCAGCTGCCGCACCAGTTCGGCGGCACGCTCCGGGGTGAACTTGAACTCCTGGAACAGCCGGTCGCCCGGCGCGCTGGCGCCGAACCCCTCCATGGCCAGCATCGCGCCCGCGTCGGTGACCCACCGCCCCCAGCCGAACGGCGAGGCCGCTTCGATTCCCAGGCGTACGCGGACGGCCGGGGGCAGGACCTCGTTCCGGTACGCCTCCGGCTGCGCGACGAACAATTCCCACGAGGGCATCGAGACCACCCGCACGCGAACGCGGTCGGCCTGCAGCAACCGGGCAGCGCCGAGAGCCACGTGGACCTCGGAGCCGGTGGCGATGAGGACGGCCTGCGGACTGCCGCCAGGAGGGTCCAGCAGCACGTAGGCCCCGCGGGCCACGCCGGCCGCCGCGCCGAGGCCGGCGCGTTCGAGCACCGGGAGCTTCTGGCGGGTGAGGACGAGTATCGTGGGGCCGTCGGTACGGGTCATCGCGATACGCCACGCCTCGATCGTTTCTGTCGCGTCCGCCGGCCGGAGCGTCACGAGATTGGGGATGGCCCGCAGCATCGCCAGGTGCTCGACCGGCTGGTGGGTCGGGCCGTCCTCGCCGAGCCCGATGGAATCGTGGGTGCCGATGTAGATGACCGGAAGATGCATGATTGCGGCCAGTCGGATGGCCGGCTTCATGTAGTCGGAGAAGACCAGGAAGCTGCTGCCGAACCCGCGCAGCCCGCCGTGTGCGGCGATCCCGTTGAGGCAGGCAGCCATCCCGTGCTCCCGCACCCCCCAGTGGATGGTGCGGCCGGTGGTCGTCGGGCCGTAGGTGCCGCCTTGCTTGAGCGTGGTGCCGGTGCTGCCGCCGAGATCGGCGGAGCCGCCGATCAGGTTGGGCACCGCGGCCGCGATGGCCTGGAGGGCCAGTCCCGACGCCTGCCGCGTAGCCAGCGGCCCGCTTGCCGGCGCCACCACGGGGAGGTCCCGCTCCCAGCCGTCCGGCAGCGCGCCGGAGAGCCATTGCTCCAGCTCGCGCGCGGCGTCCGGGTGCTCGGCCGCGTACGCGGCCAGGCGCGTGCGCCACTCGGCCTCCAGCGCTCCGCCCCGGTCCACCGACTCGCGCCAGTGGTCGAGCGCATCTCCGGGCACGTAGAACGCGGGCTCGTCGGGCCAGCCCATGATCTCCTTGGTGCGCCGCACCTCCTCGGCGCCGAGCGGCTCTCCGTGGGCCTGGCTCGTGTTCCGCTTGGTAGGGGCGGGATCGGCGATGTACGTGCGGAGGATGACGAGCGTCGGCCGCGCGGCCTCGTCGCGGGCGGCCTCGAGCGCCGCGGAGATGGCGGCGAGGTCGTTGCCGTCGGCGACGCGGACCACGTGCCAGCCGTATCCCTCGTAGCGGCGCTGCACGTCCTCGGAGAACGAGAGCGCGGTGTCGCCGTCGATGGTGATGTGGTTGTCGTCATAGATCAGGGTGAGCTTGCCCAGCCGGAGATGCCCGGCCAGCGACGATGCCTCGCCGGACACACCTTCCATCAGATCGCCGTCGCTGGCGAACGCCCAGGTGCGGTGGTCCACGATCCGGTGGCCCGGGCGGTTGAACCGGTCGGCCAGGAAGCGCTCCGCCATCGCCATCCCGACCGCATTGCCGACGCCCTGGCCCAGCGGCCCGGTCGTGGTCTCGACCCCCGGCGTGTGGCCGCGCTCGGGATGCCCGGGGGTGCGGGAGCCCCATTGCCGGAACGCTTTGATGTCGTCGAGCGAGAGATCGTAGCCCGACAAGTAGAGCAGCGCATACAGCAGCATCGACGCGTGGCCGCACGACAGCACGAAGCGATCGCGATCGGGCCACGCGGGATCGGCGGGATTGTGCCGGAGGTAGCGGTGCCACAGCACGTACGCGGCGGGTGCCAGCGCCATTGGCGTTCCGGGGTGCCCTGATTGCGCGGCCTGAACCGCATCCATCGAGAGCGCGCGGATGGCGTTGATGCTGCGCCAGGCCAGCGCGTCGGGCAGGGAATCCGGTGTGGCGGCCGTCGGGTCGACGGCTCGTGCGGCCCGGATCCCAGTGCTCTCAGCGGTCAGAACGGACTCCTTTCGCGCGCGGAACATCCGGCGCAAGGCGACGTGCGGAGGGGAAGTGAGGGGAAGATAATCGGCCGCGGGAGGCCCTGGCAGGAGTGCGCTCCCTGATTCCGGGGCCGCGGTGGTACAATGATCTGTGCCGTCCGTTCGTGCCCCCGTAACTCGCGCCTGGGCAATCAGTGGCCCCAAAGCCGGTCGCACGATCCGACCGAACCTACGAGATCCACGAGGTGGCCGAGCTCACGGGCCTGGCGCCGTCACGCCTGCGCGCGTGGGAGCGCCGTTACGAAGTGGTCCGTCCCCGCCGCATGCCCAATGGCTACCGGCTCTATACCGGCGACCAGGTGACGCTGCTCCGGGCGTACGCCCGGCTGATCGAAGCAGGCGAGCGGATCGGCGACCTCGCCGCGCGGCCGTGCGAGCAGGTCCTGGCGCGCGCCGCCGAGACGCGATCGCTCGACGGCTCGCCGCACGCCGCACTGATGGAGGCGATCCGCGCGCTGGATCGGGAGCGGCTGGAGGGCCTCGTGGCGCAGCAGCTCGCGCTGCGCGGGCTCCGCGCCTTCGCGGGTGACGTCGTGCTGCCCCTGGCCAGGTCGGTGGGCGATCTGTGGGCGGACGGCGGCCTTCCCATCGCGTCGGAACACCTGGCGAGCGAGGTGATTCTCCATGCGCTCAAGGGCGGGCTCCGGATGAGCCGAGACGGCGGGGCGCGGGTGGTCTCCGGCTGTCTTCCCGGCGAGCGCCACGAGTGGGGGTTGCTCGCGACGCTCGCCATGCTCCAGGAGGACGGCTGGCGGATCCACTATCTTGGACCCGATCTCCCGGTGCCGGAGCTGGCCAGGGCGGCGTGGAAACTCTCGGCCCGTGCGGTTGCGCTGAGTGGCAGCGACCCCGAGGTGGTCCGCGAAGCGCTGCCCTCGCTCGCGGCGCTGCCCGGCAAGCTCCCGCCCGGATCGATCGCAGTGATCGGCGGCACCGGCGTCGAACGGCACGCCGGCGTGCTGCGTGGCTACGGCTTCCGGCTCGGGGCGGCCGGCCTGTCGGGCGTCGCGCGCGGAGATCAATGAGGTTCGCGCCTCCGTGCAGCCTCCGTGACCTCCGTGTTTCCGTGGTGAAGGTCTTTTCGGTATCCCGGCCCCGTTGCCCCCCACCCGCGACACGCGGTAAGATCCGATCCGGGCCCGGTCGGCCTGACGCCCATGCCGGAGGCACTGACGTGATCGGCAGACTGCTGGGACGCCGCGCCATCCTGTCGGAGCGCGAGCAGGACCTTCGCGCGCGCGAGCACGAGCTGCTGGACCGGCTCGCGGGCGCGCTCGAGCGGTTCGGCACGGATGTCGATCCGGACGACCTGCGCCGCTTCCGTGAGGCGCGCGACCAGCTCGAGGGCCTGTTCCTCCTGGTCGTGGCCGGCGAGTTCAACTCCGGCAAATCCAGCTTCATCAACGCCCTGCTGGGCGAGCGGGTGCTTCCCGAAGGCGTCACCCCCACCACCGACCGGATCAACCGGCTGCGCTACGGCGCGGAGGCGTCCGAGCAGCTCCTCGAAGCGTACCTGCTCGAGCGCACCTATCCGGCCGACCTGCTCCGCGAGATCACCATCGTGGACACGCCGGGCACCAACGCCATCATCCGCCGCCACGAGGAACTGACCCGCGATTTCCTCCCCCGCTCGGACCTCGTGCTCTTCGTCACCAGCGCCGACCGGCCGTTCACCGAGAGCGAGCGCGGCTTCCTCGAGCAGATCCGCGAGTGGGGCAAAAAAATCGTGTTCGTCGTCAACAAGATCGACATCCTCGCCCGGGCGGAGGACCAGCAGCAGGTGCTCGACTTCGTCCGGGACAACGCCACCGCGCTGCTGGGCGAGGCGCCGCGACTCTTCGCCGTCTCGGCGCGCGACGCGCTCGCGGCCCGTGCCGCCGGCTCGGCCGAGGCCTGGCAGGCGAGCGGCTTCGAGGCCGTGGAGCAGTACCTGGTGCGCACCCTCGACCAGCAGGAGCGGATCCGCCTCAAGCTGCTCAACCCGCTCAACGTGGGGCTCCGGCTGGCGGCGCGGTACAAGGACGTGGCGTTCCAGCGGCTCAAGCTGCTGGCGCAGGACATCGAGACCATCCAGAGCATCGACCGGCAGCTCGCCCTGTTCCACGACGAGATGGTGCGCGACGTCGAGCCGCGGCTCTCCCGGCTCGACGTGCTGCTGGGCGACATGGAGCAGCGCGGCATGCGATTCTTCGAGGAGACGCTCCGGATCGGCCGGATCCGCACCCTGCTGGACAGCGAGGGCGTGCGGCGCTCGTTCGAGCGCGAGGTCATCGGCGACACCCCCGCCCAGCTCGAAGCGGAGACCGGGCGGATCATCGACTGGATCGTCGAGCGCAACCTGAAGGCGTGGCAGGACGTGAGCGGCTACATCGACCGGCGGCAGATCGAGCGCCACCGCGAGGGCATGGTCGGAGAGGTGGGGGGCAGCTTCACCTATAACCGCCAGGCCCTGCTCGACTCCATCGGGCGGGTGGCGCGCGAGACCGTCGGAAGCTACGACCGGGACGCCGAGGCGCGCGCCATCGCCAACGACGTGCAGGGGACGTTCGCCGCCACCGCACTCGCGCAAGCCGGGGCGCTCGGCCTGGGCACGCTGGTCGTCACCCTCCTCACCGGGGCGGTGGCGGATGTGACCGGGCTGCTCCTCGCCACCGCACTGGCGGTCGGCGGGTTTTACGTGATTCCCCGCAAGCGGCGCCAGGCGCAGCGCGACTTCTCGCGGCGGATCGCGGAACTGCGCACCAAACTGCGCGAGGGGCTCACCCGCCAGGTGCACCTCGAGATCACCCAGTCGGCCGAGCGGATCAACGAGGCGATCGCGCCCTACCGGCGCTTCGTGCAGAGCACGCAGCAGGAGCTCACCGATGCCCGCGGCGCCCTGGTGGCCACCGAAGACTCACTGCTCCGGCTCAGGGCGGATATCGAGCAACCGTGACCGCCGGAGGGTGTCGCTTCCGCCGCGGCGCGGGCAGATTGCAGGAGGCGGACGCAGACCGAGCGGTGTCCGATGACCCTGACGAGAAGGGAGTCGGCCATGGACGCGGCCCCTGAACAGGAGGGCGGCGGGCGCTGGGAGCGGGCCCGGCGCGCGCGGAGCGGCCGGCCCTGGCTCGGCGCGCTGCTGGTAGTCGTGGTGGTGCCCATCCTCATCGGAGCGGCGGTGGTGCTGATCGCCGGGCGTGGCACGGCCTTCGAGGTCGTCCGCCGGCTCACCGCCCGCAAGTTTCCGGACGTCCAGTGGATCGACCGGGCGGAGCTCGCCCGCTGGCGTGAGGACCCGAGCCGCACGCAGCCGCTGGTGCTGGACGCGCGTACCCTTGCGGAGTACCAGATCAGCCATCTGCGCGACGCCGTACGGATGGACGCCGGCCGGCCCAGCCTCCATCCGCTGCGCAATCTGCCGAAGAACACCCCGATCGTGGTGTACGGGTCCGTGGGCTATCGCAGCGCGCGCCTGGCGCACTGGCTGGCCCAGCAGGGCTACACCAACGTGCGCAATCTCAGCGGGAGCCTCTTCCAGTGGGCCAACGAGGATCGGCCGATCTTCCGGGACGGCCGGCCCACGCTCGAGGTGCATCCCTACGACAGCCGCTGGGGGTTGCTGCTGGAATCCCGTTACCGGGCCTCGGTCCCCGACGTGGAAACCCCCTTCGCGGCCCCCTGAGCAGGGCGCTCAGATGATCGAGGGCGGTGGGGCGCGATCGTCCTCCTCGTCCTCGGGGTCACCGCTCTGGTTCCAGATGTCCGCGGTCAGCTTCCACGCTCCGTCCCGCTGGCGCTTGAGGCACATCACGTACTTCCCGGAATCCGCGGGCTCCTCATCGGTGGCCGGGAGATTGTAGCGGCCCACCAGATAGCCCAGGTCCGCGTTGACCTCGACGGCAAGTGTGGTCACCTCGAGCCCGCGGTCGGTCCCCTGGCTCCAGTAGGCGCCGATGGCCTGCCGTCCCCGGACCGGCTCGTGGTCGGGAGGCAGCAGCACGGCATCCTCCGAGTAGAGGTCGGCCAGGGCTTCGGCGTCGCCCTGGTTGGAGGCCGCGACATAGCGACGGACGGCCGTCTCGATGGCTCGGCGGCCACCGGCGTCCACCGGCCGCTCGCCGGGGGCGCACCCGGCCAGCAGGCCGGCACAAAGCGCCAGGGCCAGCCCGGAACGCGCTCGACCTGTCATTCTGGCGTTATTCTTGCTAGATTCCTGAGTTGTCGTTCGCCGGTCTGCCTGGCAGGCCCTCATGTTCACCCTCGAATTGGATCTTTGTGGCACGCAGATCACGTCATCGCAGCGCAGTTTCCCCCCCCAGCTTCCGCCGGTCACCCGGCCGCTCCATGCAGTCCCACCGCGATTGGCTTCTCGACCTTCATGGTTCAGTATGCGCCTATTGCGGGACCGAGACGCCTCCCGAGACGATCACGCTGGATCACGTCCGCCCCCGCCGGGGGCAGACCGCCTATGACCGCCCGGACAATCTGGTCCTGGCGTGCAGGGAGTGCAACGCAGCCAAGGCGGACACGCCCCTGGTCGCGTTCCTCATGCAGAAGCGCGCCCGCGGCGTGTTTCTCCTGCACTATGGCGAGCACCTCTCGGAGCCGCTGAAGGAATTGGCGCGGCAGGTGTCCGAACGGCCGATGTTGCCGAAGGACTGACCTCGCGGGCGGGGTGGAAACGACAAGGGGCGGCCGAGGACGGCCGCCCCTTCTTGCATCTCTGGGGGGCAGGTCACAGACGCCGGCGCCGCTCCGGCGTCATCCTGAACGAAGCGAAGGATGACGCCCTCGAAAGGAGAACCCGATGCCACGCCCTTCCCGCCCCAGCATGACCGAGGACCTGATCAAGGGCGCCATCGCCGGCGCCGTGGCCACCTGGGTCATGGGCAAGGTGACGAGCGCGATGTACGCCCGCGAGGACCGCGGAGCCAGACGCCGGGAAGACGAGGCACGCCATGGAAAGACCGCCTACGGTGCGGCGGCCGAGAAGGCGGCGGAGGCCATCGGGGCCGACATCACCGACGAGCAGCGGGAAAAGCTCGGCTCCGTCGTCCACTGGGCGCTCGGCATCGGCGCCGGTGCCGTCTATGCCGTGCTTCGCCGCCGGTTCGACGGGGTGGGTCGGGCGGCGGGGCTCGGCTTCGGGACGGCCTTCTGGGCCGCCGTGGACGAGGGTCTGGTCCCGGCGCTCGGCCTCACCAAGGGCCCGGGGTCATTTCCCTGGCAGACCCACGCTCGCGGGCTGGCCGGCCATGTTTCCTTCGGCGCGGTGGCGGACGGGACTCTGCGAGTGCTGGACGCGGTGGGCTGAGGCAGGCGCCCCGGTCAGCCCTTGGCCTCGCCGGCGACCGCCATGGTGGGGAGCGCCGGCTGCGCCCGGCCGTTCCCCAGTGCTTCCTGGATGATCCGGCCCTGCTCCGCGGCATGCGCCGCGGGGTACCCTTCCGCGGGGCTGGCTCGTTCCGGGCGGCCCACAAACCCTACGGTCACGCCGGGAGGCGCGAGCTCCAGCAGCCTGGGCATGAGGTAGCTCCACCCACCCATGTTCCGCGGCTCTTCCTGCACCCAGACCAGCTCCTCCATGCGCGGGTAGCGGGCCAGCAGGGTGCGCGCCTCGGCCCACGGGAACGAGTAAAGCTGCTCCAGCCGGACGATGGCCGGCCGGCCGGCGGCCAGCTTTTCGGCCTCCGTGTGCAGGTCGTAGTACACCTTCCCGGTGCAGAGCACCACCCGGGTGATCTGGTCCTCGTGACCGGCCGCCCAGGGATCATCGAGGATCGGGTGCCAGCGCCCGTGTGACAGGTCGTCGAGCCGCGACGCGGCCTGCGGCAGCCGGAGCAGGCTCTTGGGCGTCATGACCACCAGCGGGCGCTGGCGGGTCCGGCGTGCCTGCCGGCGGAGCAGATGGAAGTACTGGGCCGGCGTCGTCGGGTTGGCGACGCGGATGTTGCCCTCCGCCGCGAGCTGGAGGAACCGCTCGAGCCGGGCGCTCGAGTGCTCCGGCCCCTGGCCCTCGTAGCCGTGCGGGAGCAGCAGCGTGAGCCGCGTGGTCAGCCCCCACTTGGAGAGCCCCGCCGAGAGGAACTGGTCCACGATCACCTGCGCGGCGTTGATGAAGTCGCCGAACTGCGCTTCCCAGAGCACCAGGGCTTCGGGCGCCGCGGCGCTGTAGCCGTACTCGAACCCGAGCGTGGCCAGCTCGCTCAGCGGACTGTTGTGCAGCTCGAGCGGGGCGAGCGCGCCCGGCAGCCGCTGGAGCGGCGTCAGCCGCTCCCCGGTGGCCACGTCATGGAGCACGAGGTGCCGCTGGCTGAACGTGCCGCGCGCGGTGTCCTGGCCCGTGAGCCGTACCGGCACGCCCTCGGTGAGCAGCGAGGCCAGCGCGAGCGTCTCCGCGTGCGCCCAATCGATGCCGCCCTCCGGCCCCAGCGCCGCGCGGCGCCGCTCGAGCTGCTTCCGCAGCTTGGGATGGACGGTGAACCCCTCCGGCCAGCTGAGCAGTTGTTCGTTCAGCGCGACGAGAAATTCGGCGGTCAGGGCCGTTTCCACTTCCAGCCCCGGGCCGGCGAGCTTGTGGGGCGATTCGCCCTGCGCGCCCCGGCTCATGCTGGCCTTGAACCCCTGCTGAATGTCCACCAGCCGCTGGTAGGCGTCCGTGGCCTGACGCTCGGCCTCCTCCTCACTGATCACGCCGGCCGCCACGAGCGCGCGCGCATACAGTTCGCGGGTGGTCGGGAGGCTCCTGATTCGCTCGTACATGAGGGGCTGGGTGTAGGCCGGCTCGTCGCCCTCGTTGTGGCCGTGCCGGCGGTACCCGACGAGGTCGATCAGCATGTCCTGGTGGAACCGGTCGCGGTAGGCCATGGCCAGCCGCACCGCGCTCAGGCACGCTTCCGGGTCGTCCCCGTTCACGTGGATGATCGGGATGTCGAATCCCTTGGCCAGGTCGGACGCGTAGCGGGTCGAGCGCGCGTCCTCCTTGTCGGTCGTGAAGCCGACCTGGTTGTTGGTGATGAGGTGGAGCGTGCCGCCCGTGCGGTATCCCTCGAGCGAGCCGAGGTTGAGCGTCTCGGCGACGACACCCTGGCCGGCGAACGCGGCGTCGCCGTGGATGATGACCGGGAGCGCCGCGGTCGGATCGTGGTGCGCCTCGCGCCCGCGCCGCTGGGTCTGCCTGGCGCGCGCGCGTCCGTCCACGACCGGCCCCACGAACTCGAGGTGGCTCGGGTTGGGCGACAGGGTGACGGTGATCGCCTTGCTCTCGGCGGTCCGGTAGGCGCCCTCGGCGCCGTGATGGTACTTCACGTCGCCGGTGCCGCCTTCGGGCGTGAGCTGGCCGGCCTCCACGTGCCGGCCTCCTTCGAACTCGGCGAAGATCGTCTCGTACGGCCGCCCGACCGTGTGGGCGAGCACGTTGAGCCGCCCCCGGTGCGCCATCCCGATCACGACGTCGCGCGCCCCGCTTTCGGCCGCGTGCTCGATCGTGCGGTCGAGCATGGGGACGAGCATGTCCACGCCCTCGATGGAGAATCGCTTCTGGCCGAGATATGCCTTGTGCAGAAACTTCTCCAGCGTCTCGACCTCGGTGAGACGCTGCAGCAGCGCTCGCTGCTGGTCGGCGGACATCGGCTGGCGGTACGCGCCACTCTCGATTTTCTCGCGCAGCCAGACGCGCTCCTCGTGGGTCGAGATGTGCTCGATCTCGTACGCGATCGTACCGCAGTAGGTGGCTTGGAGATACGGGAGTGATTCGGCGAGGGTCCGGCCGGGCACGGCGATGCGCAGCACCCTGGACGGGATGGCCGCCATCACCTCGGGCGAGAGGCCGAGCGGACCCGGATCGAGCGCGGGGTCTCCGATGGGCGGGGTCCCCAGCGGGTCGAGGTCGGCGGCGAGATGCCCGTGCATGCGGAACGCCTTGACCAGCGCCATCGCGGCCGCCACGTGGTACAGCATCTCGGGGGCAACCGGCCCGCCCGCCTCGCGGCCCGGCTGCGCGGCCGGGGCCGGGCGGGCGAGCTGATAGCCGGCCTCCCCCAGGCCGAGGCTCTCGGCGATGAGGTCGTAGAAGCCCTGGTCGCCCTGAAGCAATCGATCCATCGTCGCCAGGAACGTCCCCGACTCCGCGCCCTGGATGACGCGGTGGTCGTAGGTGCTGGTGACGGTCATGACCTTGCTGATTCCGAATTCCCCCAGCCGCTCCTCCGGTACCCCGGAGAACTCCGCCGGGTAGCCGATGGCGCCGACGGCGATGATGCTCCCCTGGCCGGCCATGAGCCGCGGCACCGATGCCACCGTGCCCAACCCGCCGGGGTTCGTGAGCGACATCGTCGCCCCCGCAAAGTCGTCCGGCATCAGGCGGTTGGCTCGCGCCTTCTCGACCAGCTCCTCGTAGGCCGCGTGGAAGGCCGCGAAGTCCATCGTGTCGGCCCGCTTGATGACGGGCACGACCAGCCCACGGCTCCCGTCCCTGCGCTGAACGTCCACGGCCAGTCCCAGCGCGATGCCCTCGGGCGCCACCCGGAAGGGGACGCCGTCGTGCGCCGCGAGGGTGTGCCCCATGACCGGGTGCTGCCTGGTAGCCTGGACCAGGGCGAAGGCGATCAGATGGGTGTAGGAGATCTTTCCCGGCCGGCCGGCCGCCTGGAGCGCGCGGTTGAGCCTCCGGCGATTCTCCTCGAGCGCGGCCACCGGCAGCACCCGCAGGGTAGTGGCGGTGGGGACCGTCAGGCTCTCGTTCATGTTGGCGACGAGCTTGGCGGCGGGCCCCTTGATGGGCGAGGCACCGGGTGGAAGGCCGGCCGGAGCGGGGGCCGCGGCGGCCGGCGGGGCTGCTGCCGCCGCGGCTGCCGGCGCTGTCGCCCGGGCCGGCGCGACCGCCCCGTTGCCGTCCGGCCGCTCGCCGACGACGCCGCTCTCGAACAGGCGGCGCCATTCGATGCCGACGGCTGCCGGGTCGCGGAGGAAATCCTCGTACATGGCTTGCGCGAAGCCGGCGTTGGCGGTTTCGAACACGTTCGGGTCCACGAGATCCACCGTCCTTGCGGGTTGGCCTACCCTGGGGAAGCCCGTACTCCGGGCCAACGAAAGATAACGCCCCGTCCGCGTCGGGTCTTGCCAATCGGCGCAGAAGTGGTACGGTCACGCACGCTTGTTGTAACAACTGTGGCAGACGGTGCCAATCATCCAGTCGGGGGCGTTATGCGAAGTCGTTCATGGATCAGGGTGGGCGTGCTCGGGGTCGCGGGTGCGCTCGCGGCGGGGTGCGGGGGTGGCGGCGGCGACCTGCAGCCCGATCAAGCTCCGCTGCTCCTGGCCAAGCCGCCGTCCGAAAGCGGCACCAGTAATCCGGCGGCCGACACCATCGCGGTGAATGGAACCGTCACGTGGAACTGGCCCAGCGGGGCGGGCAATCCCACAGCGTGCAATCGACCGGCAGCACCAACTTCACCAGCAGCAACATCCTGTCGACCAGCGGCGCGACGTATCAGTTCACGTTCACCACGCCGGGCACGTACACCCCAACCGCGCGGTACACGGCAACCTCATGACCGGGCGGATCGTGGTCAGGTAGCGAAGGCCGCGTACCTGGCCGCCTCCTCCTCGACCCGCGCCTCGTCCCAGCCGCGCTCGCGGGCCATGAGCTCCGCCGTGCGCCGGGCCGCCTGGGCGCCGTGGTCCGCCGCTTCGTAATACAGGTGGATCCGCCGCACCAGCACGTCCTCCACCGTTTGCGCCATCTCCCGCCGCACGGCGTGCACCACCTCCGCCTCCACCGCCGGGTGCGGCGGCGCGAGGCGGCGGAGCAGGCGCCGTTCCCCGACGCCCAGATTGTAGATCCCCGCCGCTTCGGTGCCGTAGTGCCGCAGCAGGTGCTCGACCGTTTCGGGAGCGACCCCCAGCTCGAGGCCGCGCTCGCGGAACTGGGTGAGATCGGCGGCTTCTCCGCCCGGGAGCGGCTCCTCGTCGGTCCTCATCCCCGCGGATCGCGGGCGCCCATCGCGGAATCGCAGTTCCCGCACGGCCCGGTCCACGACCTCCTCAGCCATGGCACGGTAGGTGGTGAGCTTCCCGCCCACGACGGTGATCATGCCGCCCGCCCCCTGGACGATCGCATGGTCACGCGAGCGACTCGAGGCGCGCTTCGTGTCGCGGTCGGCCACGAGCGGGCGGAGGCCCGCCCAGGATGCCCGCACGTCGTCCACCCCGAGCCGGGCATTGGGGAAGCGGGCGTTCGCCGAGCGGAGGAGATACACGATGTCGTCGGCCGTCACGGACAGCTCCTCAGGCGCCTCCGTGGTGTCGGTATCGGTGGTTCCGATATAGGAGAGGTCGCCCCAGGGGAGGATGAAGAGCACCCGGCCATCGATGGGACTGGTGAACACGATCGCCTCGCGGTGGTCGAGACGGCGCCGGTCCACCACTACGTGGATTCCCTTGGTGGGCTGGAGCAGCGGCGCCGCTCCCGAATCCTCGAGCACACGGACCCGGTCGGCCCAGGGGCCGGTGGCGTTGACCACGACGCTGGCCCGGAGGGTCGCGTGCGCCCCGGTGAGCCGGTCCTCGAGCGCCGCCCCGACGACCCGGCCCGCGGTGCGCTCGAGCGCCCGCACCGCGGTGTAGTTCGCCACCAGGGCACCGTGGTGGACCGCGGACCGCACGGTGGCGAGGGTGAGCCGCGCGTCGTCGCACTGGGCGTCGTAGAACCGCGCGCCCCCGACGAGACCGCGCTCGCGGAGCATCGGCTCCGCCTCGAGCAGCGCGCGCTTGCCCAACATGCGGTGGGTCCGCACATTCCGGAACAGCGCGAGCGCGTCGTACAGCCACATCCCCGCCGCCAGCCGCCACAGCGGAATCCGGTCTCCGCGGTGCAGGGGAAAGACGAATGGCAACGGCCAGACGAGATGCGGCGCGATCCGGAGCAGCACCCGCCGCTCCCGATTGGCCTCGAGCACCAGCCGCACGTCGCCGGTTTCGAGATACCGGAGTCCGCCGTGGACCAGGCGGCTCGAGCGCGAACTGGTGCCGGCCCCGAAGTCCTGCTGCTCGACCAGGACCGTCCTGAGGCCGCGCATTGCCGCGTCCCGCGCCACACCAGCGCCGGTGATCCCGCCCCCGATGACGAGCAGATCCGCGGGCTGGGCCGTGAGCTGCTCGAGCGTCGCCCGCACCGAGGACCGACCCCTGTGAGCCTGCCCCCCGTCGCGCGCCTGCCCCGTCCCAGCACCTGGTTTCTGTGGCACGCTCATCGGATCCGGTCCGGCATGCGGGTTCTGGACCTGGCCTGCGGTGAGGGTCGCCACAGCCTCGCCGCGGCGCTGCTCGGGGCGGAGGTGACCGGGATCGACCGCGACGAGACGCGGCTGGCGACGGCCCGCGCGCTCGCCGCCGCGCACGCGGTGACGGTCGAATGGCGGGTGGCCGATCTGGAGCGGCCGTGGCCGGAGCTGGGCACTTTTGATGCGGTTCTGGTCTTCAATTATCTTGACCGTGAACGAATGGCCGACATTCGCGATCTGGTCGCGCCTGGCGGTGTGCTGATGATGGAGTCATTTCTGGTCGGCCAGCGCGAGCTCGGCTGGGGCCCGACTCTGGACCACCACCTGCTGCGCCCCGGCGAGCTGGCCCGCCTGGTCGCCCCGCTCCGGGTCCTGCACGGCCGCGAAGCGCTGGAGCCGGTCGACGCCGAGCGCTGGCGGGTGATCGCGAGCGCGGTAGCCCGGCGCGCGTGAAAAGTACCACGACTCTCTCCCACTTTCTCGACAGGACCTCTTTGCACGACTCCCGGCCCGGGCGGCGGGTGGCCATCGTGGCCGGCCTGCGTACCCCGTTCGCCAAGAGCGGAACCGTTTTCCGCGACGTCTCCGCGACGGCGCTGGCGCGTCACGCAGCCCGCGAACTGCTGGTGCGCAGCGAGATCGACGGGCGGGAGATCGATGAGGTGATCTTCGGCCAGGTCGTGTCGTCCGCGCGCGCGCCCAACGTCGCGCGCGAGGTGAGCCTCCTGCCGCAGCTCCTGCCCAGCGTCCCCGCCTACACGCTCAACCGGGCCTGCGCCTCCGCCGCGCAAGCGGTCACCAACGCCGCCGACCAGATCGCGCTCGGCCACGCCGATACGATCCTGGCCGGCGGCGTCGAGTCGCTGTCCGACATCCCGGTGCTCCACTCGCGGCGGTTCAGCCGGATCCTGGTAGAGGCGGGCAAGGCGAAGAGCGTCGGGGCCAGGATCGGCGCCCTCGCGCGCACCCGGCCGCGCGACCTTGTCCCCGTCACCCCTGCCGTCGCCGAGCCCTCCACCGGCGAGACGATGGGCCAATCCGCCGAGAAGATGGCCAAGGAGAACGGTATCAGCCGGGAGGCGCAGGACCGGGTCGCGCTCATGAGTCACCAGCGCGCCGCCGCCGCCACCACCGACGGCCGCCTCACCGCCGAGATCGCGCCCTGGTTCGGCGGCCGCGACATGGACCAGATCGTCACCGCCGACAACGGCGTTCGCACCGATACCTCGCCCGAGGCGCTGGCGACGCTCCGGCCGGTTTTCGACCGCCGCTACGGTTCGGTCACCGCGGGCAATTCGTCGCCGCTCACCGACGGCGCCGCCGCCGTCCTCCTGATGGCCGAGGAAAAGGCCGCGGCGCTCGGCTACGAGCCGCTGGCGTTCATCAGGAGCTACGCGGTGGCCGCGGTGGATCCCGGCTGGCAGCTCCTGATGGGTCCGGTGTACGCGGTGCCGCGCGCGCTGGAGCGGGCGGGAATCGTCTGGGGCGAGCTGGGCCTGGTCGAGATCCACGAAGCGTTCGCGGCGCAGGTGCTCTCCAACGTGCAGGCCTGGGGGTCGGACGCCTGGGCGGAGCGCCTCGGCCTCGGGGCGCCGGTGGGCCAGGTGGACTGGGAGTGCACCAACGTGATGGGCGGGTCGATCGCCATCGGCCATCCGTTCGGCGCCACCGGCGCGCGCCTGGTCACCACGCTCGCCCACGAGATGCGGCGGCGCGACGTGCAGTTCGGGCTGGTGTCCATCTGCGCGCAGGGCGGGATGGGCTACGCCGTCGTGCTGGAGCGCGACTAGTGTCGGCCCTCACGACGGCCGTTCAGGACGGGATCGCGGTCGTCACGTTCGATCTGCCCGGCGAGTCGGTCAACAAGCTGAGCGACGCGGTCAAGGTGGAATTCGAGGCGCTCCTCATTCGTCTGCGCGACGACGCGTCCGTCCGCGCGGCGGTGCTCATCTCGGGGAAACCCGACAGTTTCATCGCCGGCGCCGACCTCGACGAGCTCTCGGCGCTCACCACGGAGAGCGCCGCGGAGCGGCTGAGCTTCGAGGGGCAGGAGATGGTGAACCGGGTCGAGGCGCTCGCCAAGCCGGTGGTCGCGGCGATCCACGGCGCCTGTCTCGGGGGGGGGCTGGAGCTCGCGTTGGCCTGCCACTATCGCATCGCCACCGATCATTCGCGGACCCAGCTCGGGCTCCCGGAGGTGCAGCTTGGCCTCATCCCGGCCGCGGGCGGCTGCCAGCGGCTGCCGCGGCTCATCGGGGCCCGCGCGGCGCTGGACCTGATCCTGACCGGCAGGAGCGAGCGCGGCGCCAGGGCGCTCCGGCTGGGGCTGGTGGATGAGCTGGTACCGCCGAGCATCCTCGCGGCCACCGCGCTCGCGGCCGCCGACCGGGTCGCGCGCGAGGGGCCGCCGCGCCGCGCGCCGGGAGGCGGCCTGCGGGGCTACCTGCTCGACCGCACCGCGGCGGGGCGGCGCATGGTCTACCGCACGGCCGAGAAGCAGGTACGGGCCAGGACCGCCGGGCACTACCCCGCCCCGCTCCGTGCGCTCGAGGCGGTGCGCGTCGGGCTCGAGCAGGGAATCACCGCCGGGCTGGCTGAGGAGCACCGTGCGTTCGGGGAGCTGGCCGTCGGCGACGTCTCCCGCAAGCTGGTGCAGGTCTTCTTCGCCACCACCGCGCTCAAGAAGGATGACGGGATCCTGCCCGGCAGCGCGGTGCCCCGGCAGATCCGGCGGCTCGGCGTGGTGGGCGCCGGTTTCATGGGCGCCGGGATCGCGGGCACGGCGGCCCTCAACGTCGAGGTGGACACGCGGCTCAAGGACGCCGACCTCGCGCGGGTGGGGAAGGGCCTCAAGGCCGCCGGGGACGTGCTGGCGGAACGGCTCAGGCGCAAGCGGCTCACCCGGCCCCAGTACGAGCGGCTCGGCGCGCTGCTCTCGGGGGGCGACGACTACCAGGGGTTTGCGCGCGCGGATCTCGTGATCGAGGCGGTGTTCGAGGACCTCGAGGTCAAGCGCCGGGTACTCTCCGAAGTCGAGGCGGTCATCCGGCCCGAGGCGATCTTCGCCAGCAACACCTCGACGATTCCGATCCGCGACATCGCCGCTGGCGCCGAACGGCCGGAGCAGGTGCTGGGGATGCACTTCTTCTCGCCGGTGGAGAAGATGCCCCTGCTCGAGGTCATCCCGACCGCTGCCACCGCGCCCGAGGCGATCGTGACCGCCGTCCGGTTCGGCCGCCGCATGGGCAAGACCGTCATCGTGGTGGCCGATCAGCCGGGCTTCTGGGTGAACCGCATTCTTTCGCCGTACCTCAACGAGGCCGCGATCCTGCTCACCGAGGGCGTGCCCGTCGAGGTGATCGACCGGACCATGACGGCGTGGGGGTTCCCGGTCGGACCGATCGCGCTGCTCGACGAGGTCGGACTCGACGTGGCGCAGAAGGCGGGTGCGGTGATGCA
>DASSBA010000078.1:0-32057 GCA_035699205.1 Gemmatimonadales bacterium
CCGGTCCTCCCCCATGACGTGCTGGATGGCGTTGAGCGTGACCAGGTAGAGCTGGTCGGCGTTGGCCTTCTCCCGGAGGGAAAACACGCCGCTCGCGAAGTACTCCTGCGCGCGCTCCTTGGCGAATACCGCGTCGTGGAAGGCCTCCTCGATCCGGTCCACGGCGCCGAGGCCCTCGAGGTTCTCCGCCATCTCGCGCAGGAGCGGGTGCGCGTCCGGCTCGAGCCTCGGCGGCACGGGCTCGATCTGCGACTCGACGTCGATGACGTTGATCAACAGCAGCGAGTGGTGGGCGGTGAGGGCGCGGCCCGACTCGGAGATCAAATGGGGCATCGGCAGCCCCTCGGTGCGGCACACCGTCCCGATGGTGTACACCACGTCGTTGGCGTATTCCCGCATGGAGTAGTTCACGCTGGCCGGACGGGTGGAGCGGGAGCCGTCGTAGTCCACGCCGAGCCCGCCGCCCACGTCCACGTAGGTGAGATCGAACCCCATCTCCCGCAGCTCGGCGTAGAAGCGGCCGATCTCCTCGAGCCCCGCCTTCACATAGCGGATGTCGGTGATCTGGCTGCCCAGGTGGAAGTGCACCAGCTTGAGGATGTCCTTCCGGCCGATCCGGTCGAGCTCGTCCAGCAGGCGCATGAGCTCGACGGCGCCGAGACCGAACTTCGAGCGCTCGCCGCCGCTCTTGGCCCAGCGGCCCGACCCCTCCGTGGCCAGCTTGACGCGGACGCCCGCGGTGGGCTGCACCCCCATCTCGTCGGCCACCTTGAGCAGGACCTCGAGCTCGGTCAACTGCTCGAGCACGATCATCACCGTGTGCCCGAGCTTCTGGCCCATCAGGGCCAGCCGCATGAACTCCTCGTCCTTGTACCCGTTGCAGACGATGAGGTGGTTGGTGCTCTCGTTGAGGCCGAGGATGGCCTGCAGCTCGGGCTTGCTGCCGCACTCGAGGCCGACGCCATGGGGCGCCCCGAATTCGACGATCTCCTGCACCACGTGGCGCTGCTGATTCACCTTGACCGGGTAGACGGTGGTGTAGCTCCCCTCGTAGCCGAACTCCTTGATGGCGCTCGCGAACTGGGCGGCCAGCGACTGGATACGGGAGCGCAGGATGTCGGAGAAGCGGAGCAGCAGTGGGAGCCCCACGCCCTGGGCGTTCAGGTCCATCGCCAACTGGTAGAGGTCGAGCCCGCGCTTCCGGTTGGCATCGGGATGGACGGTAACGTGCCCCTCGGGGCTGACGCGGAAGTAGCCGAGCCCCCAGCCGCTCATGTTGTAGAGCTTCTCGGCGTCCTTGGCGGTCCAGCCCGGGGGCGCGGCGGTCGCGGCGGTCGTGGCGATGGTGTGGCTCCTGCGAAAGGGCGAGCGGCAAATGTAATGGGGTGGGGGGCGCAATTCCTCCCCGCGGCTGCCGCCCCGCCTCAGTAGCGCGGACGCCACAGGACGCACTGACGGGCCCCCCTGCAGCCGCTCGCACTGCTCCCAACTCGCGGTCCGGCAGCGGCTTCGGCGCGCTCCCCGCGATCCGGCCGCGGCATGCCATGGGCACGATCCTCGCATTTTTGCGGGGCCGTACCAGCCGATCGTCGCATCGTTCCAGTCTTGCACCAACTCAGGGAAGCGAGGGGCACCATGGCTACGCCCGGTCTGATGAACGCTCGCCGGTTCTCGAATCCGCTGCGCCTCCGCCTGCAGATCCTGTTCGCCCGGGCATTCGAGGCGCTCGCCGATACCTATCGCGTGCAGGCCACCGCGTTCGTCCTCAGGTTGCGCGGACGCATGCCGGCGGAAGAAGCGCTCGAGCGGTACTTCCGCGAGGTCGGCGTGCCCCACGCCATGGAGCCGACGGTCCGCGCCCGGGCGCTGATCGCGCTGGGCGCCGCGGCCCCCGACCTGCCGGAAGCCGATAGCCGGCCGACGGCGGGCTGGGCGCAGCTCCGCCCCGACCAGCTCCTCGAGGGGCTGCGCCGGCGGGCGCAGAGCCAGGAGGAGACCACCCTCGACTGCCGGATGGCGGCATCGGTCTCCGACGAGGCGGTGGCGGCGACCCACGTGGCGATGGCGCTGGAGACGGTGGCCCTGCTGGCCGACGAGGCGACCGCGGACGACGCCATCATGCAATACGTCCGCTACTTCAACCTGCCGTCGGTCGAGGCCCAGATCATCTTCCGGCGCGCGCTGGCCGCGTGGGCCGAGCGGCATCCGGTGCGGGCGGCGTCGACCACACCGGCCACCGTCTGCGCGGCCGAGCCGATCATCCCGCGCGCGCCGCGCGCGTCACTGAGCCTCCGCGTGGTCGGCTGAAGCGCATCGCGCACGGCCCCCCTCTCGGCCCGGTGTATCTTTCGGGACGCCCGGAAGCAGCCGTGGTCGAGACGAGGGGGCCGCCATGCGATGGTCATACACGATCGGACGGTTCGCCGGCACCGAGGTGAAGGTCCACGTCACCTTCATCCTGCTGGTCGTCTGGCTCGCGTATTACCAGTACCGCCAGGCGGGAACCGGGGCGGCAGTCGAGTACACGATCTTCTTCCTGCTGTTCTTCCTCTGCATCGTCCTCCATGAATTCGGCCACATCAGAATGGCGAGCCGGTTCGGCGTCCGTACGCCGGACGTCATCCTGTTGCCCATCGGCGGGGTGGCCCGGCTCGAGCGGATTCCCGAGGAGCCCAGGCAGGAGCTGCTGATCGCGCTGGCGGGCCCGGCCGTGACCCTCGCGATCATCGTGATGCTGTTCCTCGCCGCGGTCGGGACGGGGCAGAACGTGCTGGTCAGCGATCCGCTCGCCGGGAACGTGTCGCTGGTCGTCCAGCTGCTGGTCTCGAATGTGCTGGTGCTCATTTTCAACCTCTTCCCCGCGTTCCCGCTCGACGGCGGACGGGTGCTCCGGTCGCTGCTCGTGCGGCGGATGGGACTGGTCAAGGCCACCAGAATCGCCGGGTCCATCGGACAGGTCTTCGCGGTGGTACTGGGGATCATCGGGGTGATGCTGCAGGCGCCGCTGATGATGCTGGTGGCGTTCTTCATCTTTCTGGGCGCCGGGAGCGAGGCGAGCGCGGTAGCCACCCGGGTGGCGGGCCGGGGCCTTCAGGTGGCCCAGATGATGGTGACCGACTTCCACACGATTCCGGTCCACGCCACGCTGTCGCAGGCGGTCGAGCTGCTGCTGTCCGGCGAGCAGCGCGAGTTCCCGGTGGTGGACAACCTGGGGCGCACCGAGGGGATCCTCACGCGCGACAACCTCATCCGCGGGCTCAGCCGGCACGGGCCCGACTCGACCGTCGCGCAGGCGATGACCCCCTCCGCGCCCACCGTGCCGCCGACGCTGAGCTTTCAGGAGGCGCTCGAGCGCCTGCGCTCGAGCGGGCTGCCGGCGCTGCCGGTGGTGGACGCCGGTGGAGCGCTGGTCGGCATGCTCACCCTGGACAACATCACCGACCTGCTGCTCATACAGCGGGCGCGCGGGTGATCCCGTGCTCTGGGCGATGGATCGAAGATCCGATTCACCACAGAGGCACAGAGGGCACGGAGAAAAACGACAAGGGTGTTGGGGCCTCCGTGTACCTCTGTGCCTCCGTGCCTCTGTGGTGAATCGGATCCTGACGAGTGCAGCGAGCTGGGGCTGAGCTCAGCGAAGCCGATTGTTGGGCCGGTCGGTATCCGGCAGCACCCCGCGCGGATCCACCACCACACCCGTCACCCGCCCGCCACCCCGCACCCGATACGCGAACCGCGGCCCGAGGTTCCACATCTCGACCGGCAGCCGGACGCGCTCGGTGGCGCCGTCCGCGTAGGTCAGCTCCATCTCCAGCGGCAGCGTCATCGTGCCCCGGCTCGAGAGGAACACCTTCTGCTCTCCCCCTACCGTGGCCACCGAGTCCACCGCCTGGTCCAGCCGCGCGGTCGAGTAGACCCAGTCCCGCCAGAAGAAGTCGAGGTCCATCCCCGACGCGTCGCGCATGACCCGGAAGAAGTCGGCCGGCGTCGGGTGCTTGTAGGCCCAGGCCCGCAGGTACTGCCGGAACGCGTGGTCGAACCGCTCCCGGCCGAGCACCTCGTAGCGCAGCGTCTGCAGCATGAGCGCAGGCTTCTGGTAGCCCGTCCAGAAAAGGTCACGCGACTCCACCGGCCGGGTGATGAGCGGCTGCTCCTTCCCCGGGATCGCGTGGTCGGGATAGAGATGCAGCGGGTGCACCTCGATGCTGTCGCCGTATGCGGTGCCCTTGAAGTATCGCGCCGCGTTCCCCAGATCGATGAACGTGTTGAACCCCTCGTCCATCCAGGGATAGAGCCGCTCGTTGCTGCCCACGATCAT
The DNA here is from genome assembly GCA_035699205.1 of Gemmatimonadales bacterium. Taxonomy (GTDB): domain Bacteria; phylum Gemmatimonadota; class Gemmatimonadetes; order Gemmatimonadales; family GWC2-71-9; genus CAVVWJ01. Next base: position 4,319 of record DASSBA010000078.1, read on the forward strand.
GGGGACCCACTGATGCCCCAGCTCGTGCGCCAGCACCCACTGGCGCTCCTCCCGGTTCGGCGCTCGTGGATCGAAGGTGATCATCGGGTATTCCATCCCTTCGATCGGTCCCTCGATGCTGGTGATGTGCGGGTAGGGATACGGATACCACTGCTCGCTGTAGTACTCGACCGCGTCCCGGACCATCCGGTTGGCCTCCTCCCACTCGGGTGCGGAAGGGCGGTAGAGCGTGTGCACCAGGGTGTTCCGGTAGCCGCTCGCGTCCCAGCGGAAGTCGGGCGCGGCCCCGAACGCGAAGTCGCGCACGCTGTCGGCCGAGAACCGCCAGGTGAGCGTCCCCGCCGACGCCGGCCGCGTACGGTCGGGGTGGCCGGCCTCGGCCGCCGTGATGATGGCGACCGGTGCCTGCGAGCGGCGCGCGCGGGCGAGGCGTGCGCGCTGCGTCGCCGTGAGCACCTGCTCGGGGTTGCGCAACACCCCGGTCGCGCCCACGACATACCCGGCGGGAACCGTGAGCGCCACGTCGAACCGGCCGTACTCGAGGTAGAACTCCCCGCCGCCGATGTACGGCTCGTGGTTCCAGCCCCGCACGTCGTCGTAGACCACCATCCGTGGATACCACTGGCCCAGCTCGTAGAGCGTCCCGTCGTGGCCCATCCGCCCTGCCCCGTAGTCGGGCACCCTGAAATGCCAGCCGATGTCGAGGTCGAGAAATGCTCCGGGCGCCAGCGGCCGCGGCAGATCGATCCGCATCGTGGTGCCCAGCACGGTGGCCGGGAGGTCCCGCGTTCCCAGGCGGACGTGTTCGAGGGTTACGCCGCCCTGGAAATTCTTGCAGGAGAAGTCGAAGATCGAGCCGAGGAAGACCAGCGGCGGCTGGTCGAGCTGCGAGGTAATGCTCCCCGGCGCACAGATGTTCTGCTCGACGAAGAGCCAGAGGTAGGGGAGCGCGTCCGGCGAGCGGTTCACGTAGTGGATGGTCTCGCGCCCGCGCAACTCGCTGGTCGCGGGATCGAGCGTGGCCGCGATGCGGTAGTCGGCACGCTGCTGCCAGTACGCGCGACCCGGGCGGCCCGAGCCCGTGCGCAGCTCGTTGGGCGCGGGGAGCGCGAGCGTCCGGAATGGCGACGCCCCGGCCGCCGAATCGGGCGCCTGCGCCCGCGCCGGGCCGGCGAGGGACAGCAGCACAAGGAGTCCGGCGATGGGACGTGCGAGCATGCGGGCCCTGCCCTGGAAGAGGATGCGGGAACATACGCGCGGGCGCGCGCGGGGCAACCGCCCCGGCGACCACCCGCTGGCGCACCCGCCGCGGCGATCGTCGATGCACGGGCCTCGCTTTGCGCCTGCCCGATCCGCTCGGCATACTTCACATTCGGCGGCACAGCGCACGGCCCAACCGTCCCGGTCCATCGCCTCGTTGACCAGCGTGGAGCCGACCCACACAGGGGCGAGCGCCTCCGCGCCCTGCCCCCGCTCGGGGCTGTCGACGCCGATCAGCCGCACCTTGCGCCCATCGCGGCAATCGCACGTGTCGCCGTCGACCACCCGGCTCACGACGCACGGATCCGCGGCCCAGGCCGGCCGCCGCGCGCCGGCCCCGAGGCCCAGGTGGTGAGCGAGAGTACGACCGAAGTGATGTGCATGACCTCCGCAATCGAGGAAGGCCGGCCGACGATGCCATCACCCGCCGCCGTACTGGAGCGCAGCAGCCGCCTGCCGTTTTCCGCCGAGACCGTGTTCGCGTGGCACGAGCGCCCCGGCGCCTTCGAGCGGCTCACGCCACCCTGGGAGCGGGTGCAGGTGCTGGCGCGCTCGGGCGGGATCGAGGACGGCGCCAGCGTCACGCTGAAGCGCGGCGCGGGGCTCGGTCTCCGGTGGCTGTTGCGCCATCGTGATTACGTACCCGGCCGCCAGTTCGCCGTCGAGCAGGTCACGGGACCCTTTGCGCGCTGGGTGCACCTGCACCGGTTCGAACCGGACGGCGCGCAGGCCTGCATCGTGACCGACCGCATCGAGTACACGCCGGCGCTCGGCGCCGTCGGGGCGGCCGCCGCGTCGTATCTGGTCCGGCCGCGGCTCGAACGCCTGCTGGCCTACCGCCACGAGCTGCTCCAGCGCGATCTGGAGGCCCACGCGCGCCACGCCGGCCGCCCGCCGTTCCGGTTGGCGGTCACCGGCGCGAGCGGACTCATCGGGCGCGCGCTGGTGCCATTCCTCACCACCGGGGGCCACCACGTGGTGCCCGTGGTGCGAGGCCGGGCGAAGGGGCGCGGGGTCCGCTGGGACTACGAGGCGGGGCGCATGGATACGTCCGGGCTCGAGGGGCTGGACGCGGTGGTGCACCTCGCCGGAGAGAACATCGGTGCGCGCTGGACGCGCGAGCGCCGGCGGCGGATCCTGGAGAGCCGCGTGATCGGCACCCGCTTCCTGGCCGAGGCCCTGGCGCGGCTTCGCCGGCCACCCCGGGTGCTGATCTCGGCCTCCGCGGTCGGGATCTACGGCAACCGGGGCGACGAGCAACTGACCGAGGCAAGCCCGATCCAGGGCGGACCCGAGGATTTCCTCACGGAGATCGGGCGGGACTGGGAGGCGGCCACCGAACCGGCCCGGACGGCGGGGATCCGCACGGTCACGCCCCGCTTCGGAGTCGTGCTCACGCCGCGTGGCGGCGCGCTGGGCCGGATGCTCGCACCGTTCCGGTGGGGGCTCGGCGGGCCCCTGGGCAGCGGGCGTCAGTGGATGAGCTGGATCGCCATCGACGACCTGGTCGGCGCCATTCACCATGCGCTCATGACCGAATCGCTCGACGGCGCGATCAACGTGACGGCGCCGCACCCGGTCACCGGCCGCGAATTCGCCGCCGTGCTCGGGCGCGTGCTCCAGCGGCCCGCGCTGCTGCCGGTTCCCGCGCCGGCACTCCGCCTCGTGTTCGGCGAGATGGCCGACGCCGCGCTCCTCTCGAGCGCCCGCGTGCTCCCGGCGCGACTGCAGGAGTCGGGGTACGACTTCCGCCATCCCGAGCTCGAGGGCGCGCTGCGGTTTCTGCTCGGGCGGGAGCGGGCCTGACGACGGAGAGGGCCTATATTTCAGCATGCCAGCCCCACGAATGACGCGGCCGAAGGCCGTCGTGCTGCTGAGCGGCGGCATGGACTCCGCCGTGACCGCGCTGATCGCGCAGCGGGACGGTTTCGACGTGCATGCGCTGAGCGTGCGGTACGGTCAGCGCCACGCGGTGGAGCTCGATGCCGCCCGCCGGGTCGCGGCGAACCTGGGCATCGGGCGCCACGTGGTCATCGACCTCGACCTGCGCGCCTTCGGCGGCTCCGCCCTGACGTCCGATGAACCGGTGCCGAAGGACACGGCGCTGCCCGAGATCGGCGCCCGCATCCCGGCGACGTACGTGCCCGCACGGAACACCATCTTCCTCTCGCTCGCGCTCGCCTGGGCGGAGACGCTGGGTGCCCGCGACGTCTTCATCGGAGCCAACGCGCTCGACTACAGCGGCTACCCGGATTGCCGGCCGGAGTATCTCGAGGCGTACGCGCACATGGCGGACCTCGCCACCCGGGCCGGCGTCGAACACGGGGTACGCCTCGCCATTCACGCGCCGCTGCTGCGGCTCACCAAGGCGGAGATCGTGGTTCGGGGGCTCGCGCTCGGCCTGGACTTCGGGCTCACGAGCACATGCTACGATCCCGCTCCCGGCGGGGCCGCGTGTGGCCGGTGCGAGGCCTGCCGGCTGCGCCTCAAGGGATTCGAGGAGGCCGGGGTGCCGGACCCGGCGAGGTACCAGGCCGCGCACGCATGACCTACGCGGTGAAGGAGATCTTCTACACCCTGCAGGGCGAGGGCGCCAATGCCGGACGGCCGGCGGTGTTCTGCCGCTTCGCCGGGTGCAACCTCTGGACCGGACGCGAGGGCGATCGCGCCGAGGCGGTCTGCCGGTTCTGCGACACCGAGTTCGTGGGCACCGATGGGCCCGGCGGCGGCAAGTTCCCCGCGGCCGCCAGGCTGGCCGCGGCCGTCGCCGCGGCATGGCCGGCCCCGCGTTCCGAAGGACGTCCGCTGGTGGTGTGCACCGGCGGCGAGCCGCTGCTGCAGCTCGACCCGCCGCTGCTGGACGCGCTCCACACCGAGGGTTTCGAGGTGGCGGTGGAAACGAACGGGACCGTGGCTCCGCCTCCCGGCATCGACTGGCTCTGCATGAGTCCCAAGGCGGGCGCCCCGGCGGTCGTCACCGCGGGCGACGAGCTGAAACTGGTGTATCCGCAGGAGGGCGCCGAGCCCGCGCGCTACGAGGGGCTCCGCTTTCACCACTTCTTCCTCCAGCCGATGGACGGTCCCGCGCGCGAGGCGAACACCCGCGCCGCACTCGAGTACTGCCTGACGCATCCGCGCTGGCGGCTGAGCCTGCAGACGCATAAGCTTCTCGGCATTCCCTAACCCGACAGTCATGCACGGATATTCCGACCGCATCAACCACGCGTTTGCGTTCGCGGCCAAGTATTACAACGTCCTGGCTCCGGTGGGAGCCAGGATGGACTACCTCGCCCACCCGGCGAACGTGGCGGTCATCCTCGCGCGATACGGGTGCGAGCAGGTGACGGTCGTCGCCGGAATCCTGCACCACGTCCTGGAGGAGAGCCCGCCCGACCGCTGGCCGGTGCTCGAGCACAAGATCAACGAGAAGTTCGGGCCCGTGGTGCTCGCGGTCGCCAGGGACGCGCTCGAGCCGAAGTTCGACCGCCGGGGCGACGAGCGGCCCTGGCAGACCTGCAAACAGGAGTACCTCACCCAGCTCGCGTCCGCGGAGCCACGCGCGCTGGACATCATCGTGGCCGACGAGATCCACGGCTGCGGCTCGACGATGACCGCGCTCCGCCGCCTGGGAGTCGAATACCTCAGGACCGTGTCGAGTGCCGGGTCCGAGCAGACGATCTGGTGGTACCGGTCGCTGCTCGAGATCCTCGCGTCCCGCTCCGACTGGCCGCAGCGCGAGATGCTCTCCGAGCTCCGTCTGATGAGCTCGGACATGGTGCGGAGCCTCCGCCAGAGCGAGGGGGGACGATGAGCGCGCCGTTCCGGTGGGCGCTGCTCGGGGCCGCCTTGACCGCCGCCTGCGCGGGCCCCGGCAAGCCGATCCCGCTCAACCCGGTCCGGTTTCTCCTGGTGAACGACGTGTACGTCGCCGATACCATGGCCGACGGGAGCGGCGGGCTGGCGCGCGTGGCCACGGTGCGGGGCCGCCTGGCGGACCAGGGGCCGGTGCTCTTCGTCCTGGCCGGGGACGTCCTGAGCCCGAGCCTTCTCAGCAAGTACTACTCCGGCCGACAGATGGTCGAGGCGTTCAACGCCGCCGGCCTCGACTACGCCACCTTCGGCAACCACGAGTTCGAGCTGCCGCTCGATACCCTCGAGACCCGGATCGGCGAGTCGGATTTCACCTGGCTGTCGAGCAACTGCACCCGGGCCGATGGGACGCCGTTCCCGAAGGTGTTGCCGTGGGACACCGTCCGCGTCTCGGACCAGAAGGTCGGAATCTTCGGGCTCACCCTGCAAGGCGATTACCGCAAGGCGTACCGCTGCACCGATCCGGACAGCGCGGCCCACTGGGCGGTCGACACCCTGGTGGCGCAGGGGGCCGAGCTGGTGGTGGGGCTGACCCATCAGACGATCGAAGCCGACCGCGACCTGCTCCTCCGCGAGCCGCGGCTGGACCTGATCCTCGGCGGGCACGAGCACGAGGCGCACGACTCCGTCGTCTCGGGCCGCCACGTGCTCAAGGCGGACGCCAACTCGCGCAGTGCCCAGTTCGTGACGCTCTGGGGCGGCAAAGGCGAGTGGCGCCAGGCAGTCGGGCTCGTCAGGATCGACTCCCGCCTGCCGGACGACACCGCCGTGGCGGCGGTGGTGGAGCGCTGGGAGGACAGCCTGCGGGCGCGCCTGGGGCCCGAGCGCGAGGTGGCACGGACGGCCGTCCCGATCGACGCGCGTGACGTGGCGGGCCGGCATCAGGAGTCGCTGCTCGGCGATCTGGTCACCGACGCGATGCGCTACGGCACCACGGCGGACGTGGCCCTGCTCAATGCCGGGACGCTCCGGCTGGACGACGTGATCCGCCCCGGCCCGCTCACCAACTACCAGCTCGAATCGATCTTCCTGTTTGCCGACGAGACGCGGGTCGTCACCGTGCCGCTCAGCGGGAGCCGGCTTCGGACGGTGCTGGAGCACGGGGTCGCGGACGGCTCGCTCGGCAAGGGCGGTTTCCTGCAGGTGTCGGGCGTGTCCTTCACCTACGACCCCGCGCGGCCATCGGGGAGCCGGCTCGAAGGGGCGCTCCGGGGGGCGGGAGGCGGCGTGATCGAGGACGGTGACACCGTGGAGGTGGCCGTCCCGGTGTACCCCGCATGCGAAAGCGGCGACGGGTACGACATTCCCGAAGCCGCGCCGGCTTGCGCCGCCCGCGGGGGGGCGCCGAGGGCCGCCGACCTGCTCATCCGATTCATCGCCGATTCGCTGCGGGGGGAGATCCGGACGCCGGCCGAGGGCCGGATCGTCCGGTCGGAACACACAAATCCCGGCTGAGCGGTGCTCGCCGGGACCGGTGGCCTTAGCGATTTTGATCACCCAGGCCGCAAAGCCGAACTCCCTGGGGCCCATTCGGGCTATGTACCATTCAACTGCCGGGAAGTGTAACCGGGCTGCTCCGACGGCGCAAGTCGTTGTGACCGCCGACTCCCGCTCCCTTCAACTCGCGCGGACGGGTATTATTGGGCCATGGCTTCCACGCCGTCAACCGCTCTCGCAACGCTTCCCAGTGCCTTCGCCGCCGCCTGCCGCCTCTCCCGGACCGAGGGGGAGCTGTTCGAGCGGTGCCGGGTCGCCCTGGTGCGGAGGTTCCAGAGCGAGCTGCTCTGGCTCACCCTGGTCTCTCCGACCGAGCGCCTGCCCCGGGTCGGTCCGGAGAAAGGGTTCGAGGAGGCCCAGGAAGTCGCCCGCCTCGGGAGCGGGGAGACCGAGGTGGTCATCCACGCCGATCCCTCGGTGGCCGGCGAGCTGCGAGCGGTCGCGATGCCGCTGGCGCTCGGCCTCAGCGTGGTGCTCGAGCTCCGGAGCATCCTGCTGGAGCGGCAGGGCGCGCTCGACGATGCGGTGTTCCAGCTCCGGGCGCTCCGGCAGGTGGCCCGGCTGCTCTCCTCGGTCCACTCGATCGAGGACACCGAGCAGCTCATCCTCGACTTCATGGCCGAGGTGTTCTTCGCCTGGTGGGCCTGCCTGTACCGTCCCGAAGGCGCGGGCTATGCGCCGAAGGTCTTCCGCTCGCTCAACGACCGGCTGCGTCCCGCCCCGATCGACCGGACGGCGCTCGACCACGCGCTGCCCCCCGGAAGCGCGGCCACCGGGGCGGACGATGTCGCCGTGGCGGCCCTGGTGGGCCCGGGCGCCGAGCTGGTCGTGCCACTCGACGCGGGAGCCGAGCGGATGGCGGTGCTGGTGCTCGGGTCGAGGATCAGCGACAAGCTGTACGGCCGGGCCGAGCTGGAGCTGGCCGGCACGCTCTCGTTCGCGGCCGCCATCGCGCTCAAGAATTCCGAGCTGGTGGAACAGCTCCACAGCGCCGCCACCACCGATGAGCTGACGGGGCTGTACAATCGCCGGGCACTCGAGGAGCGGCTGGCGGCGGAGATCTCCCGCAGCCTGCGGCACCAGCTCCACACGAGCGTCCTCCTGATCGACCTCGACCGCTTCAAGATGATCAACGATACCATGGGCCACGCGGCCGGGGACCGGCTGCTGATCGAGGTCGCCCGGATTCTGCGCCAGCAGTGCCGCGCGCTCGACGTGGTCGGGCGGCTCGGCGGGGACGAGTTCCTCGTGATCCTGCCGATGACGAAGCCGAGCGAGGCGCAGGTCTTCGTGGGCCGCGTGCAGGCGAGTCTGCGGCACATGGAGGAGGCCCATCCCGACTTCGGCCCCTGTACCCTGAGCATGGGCGTGGCGGAGTCCCCCCGGCACGGCACCACGGTCGGCAGCCTGCTGGCCGCCGCCGACATCGCGCTGTACAAGGCCAAGCGGGCCGGGCGCAACGCCGTCGAGGTCGCGGACGAGTAGCCTTCCGATGGCCCTCGACGAGTTCACGCTCCTCGGCGACGCGCTCTGGCTGGACTTCGTCAACAGCGCGCGCGGCCGCATCCTGTCGCCCCCCGACCGGCTTCCCGACGCCGCGGCGTACGCGCGCTGGTGCTCGCTCCATCATCTCGACCTCACCGGCGACCAGACGCCGCTCGCCGAGGTGCGCCACCTGCGCGCGCGGCTGACCGAGCTGGCGGAGGCGCTGCACGAGGGACGCCAGCCCCCGGCCGGCGCGATCGCGGCGCTCAACGAGCAGCTCGCGCGGAGCGCCGGGAGCCATCAGCTCACCCGGGTGGGCGGCGAATGGCGGCTCCGGTTCGCGCCGGTCCGCCCGCTCGCCGCGCTGGAGGCGATCGCCCGGTCGGCCGCCACCACGCTGGCCGATGGGGGTACCGCGGTCCGCCGCTGCGCCGGGGAGACCTGCTCCCTCTTCTTCACCGACGACTCCCCGACCGGCAGCCGGAGCTGGTGCGTGGCCTCGGTCTGCGGCCGGAATGCCCGGGTGGAACGGCGGCGGGGACTCCGCCGCTGACCGCGCCCGATCCCGTCCTCGCCTTCGAGCGGACCTACGCCGCCCTCGGCCCGCGCTACCGGCTCGAGCGGATCGCCGCGTCCAACGCGGACCGGGTGCTGTTCGAGGCCCACGACCAGACGCTCCGGCGGCGGGTCAGCGTGCGGGTCAACTTCTACCGGGACGACCCCACCCGCGCCTGGTTCCTGCGCGAGGCGGAGGCGCTCGGGCAGCTCGACCATCCCGCCATCCGCCGCATCTACGACGCCGGCGTGGTGGGCGACCTGGCCTACCGCATCGGCAACTGGATCGAGGGCGAAGGGCTCGAGGAGGCGGTGGCGCGCGGGCCGCGCATCATCCCGGCCGTCCTCTCGCTCGCGCGCGACCTGCTCGGCGCGCTCGAGCACGCGCACCTGCAGGGGATCATCGTGCGCCGCATCGTGCCCGCCACCGTGCTCGTGGGCTGGAGCGGCCGCGGGACGATCACCGATCTGCGCTTCAGCAGCTATACGCTGCCGGCGGTCCCCGCCGGGAGCGTCCCCGACATGCCGATGTACATGGCCCCGGAGGTGCGGGGCGGCAGCGCCGGGGATCCGACGTCCGACGTCTACACGGCGGGAGCCCTGCTCTACTTCGCGGTGACGGGGCAGCATCCGCCGCTCGATCCGCGCCAGCTCCGCCGGCCCACCGAGCTGCGCCCCACCTGCCCGCGCGCCATCGAGCGCCTCGTACTGCGCGCGCTCAAGCCCGCCCCCGAGGATCGCTATCTCACGGCGGCGGAGGCGTTGGAGGACCTGGCCTCCGACGCCGGCACCTTCGAGACCCGGGCCGTCGGGGTGACCCAGGGGCCGATCGGCGGGACGGAGGACCGGGCGCGGTGGGAGAAATGGCTGCGCCGCGCCCTCGGTGACGACTACGAGCTGCTCGAGCACCTCGGCAGCGGCGGCTTCGGGCGGGTGTACCGGGTGCGCGACCTGCACCTGGAGCGCCAGGTGGCGCTCAAGGTGCTCCACCCCGCGCTGACCCGGGACCCCGAGGTGGTGGAGCGGTTCCGGCGCGAAGCCCAGCTCGCCGCCCGACTCAACCACCCGAACATCGTGAACATCTACGACGTCGGCGGGCGCTCGGGGCTGATCTGGTACACGATGGAGCTGATCGAGGGCCCGAGTCTCGCGCAACTGGTGGAGCGGAACGGGCCGCTGCCGCTCGACCAGACGCTCCGCCTGCTGCGCGAGGCGCTCTCCGCCCTGGCCCACGCGCACGGCTCGGGACTGGTCCACCGCGACATCAAGCCGGAGAACATGCTCATCGACCCGAGTGGCAGCGTGCAGATCACCGACTTCGGTCTGGCGCTGGCGCTGCGCGGGAAGCACGGTGGGGCCACGAGCCAGAGCGGGACCCCGCAGTTCGCCAGCCCGGAGCAGCTCCTGGGCGAGCGGGTGGACCAGCGCTCCGACCTGTACAGTCTCGCGGCCGTCGCCTACTACGCGCTGCTCGGCTCGCCGCCGTTCCCGGGCGCCACGACGGAGCAGGTGCTGGCCCGGCAGACCACCAACCAGCTCCCCGCGCCGCGCGACCGCCGCGACGACGTCAGCGAGGCGCTGGAGCGGGCCCTGGATCGCGCGCTCAGCGCCGACGTGGAGGCCCGCTTCCCGTCGGCGGCGGAATTCCTCCAGGCCGTGAACCGCGCCGCCGAGCCCGGAGCGCTCGAGCCGGTGGCCGACTGGGCCCGGGCGGCGGCCCGCTGGATCCGGGGCTCGCCTCTTGACTAACCGAGGCCCGGCTACAGATTCATGCCTGCGCCCGGCCAAAATCAGTTGAGACACCGCCCGAATGACACCGCCCCCGCGCCCGATGGGCGGGGCAGATCGCGTTCAGTTGCACCCGAATACAGCCGATGTACTCGGCTACACGATTTTTGTGACGCGGGATGGGCCCGTGCTCACAAAAACTCGGCGGACCGGCACCTCCGGCCGCCGACGCAGTCACCAACGCGGAGTAGGAGCAATGGCTCGCACCCTAGGTACGGTGAAGTGGTTCAATGACGCAAAGGGTTTCGGTTTCATCACCCCGGAGAACGGGGACAAGGATTGCTTTGTCCACCACACGGCCATCAAGGCGGAGGGCTTCCGCAGCCTCTCCGAGGGCGACCGGGTGGAGTTCGACATCGTGCAGGGTGCGAAGGGGCCCGCCGCGGAGAACGTGACCAAGGTCAAGTAACGGCAAGGCACGGAAACACCACGGGCCGCTCGAACGGGCGGCCCGTGGTGCGTCTGCGGGCGGTTACTTGTGGCGGTAGATGACCCGGCCGCGGGTGAGATCGTAGGGGGAGAGGACGACGCTGACGCGATCGCCTTCCAGCACGCGAATCTTGAACTTGCTCATCTTCCCGGCGGCGTACGCCAGGATCTCGTGACCGTTCTCGAGCAGGACCCGGTAGTTGCGGTCGGGCAGGACTTCGGTCACCACCCCCTCCATCTCGATCCCTTCTTCCTTGGCCATCCAGGCGCTCCACGCTGAGTGACGGCAAAACGGCGCCGCGGCGCCGGGCTCTCGGGCGTGGAATCTTGCGCCGCGGGGGCTGGGAAGCAACTACGTACCGGCGTGTCCCCGGGATTTGGGCAGGCGTGCCGGCCGCCTGCGGGGGGAGGCTACTCCCCGGCCGGCGCGCTCGGGAGCTGGGAGCGGATCCGATCGATCTGCTCCTCGACCAGTTGGACCAGCTCGCCGATGAGGGCCGGGTCGAAGGTCAGTTGGGCGCCGGCTGCCCGGTACATCTCCGGGAGGGTCCGGACCGCGCCGAGCGCCAGCGCCTGACGATAGCGGGCGACGGCGTCCGCCGGGTCGCGAAGGCTGTTTCGCCAGATCTGCAGCGCGCCGAGCTGGGCGATGCCGTACTCGATGTAGTAGAACGGGTACATGAAGATGTGGAGCTGGCGGTACCAGCGGGCCACCCGCTCGCGCTCCAGCCCGGTCCAGTCCACACCCCCCTCGAACCGGGTCCGGATCCTGAGCCACGCCTCGTCGCGGGCGGCCGCATCGCCGCCGTCAGGGCTGGTGTAGATCCAGGTCTGGAACGCGTCCACCGACGCGATGTGCACCAGGCTCAGCAGGACGTCCTCGAGGTGCTCGAGGCTGGCGCCCCGGTGGTCCTCCGGGGTGAAGTAGCCAGTGGGCTGGGCAAGATGCGGCGTCGCGAGCAGCTCCATGGACATGGACGCCAGCTCGGCGGCCTCGGAGCCCGGGTGGCGCTGCCAGATGAGCGGCTGGCGATGCGACGCGAAGGCATGGAAGGCGTGGCCCGCTTCGTGGAGCAGAGTCATGACGTCGTCCACCAGCCCGACCGCGTTCATGAAGATGAAGGGGCGACCCCGGAAATGGAGCGTCTCGCAGTACCCCCCGGGCGCCTTGCCCTTGCGGCTGTCAAGGTCGAGCAGGCGCTCGTCGATCATGGTCTGGAACTGACCGCCGAGCGCCGGATCCACGTGATCGAATACGCGGCGCGCCTTGTCTACGAGCTGCTCGACCGTGTCGAACGGGCGGAGCGCCGTGGCGCGGTACGGGTCCACCGCCAGGTCCCACGGGCGAAGGACGTCCAGGCCGAGCCGCTGCCGCCGGTGCTCGAGCATCCGCGCCACCGCGGGGGTCGCGCTCCGCTCCACCGCCTCGTGGAAGCGCTCGCAGTCCGCCGGCGTGTAGTCGAAGCGGAACTTGGCCGGGAACACGTAGTCCCGATAGTTCGCGAAGCCGGCGTTCCGCGCCGCGCGCTGGCGCAGCTCGTACATCCGGTCGAACAGTCCGGCCAGCGCACCGCGCTCCTCGATGTAGGGCTGGGTGGCCGCCCGGAACGCGCGCTCCCGGACCGCGCGGTCGGGGCTCTTGAGGAACGGCTGCAGCTGCGGGAGCGGACGCTCGATGCCTTCCCATTCGACGGTCATCGAGCCGGTAATCCGCTGGTAGCGCGCGCTCAGCTCCTCCAGCTCCGCGAAGATCGGGACATTGGCCTCACGGAAGATCTCGATGGAGGTGCGGAATCGCGCCAGTGTCGTGGCCAGCTCCGGCGTCTCGTAGCCGAGCGCCACGAACCGGCGCGCCAGCTCGACGCTGCGCTCCTCCATCTTCGGCAGGATCTCGGTCGAGAAGCGGAGGTGGTCCTTCTCCTTCTCAGGATCCGAGGTGTCGATGGTGTAGGCGATCATCGCCTCCGCCGCCGCCTCGGTGACCAGCTCCTCCAGGCGCGACCAGGCCCGCAGCCATCGTTCCACCGTCGTGGCGTCGAGCGGGCGCTCGGCGAGATCATCGAAGTAGGGGGCGACGTCCTCCCAGCCGGCCTTGGCGAAGGCCACGGGGGACGAGGGAAGCACCGACGCGGTCACGAGCGCTCCTGCGGAAATGGGGTGTCCGTGCTGCCGAGATATAACGACGGTATTGCGGCGGTCACAACCCGCCGGAGGGACAGTGGATTCACGCCTGCTCGCTCCGGTCGTGCCGGTAATACAGGTACGCCAGGGTGAGCGCCACGAGTGCCAGCAGGAACACCGAGCCGACCCGGTACAGTGCGTCCAGCGAGGACAGATCGAAGAAGACCACCTTGGCCACGGCGAGGCCGGCGACGGCCAGGCCGGCGATCCGGGCCTGCTGCAGGGACAGGCGGAAGCCCAGGGTCACGAGTCCCGCGGCGAACAGGAGCCACCACGCGCTCACCGCCAGCCCGGAGGCCAGGTCCGCCGCCTTGGCGTCGAGCGTCCGAAGCTCGAAGTATCGCCGCAGCTCGCCGGTCACCCCGAAGAGGGCCATCAACCCCGCGATGATCCAGAGCCCGGCGCGCACGAGCCGGATGTCCTCCCGGCCGCTCTCGACCCGCCAGAGCCTGGCCGCGAATGCGACCGTGGCGGCCACGCCGCCCCAGAGCGCGAGCGCCCAGGGACCGGCGAACGCGACGTCATCGGCCTGCCGGGCGCCGGCGGCACCGTCGAACAGCTGCTGGAGCGCGGCGAGCAGCGTGAGCAGGCCGTACCAGCGCCCGTCCGTGCGGCCCAGCAGGGGGTCGAGAGATGCCCACAGCACCGCCAACGCGAGCAGCGCCCACACCTGCGGCACGCCGGCCCACCGCTCCATGGCCGCGATGGCCACGGCCGCGGCGCCGACCGCCGCGAACGCCGGGCGCGGCCGCAGATAGCCCGCGAGCAGGTAGGGCAGGGCGACGACGAACGGCGGGAGCCACGGCGCGGCGTCGAACCGCACGCGGTCGAGGCCATGCACCGCCCAGCCGAGCAGGACCGGCGTGGCCAGAAAGTAGAACGCTTCGCCCGCGGACCAGCCGGCACCCTCGTGCCGCGAGTCGAGCCGGAGGGGGAGCACTCTCGGGTGGCGGAGCGCGTGCCACCAGATCGGGAGCGAGAGGACCAGCCCCGCGGCGAGGACGGCCCAGTGCTGGTCCAGCCGCTCGCCGGCGGCGGCGAGCAGCGTCCACCCGCCCGAGAAGGTGAGGAGGCGGGTCTCCCACCAACGCTCCCGCAGCCCGACGTAGAGCCCGGCGGCTCCGCCGGCCAAGCCGTACAGGAGCACGCCCCAGGCAACGGCGTGGTCCCCGGCACCGGCCGCGCCCACGCCGAAATAGCTCGCCGAGACCACGAAAGCGGCCAGCCGCCAGCGGTGCCGCGCCGCGACGAGGCCGAGGCCCGCCGCCATGCTCGCGAGATACAGCAGCAACAGATCGGCGTTGGTGCGATCGGAGCCGAGGAAGACCGGAGCGAAGAACGCGCCGAGGGCGGCGGTGACCCCCAGGGCCTCGACGTCGATGGCCGCGGCGATCATGGCGAGCGCCACCGAGACGAGCGCCAGCCCGACGATCCCCGGCGCCGACGGCAGCACGCCGTACAGCCGGGAAGCGGCCCAGATGCACAGGTAGATGATGCCCGCGCCCGCCCCGACCAGCGCCGCGCCATACGTGCGGTACCGCGGCTCGAGCCGCCAGCCCAGCGCGCCCACCGCCAGGCCGGCCACGACCCCGCCGACGCAGCGCATGACGGGGGAGATCCAGCCACGGTCGAACGAGAGCTTGAGCAGGTATCCCGCGGCGGCGAGCAGCGCGACCACCCCGATGCCCAGGAAGACGCGCTGCCCGATCCAGCGCTCGGACCCGAGGGAGGGGAGCGAAACGGCGGCCCGGCCCGGCGCCAGGCGGCTGGGTGCGGGCCCGGCCGGCGGGGGCACTGCGGCGCCGAGCGCCGGCGGAGGCACCGGATGGCGGGCGGGCTCCGGCGCCGGCGGAGGGACCACGGGCGGCGCCTGTGGGCCCGCCCGGCCGGCGAGCTGCCGGACCAGCGTCTCCAGCACGGCCATCCGCTGCTCGAGCCGCTCGAGCCGATCGTCGGTGCTCACTCGGCGGTGCTCATGTCGCGCCTGCCTCCTCGGCCCGCGGTGTGGTGGCCCGCGATTCTCTCGGGATCTGCAGCGTGAGGATGCCGGCGAACGCCACGACCCCGCCGGCGGCGTAGAACGGCCATCCGTGCCCGAACCGCTGGAATATCATGGTCGCCAACAACGGCGCGACAACCCGGGCCAGTCCGCCGAAGGTCTGCGCCACGCCCATCATGGTGCCCAGCTCGCGTGGGTCCGTGTTGCGCGACATCAACGACGTCGTGGCCGGGAAGAGCAACGCGGTGCCGATCGGCACCAGGGGGACGACGGCCAGGAATGCCACCATCCGCTCCGGGACAGGATACACCAGCAGCCCGACCGCGAGAAGCAGGGTCCCCGCGCGCATCGTCCAGCTCTCACCCAGACGGTCCACGATCGGGCCGAGCAGCAGGCTCCGCATGATCAGCGAGAGCACGCCGATGTACGCGAAGATCGGCCCGATCGTCCGCTCCGTCAGCCCGAACTCGGCCTGGAGGTAGAGCGACAGCACCGACGTCATCGCCGAGAAGGCCACCATCCCGATGCCGTAGATCCAGACGAGCCGGGAGACGAGCGCCGTCGGGTGGCGGACCACGAGCCACGCGGGGTGCCAGAGCGGGCGGCGGGGCGCGACGCGCTCCTGCCGATCAGCCGGCCGGGACTCGGCGAGCCACCGCCAGGCGAACGCCACGTTGACCAGGCACAGCGCCGCGGCCACCAGCCCGGGTGCGGCCGTACCGAGCGTGAAGGCGAACGAGCCGATCGCCGGCCCGAGAATCACGCCCGCGGCCGTCGCCGAGGACAACCAGCCCAGGGCTCGCGCCCGGTCCTTCGGCGCGACCGTGTCCGCGACGTAGGCCTGGGCGACGCCGGTGGTGCCGCCGCCGGCGCCCTGCACCACGCGAGACGCGAACAGCAGCCAGACGGAGTCGGCGAACCCGAACACCACGAACGCCGCCGCCGACGCGCCCAGCCCGATGAGCAGTGCCGGCCGGCGGCCGTACCGGTCGGACACGCGGCCCCAGACCGGCGCCGCCAGGAGTTGGGCGATCGAGAACGCCGCGATCAACTGTCCGACGGTTTCGGGGGAGGCGTCGAGCCGCAGCGCGTAGAACGGCAGCAGCGGCAGGATGATCATGAACCCGATCGCGTCCACGAAGCAGACGAAGATCAGGACGCCGAGCCGGCGGAGCCCCGCGCGATTCCCGCTCACCTGCGGCGTCATCCCGACCCGCCCCGGTCGGCCCCGACGGCGAACACGGCGGCGCTCAGGACCATGAGCACCACACCATAGGCCGCGGCGACGCCGACGTCGGACTGGCGCAGGCTCGACAGGATCTCGAGCGAGATGGGCCGCGTATCGTAGGTGTAGAGCATGATCGAGGTGACGAAGTCGCCGAGCGCCGTGACGAACGCGAGACTGGCGCCGGCCAGGAGCGCCGGCCGGAGGAGCGGCAGCGTGATCCGGCGCAGGGTGCGGCCCCGCCCCGCGCCGAGCGTGGCGGCGGCCTCGTCGAGCGAGGGATCGAGTCCCCGGATCCCGGCCAGGATGGCGCGGCTGGTGATCGGCAGGTTCCGCACGAGATAGGCGAGCGGCAGGATCCAGAGCGTACCCACCAGCACCACCCGGCCGAGCCACGGCGCGTGCACGCTGAACGCGGTCGCCAGCGCGATGGCGAAGACCGTCCCCGGCACTACCCAGGGGAGCGAGAGGAGCGCCTCGATGAGCCGTCCGCTCCGCACCCGGCGCCGCGCGCTCAGGATCGCGCCGCCCAACGAGATCGCCACCGCGGCGACCGTGGCCACCGCCGCGAGCCACAGGCTGTTGAGCAGTGGCCGCGCGCGCACCGGGTCCTGGATCAGGGTGACGTAGTTCCGCAGGGTGTAGACCGGCGGCAGCGGCTCCGTGGTCCAGGTGCCGAGCGGCACGAAGGAGACCAGCAGCAGCGTCAGGTGCGGCAGGAGCAGGAGCCCCGCGAGCCCCCAGCCGAGCCCGGCGATGGCCAGTCGGAGCGGCCGGCTGCGCACCGGGATGCGCTCGGGGGCCGTGCCCTTGCGGCCGCCGCCCGCCAGATCGGCCGGCGCGGCGCCGCGGAAGAGCCAGAGGGCCGCCAGGGCCAGGAGGGTGAGGGAAATGGTCTCGACCATTGCCAGCCGGTCGTCACCATTGAGCCGGGTGGCGACGATCTGGGTGGGCATCACCCGGAACCCGCCGCCGAAGATGTAGGGCGCGCTGAACGAGGCGAGCGCGGTCATGAACGTCAGCAGCGCCGCGCCGCCCAGCGCCGGATACAACTGCGGGAGCACGACTCGCCGCAGCGTGCGCCAGCGCCCCGCGCCGAGGCTGGCGGCCGCCTCGTACAGCGAGGCATCGAGCGAGAGCAGGGCGGCCCGGACGAACAGGTAGAAGTAGACGTACATGGAGTAGGCGTGCACCAGCAGGATCGCGCCTGCTCCCTGCAGCCGCCACGGCGGTTCGGTGAGCCCGAACAGCCGCTGGACCAGGAGCGCGACGAACCCGGTCTCGCCGTAGAGGAACAGGAACGCCACCACGCCCACCAGGGGCGGCAGCACCGCCGGCAGGGCCACGAGCCCGCCCAGCACCCGCCCGCCCGGCACGTCGTAGCGCGCGAACAGGAAGGCGAGCGGGATCCCGATCAGCGCGGCCAGCACGACGCTGGCCACCGCGATCCACAGACTGCCCCAGAGCGCGCGCCACTCGGTGGGCCGCTCGAGAAAGAGCCGGAGGTACCGGAGCGTCCAGCCCGACGGGTCACGCAGGCCCTCCAGCAGCACGAGCGCGATCGGATAGACCACCAGCCAGGCAAGCACGGCCAGGAGCAGCGCCGCGAGCAGCCGCGCGCGCGGCGTGGCTCTCACCGGCCGTCCGGCGGGAACAGGTGAATGCCGCCGCCCACCCGGCGGCTCAGCATGAGCCCGACCCGCGCGCCGGCGGGAGCCGCCTGCGGCGGAGCGACGACGTCGAGCACCGCCCCGCCATCGGTCCGGACCGTGAAGATCGCCGAGGGTCCGACGAAGCGCCGCTCCGTAACCGTGGCGGACACGGCGCCAGGCTCGTGCGGGGTGAGCCGGAGCGCCTCCGGCCGCACCAGCATCAGCGCCGGTCCCGGCGGCGGCACCGGATGGCCCGGCACGGCGTCCAGGTCCCACTCGATTCCGTCGAGCGAAATGCGGGTACCCCGCGGCGTGGGACCGACCACCACCACCTCCGCCGTGCTCGACTGCCCGACGAAGCCGCCGACGAACGCGTTGGCGGGCGATGCGTAGAGCTCGTCCGGCGTGCCGACCTGCTCCAGCCGACCTTCGCGCATCACGGCGACCCGGTCGCCCAGCTCGAACGCCTCGTCCTGCTCGTGGGTCACGAGCACGGTGGTGATCCCGACCCGGTGGATCAGCTCGCGGAGCTCGCGGCGGGTCCGTTCGCGGAGGGTCGGATCAAGATTGGAGAGCGGCTCGTCGAGCAGCAGCACGCGCGGCTCGGGCGCGAGCGCGCGCGCCAGCGCCACCCGCTGCTGCTGTCCGCCTGAGAGCTGGGCGATGCGGCGCCCGCCGAAGCCCGGGAGGTCTACCAGCGCGAGCGACCGGTCCACCCGCCGGTCCCGCTCGGCGCCGCGCACGCCGATCGACTCGAGGCCGAACCCGACATTGGCGCGCACGTCCAGATGCGGAAAGAGCGCGTAGTGCTGGAAGACCATCCCGAACCGGCGCGACACCGGCTCCACCCGCGTCACGTCCTCGCCCTCGACCAGCACCCGGCCCTCATCGGGCGTCTCGAATCCCGCGAGCAGGCGGAGCGTGGTGGTCTTGCCGCTGCCGCTCGGCCCCAGCAGCGCGAGCATTTCACCCCGCTCGAGCGCGAGCGAGATCCCGTCCACGGCGAGCGCGGCATCGAACCGCTTCACCAGCCCCTCCAGCCGGAGGAAGGCGCTCACCCGCCCGCCTCGGCGCCGGTACCGCGCACGTGGCGGTCCCAGTAGCCCATCCACGCCGATCCTTCGCGCGCGAGCAGGGCCCAATCCACGTCGGCGACCACCATCTCCCGCTCCACTTCCGCCACCCAGCCGGGCACCCGGTCCGCCGGGAGGTCCCGGCGCGCCGGCAGCCGGAACACCTTCGCCGCCGCGAGAAGCTGGCCCTCCTCGCTCCCGACGAAGTCGATGAAGGCGCGGGCCGCCGCGGGGTGCCTGGCGCCGTGCACCAGGCCGATCGCGTCGTCGATGACCACGGTACCGCTCCGGGGAAAGACGTAGTCGAACGGCATCCCCTTCGCGCGGCTGATGAGGATGTCCGGCAGGTCCCACAGGGTCACCAGCCCCTCCGCGCGCGCCAGCCGGGCGTCGAGGATGGCCGGGTTGAGGGCGTAGGCCTTGGTCTGCCCGTCGAGACGGCGGAGCCACGCCATGCCCGCCGCGGTGTCGCCGGTGGCGCGAAGGCTGCGCTCGATGATGAGGCCCCAGATGGCCCGCATGGTGCCGCTGGCCATCGGATCGCGGATGAGCACCTTGCCGTGCCAGCGGGGCGCGAGCACGTCGTCCCAGTCGTGAGGCGCCTCCTCCCGCGGCACGACGCGACTGTTGAACGCGATGACCGCGGGGGTCCGGTAGGCGGGGTAGTAGAGATCGCCCCGACCGACGCCGTTCGGACCCACATGGTCCGCCCATGCCGGCCGGTACGGCGCCAGCAGCGAGTCGCCCACCCCCCGGTCGAAGATCGTGGTCGGCCCGCCGAACCACACGTCCGCCTGCGGGTTCACCCGCTCGAACCTGAGCCGGTCGAGAATCTCCTGCGAACCCATGTCCAGCCAGCGCACGTCGATGTCCGGATGCTCCGCCTCGAACGCGTGCTCCAGCAATACGAGCTGATCGCGGCCGTGTGGGGAGTAGAGCACGATGGGGGTGCGGTTATCGCGATGGCAGGCGAGGTATAGGACGGAAACGACGAGGACGGAAAGACGGAAAGACGGAAAGACGGAATGGGAAAGCGATTCCCGTGCACAGCAGCCCTCCGTCTTTCCGTCCTTCCGTCCTTCCGTCTTCACTTGAGCGCCAGCAGATTCGCGAACAAGCGAAAGGCCCCCGGCACGCCGGCCGGGAGCTGCCGGAAGAAGCTGAGGCCGGTGTAGACGTAGGTGCCCCGACCGACCCGCGCAATGAGCAGGCCTCCCTGCAGCGGGGTGTCGCCCGTGTCGTGCATCTCGAGCGCCGGTTGGTAGGCAGGGTCCCAGTCATGCGCGAAGTAGAGTCCGCGCTCCTGCACCCAGTCTTTCCAGTCGGCCCGGCCGATGGGGTTGGGGGTCCGGACGACGGGGGACGCGGGGTCCAGGATCCGGACCGGCGCATCCTCCTCCGTCACCCGGTCGTGGCTCACGGGCGGGAGACCCGGGCCCGGCGACGGTCCACCCACCGTGAGCGGGAAGGGTGCAAAGCCGGCCTTGAAGAACACCTGCTGCTGGTACTGGACGATGACGAGCCCGCCCTCCCGCGCGTACTGGAGCAGCCGGCCATTGGACTCGACCAGCGCGGAGTCGATCTCGTAGGCGCGCGGCCCGACGACGATGGCGTCGAACCGGCCGAGGTCGCCGCGCTCGAGCGTGGCGCGATCGAGCGGCACGACGGGGACGCCCACGCCCACGAGCGCCTCGGGCACCCGGTCCGCTGCGCCGCGGACGTAACCGACGCGGGTGAGTCGCGGCAGGACGAGCGGCGCGACGCGCAGGACGGCGGCCGCGGGCCGGATGTACGACCGCCGCCGGATGTGCGGATAGTCCACCGTCACCAGCCCCAGATCGTAGCGGCCGCCCCCGACATCGCGTGCCACGGCCCGGAGCGTCACGGTGCCGGCGGCGGGAGCCGCGGGCGGACGCACCGCGAAGGTGAAGGTCTCGCGCTCGTCCTCCCGGGTGAGCCGGAACGGCTGCGGGCGTACGGGAGCCCAGCCGGCGGGAACCTCGAGCGTGACGGTGCCCTCCGTCGTGTCCCGCGCGCCGTGGGTGAGGGTGACCGTGAATCGGCGCGGGGCCCGGCTGCCTGACGGCACGAGCTCGGTGCCCGGGTCGATGTCCACGTCCACCCGGGGCACGATGGACACCGGCTGGCGCAGCTCGCCCCGTGCCTGGTCGTTGAGCCTGAGACTCACCTCGCGGGTCGTGGCCGCGGCACCGTCGAGGAGGAAGGCGGCGACGAGCGGCGGCGGCCCGAACGGCTCGCCTCGCACCGCGGGAGGGGCGCCGGTCCAGTCATAGATGGCCGGCTCGGGCGCAGGGAGGTGGAAGTAGGGCGACGTCGGTGCCGCAGCCGGCCGGACCGTGACCGAATCGGTACGGCTCACCAGCGCGCCGGGCGCGAGCCGGAGCGTCGCCCTGCCGCCGCCGTCCAGCGCGAGGGCCGGTCCGGCCCGGAGCGACGCGGTCACGCTGTGCGGACTGGTGCCCGTGTTCCAGCACTCGAGCGTGACGGCGATCCGCTGGCCGGGAGCCACCCGGTCGTCGTCGCTGCGCGCATCGCAGACGACGCCGGCCACGCCCATGATGGCGCGGTCGAGGTGAGCGAGCTGTTCGGCCGGCACCCCGGCAGCGGCCCATCGGGCTCGCAGGGCGAGCAGCGCCGCGGGATCCGCATCGGCGGCCCGCGGGATCTCGCCGGGAGCGCGCCCGAGCGTATCGATGCCCGAGAACAGCCCCTCCCCGCCCTGTCTCGTCCGGTCCTCGAGCAGGGCGAGCGGTACGCGTGAGGCACCGAGCTGTTGCAGCCGGCCCATGTCCTGGGAGCGGTGCAGACTCCGGCCCGCCATCGCGATCTGGTGAAATGAGCGCCCCGCCGCCCGGTCGAGCTCGCCGCCGTTCAGCGTCAGCGTGGTCGCGAGGCTATCGAAGCGCGTACTCCGATAGAGCTTGAGCGGCGTCCAGGGGGCGAGCCCCTCTTCGCGTGCCAGCTCCGGGAACCGGGTCGAGTCCCCCGCGGCGCGAAACGCCTCCCGCGCCGCCCAGCCCGCCGCCTGGTGCTGGCCGTGGCCATCCCGCGGGGTGCCGCTGAACACGGACACCACGACCTGTGGCCGGAACCGCCGCACGATGCGCACGACGTCCTTGAGGACGGTATCCCGCGGCCAGTGGCGCCACGTCTCGTCCAGGGACTTGGAGTAGCCGAAGTCGTAGGCCCGGGTGAAGTACTGCCGCGCACCGTCCAGCCGGCGGGCCGCGAGCAGCTCCTCGGTGCGGAGCAGGCCCAGCGCCATGCCCAGCTCCGGCCCGATCAGGTTCTGCCCGCCCTCGCCCCGATTGAGCGAGAGGTAGGCGGCCTCCGCGCCCTCACCGCGCACCAGCAGCGTGAGCAGCTCGGTGTCCTCGTCGTCGGGGTGGGCCCCGATCATCAGCACCCGCTTCTCGTGGCCCAGCATCCGGAGCTCGCGGTCGAGCGCCACGATGCCCCCGGTCGAGGGGGGCTCGAGCTGGGCCGAAAGCGGAGCGGCGGCGGTGAGCAGGAAGAGGAAGGTGAACCCGCGGATGCGCGAGCGGTGACGCACAGGCCCCCGGCCGTGAGTAGGGAGGCAGGAACCTATATCACTCCGGGCCTCACCGCATCGGGGCGTCGCCCAGCGGTGTGTCGTGGATGGACTGCTTGAACGCCGGATGCCGGCGCCAGAGGTAGATCGCCATGCTCAGGGCCGCCAGGGTGTTGGCGGCGATCACCGCCCAGAACGGGAACAGCTCGTGGGTCCGCTCCGAGAAGACCTGCAGGACGCCGTAGAACAGCACCTCGAACACCAGGAAGACCGGCAGCAGGGCGTAGCGGACCACGGGGTTGTCGGTCCCCCAGTGCACCAGCGCGACCAGCCCCATCCCCAGCAGGATGAAGACGATGAAATGGAAGGCCGTGTAGAAGAGGATGGCGCCGAAGGCGAGCCGCGTGGTATCCGGATTCCGGTTGCCCAGGAGCACCACCTGGCCGAGCAGGCTCGGCGTCTGGAACGGGTGGCCCGCGATGGCGTCGAGCAGCAGAAACCAGACCGCCACGACCAGCCCGCCTATGATGCCCACGTCCGTCCCTTCCCCGAGGACCGAGTGACGGTTTTCCGCCATGAATTCCTCCCGTCGAAGCTCCCGCGGGCACCGCCCCGTCGCGGCGTCCTCTTTCACAGTGGGTGGACGAGCCCACCGGCGCAAGTCACCCCTGCGGCGAACCCTCCGCCCGCCGGCGCCAGCACCGCTCGCACGGGCACGCGGCCAGCAGCCGCTCGAAGGTGTAGATCCCGGTCCCGTGGCGGTCGCTCCACTGCACCCGCAGGCCGTAGGTCCCCACCAGCGCGACCGACAGCGGCCGGATGTCGGCGGGGACCGTCGCGGGATCGAGGAGCGGCCGCCCGGATGCCTCCTCGACGCAGGCGGCGCATGGGCAGGCCAGCCGCAGGTCACGCGCCGGGTAGAGGGCCTGGTGGCCCGCGTTGTCCCACTCGATCAGGAGGCCGTCGTCGCGGCGATTGATGGCGTACGGGATGGGGTTCGGCATGTCGTAGTATATTCACGATGACTTCAACCGTGACCGCCCATGCCCACCGACGCCCCCAATCCGTTCGGCACCCGCGCCACCCTTCGCCTCGACGGCCGGTCGGCCGTGGTCTACAGCCTGCCCGAGCTGGCCCGCCAGGGACTGGCCGACCTCGACCGCCTGCCCTTCTCGATTCGGGTGCTGCTCGAGAATGCGCTGCGCCACGCCGGCCGCGGGTTCGTGACGGAAACCCACGTGCGCGGCCTGGCGGGCTGGGGCCCCACGCGAGCCGTCCGGAGCGAGGTTCCGTTCATGCCCGCCCGCGTGGTGCTGCAGGATTTCACCGGCGTGCCCTGTGTGGTGGACCTGGCCGCCATGCGGGAAGCCATGGGGCGGATGCACGGCGACCCCGCCCGGATCAACCCGGTCGTTCCCTGCGACCTGGTCATCGACCACTCGGTGCAGGTGGATTCGTACGGCTCGGACCGCTCGCTCAAGCTGAACGTGGAGCTCGAGTTCGAGCGCAACCGGGAGCGCTATCAACTGCTCAAGTTCGGCCAGCGGGCCTTCGACAGCCTTCGCGTGGTCCCGCCCGGCACCGGCATCGTGCACCAGGTCAACCTGGAGTACCTCGCCCCGGTGGTGCAGCTCCGGCCGCAGTTCGGCGAGCTCACGGCCTATCCCGACACCCTGGTCGGCACCGACTCGCACACTACGATGATCAACGGCCTGGGCGTCCTGGGCTGGGGCGTGGGCGGGATCGAGGCCGAGGCGGTGATGCTGGGCCAGCCGTACTTCATGCTCGTCCCCGAGGTCGTCGGGATGAAGCTCACCGGCGAGCTGCCGCTGGGCACCACCGCCACCGACCTGGTGCTCACGGTGACGCAACTGCTGCGGAAGCAGGGGGTGGTGGACAAGTTCGTCGAGTTCTACGGTCCAGGGCTCTCCGCCCTCGGCCTGGCCGACCGGGCGACGATCGCCAACATGTCGCCCGAGTACGGCGCCACGATGGGCTTCTTCCCGGTGGACGCGGAGACGGTGCGCTACCTCGAGCGGACCGGGCGCGGCCGGGAGGTATGCGAGCGGGTGGAGCGCTACACCAAGGAGCAGGGCCTCTTCCGCACCGACGAGACCCCGGACCCGGCGTTCACCACCACGCTCGAGCTCGATCTCTCGACCGTCACGCCGAGCCTCGCCGGCCCGCGGCGGCCGCAGGACCGGGTGCCGCTCACCGGGCTCAAGCGGAACTTCATCGTGAGCCTGCCGGGCCTGATGAGCGCCAGCGTGCCGGCCGCGCGGAAGGAGCTGGCCGAGAGCGCCTACTCGCGCTGGCTGGGCGAGGGCGGCGCCAACGTGACCATCGGCGATGGCGGCGCGAGGGAAGGTGAGACCGCGGTGGCCATGGCCGATCCGGACGCGCCGCCGATCGTCACCGGGCGGCTCGGCGGCGCCGACATCACCCTGCACGACGGCGCCGTGGTCATCGCCGCCATCACGAGCTGCACCAACACCTCCAACCCGTCGGTCATGATCGGCGCGGGGCTGGTGGCGCGGAAGGCGGTGGAACGCGGGCTCATGAGCAAGCCGTGGGTCAAGACCAGCCTGGCGCCGGGGTCGCGGGTGGTCACCGACTACCTGGAAGGGTCGGGGCTGCTGCCGTACCTGGAGCAGCTCCGGTTCAATACCGTGGGCTACGGCTGCACCACCTGCATCGGAAACAGCGGTCCGCTGCCGGACGTGGTCGCGGCGCTGATCGACGAGCACTCGCTGGTCACGGCGGCGGTGCTGAGCGGCAACCGGAACTTCGAGGCGCGGGTGCACCCGCAGGTCCGGGCCAACTATCTCGCGTCCCCCATGCTGGTGGTGGCCTTCGCGCTGGCCGGGCGGGTGGACATCGACCTGACCCGGGAGCCGCTGGGAACCGGCCGCGATGGCCGGCCGGTGTTCCTGCGGGACATCTGGCCGACGCCGGACGAGGTACGCGACACCATGGCGGCGTCGCTCAAGCCGGACATGTTCACCCGGCGCTACGGCTCGGTGTTCGAGGGCGACGAGACCTGGAAGACGCTCCCCGTCCCCGAGGGGAGCCGCTATGCCTGGGATCCGGCCTCGACCTACGTGCAGGAGCCGCCCTTCTTCCAGGACCTCCCGGCCGAGCCGCCACCGCTCAGGGACATCGAGGGCGCGCGGGTGCTGGCCGTCCTGGGCGACTCGGTCACCACCGACCACATCTCGCCGGCGGGGTCCATCCCCAAGAATGGTCCGGCGGCCCGGTACCTTCGGGAGCACGGGGTGGAACAGGTGGACTGGAACACCTTCGGGTCACGGCGCGGGAACCACGAGGTGATGATGCGCGGCACATTCGGCAACGTGCGCATCGCGAACGCGCTGACCCCCGGCCGGGAGGGAAACTGGACCCTTCACTTCCCCAGCGGGGAG
Source organism: Gemmatimonadales bacterium (assembly GCA_035699205.1). GTDB lineage: Bacteria > Gemmatimonadota > Gemmatimonadetes > Gemmatimonadales > GWC2-71-9 > CAVVWJ01. The sequence goes on from DASSBA010000078.1 coordinate 30,308, forward strand.
GTGATCTCGATCTACGATGCCGCCATGCGCTACCAGGCGGCGGGGACGCCGCTCGTCATTCTCACGGGAAAGGAGTACGGCACCGGCTCGAGCCGCGACTGGGCGGCCAAGGGCCCGGCGCTTCTCGGGGTGAAGGCGATCATCGCCGAGAGCTACGAGCGGATCCACCGGAGCAACCTGGTGGGAATGGGGGTGCTGCCGCTGGCCTACCAGCCGGGGACCGACCGCAAGTCGCTGGGCCTGACGGGCACCGAGACATTCAGTATCACCGGCATCGCGAAGGGCCTCGCGCCGGGGGGCACGGTGACCGTGACGGCGCGGGACGAGTCCGGGAAGGAGACGGTCTTCCAGGCTGTCGTCCGGCTCAACTCGGAGGTGGAGCTGGACTACTACCGGCACGGCGGGATCCTGCAGCGCGTGCTGCGGCAGTTTCTGCGGTCGGGGCAGTGAGATATCGGGAACGGCTGCCATCGCGAGTCGGGCGGGGATCGTGGCTGTATTCACCACGAAGGCACGAAGGGCACGAAGGCGGCTCCGGACACCGAGGCCATAGGGGAGCGGAACCACCACCAATTTGTTGGTGTGGTCCGGGTGCCAGGTGCCGTTCTGGAAGAGGAATCCTTCGTGCTCTTCGTGCCCTTCGTGCCTTCGTGGTGAATAGGCACCGGAGCTCGGCCGGGATCCGATTCACCACAGAGGCACAGAGGCACAGAGGTTTTCCTCCGTGCCCTCTGTGCCTCTGTGGTGAATACCAAAACAGACCGCCCCCCGGGACCTCCGAGGGGCGTTCGAGCTTGCACGAAGCGCAGCGGCTCAGGCCACCAGATCCCGCAGCCGGTCGCCGGTTTCGCCTTCGCGGAGGCGGAGGAGGGCGCGGTCGCGAAGCTGGCGGATCCGCTCCCGGGTGACACCCATCATGCGGCCGATTTCCTCGAGCGTGCGGCTGTTGCCGTCGTCCAGGCCGAAGTAGAGCCGGAGCACCTTGGCATCCCGCGGCGGCAACGCGGCCAGGGCAGCCTCGATGTCGCTGGTCTGGCTGTTGGCCATGGTGCTCATGTCGGTGCTTTCCTGCTCACCGCTGGTGAACCGCTCGATGCGCTCGTTGCCCTCTCCATCCCGCGTGGGGTGGTCGAGACGCACGGCCTCGGAGTTGAGCGCGCTGAGCGAGCGGACCGCCTCGACCGTGAGCCCGGTGGCGCGGGCGAGCTCCTCGGTGGTGGGCATGCGGCCCAGCTTGTCCTTGAGCAGCGTGGTGGTGCGGCCCAGGCGGCTCAGATCGGCCGTCCGGTTGAGCGGCACCCGGACGGGCCGGCCGTGCCGCGCAATGGCGGCCTGCACCGCCTGGCGGATCCACCAGACCGCGTAGGAGATGAACTTGACCCCGCGGTCGGGATCGAACTTGCGGGCGGCCGTCATGAGCCCGAGGTTCCCCTCGCCGATCAGATCGACGAGCGGCACCCCGCGGTTCTGGAACTTCTTGGCCACCGAGACGACGAAGCGCACGTTGTGACGCGCCAGCCTTTCCTGGGCGGCCACGTTGCCCTTGAACGCCTTGCGGGCGAGCTCCATCTCCTCCTCGCGGTTGAGGAGGGGCACTCGGCTGATCTCGTCGAGGTACAGGTCGAGGCTTTCGCGGCCCTCATCGATTGCCCGAGCGATTTGCGCCGGTCGCACCGGGCGACGCTTGGCACGTGCCTTCATTGTCACGCTGGACACCTCCTCCAGGACTCCCGTCCCCCACACAGTATAT
>DASSBA010000079.1:0-19648 GCA_035699205.1 Gemmatimonadales bacterium
TGATGTTCAGGTGCTTCGGCCCGGACTGGTCGGCCGTGATGAACGGCAGGTTGATGTCGGTCTGGTTGGTGCTCGACAGCTCCATCTTGGCCTTTTCCGCGGCCTCCTTCAGGCGCTGGAGCGCCATCGGGTCCTTGGAGAGGTCGATTCCCTGATCCTTCTTGAACTCGGCCACCAGCCAGTCGATCAGGCGCTGGTCGAAGTCGTCGCCGCCGAGGTGGGTGTCGCCGTTGGTGCTCTTGACCTCGAAGACGCCCTCGGCGAGCTCGAGCACGGAGATGTCGTAGGTGCCGCCGCCGAGGTCGAAGACGGCGATCTTCTCTTCCTTCTTCTTGTCGAGACCGTAGGCGAGCGCCGCGGCGGTCGGCTCGTTGATGATCCGCTGCACGTCGAGCCCCGCGATCCTGCCGGCGTCCTTGGTGGCCTGCCGCTGGGCGTCGTTGAAGTAGGCGGGCACGGTGATGACCGCCTTTTCCACCGTCTGGCCCAGATAGTCCTCCGCCGTCTGCTTCATTTTCTGCAGGATCATGGCCGAGATCTCGGGCGGCGTGTACCGCTTGCCGCCGATCTCGACGGCGGCGAGCCCGTTCTGGCCCTCGACCACCCGATACGGCACCCGCTTGGCCTCTTCGGTGATCTCGTTGAGCCGGCGGCCCATGAAGCGCTTGATGGAAAAGATGGTCTGCTTGGGGTTGGTCACGGCCTGGCGCTTGGCCACCTGGCCAACCAGGCGCTCACCGTCCTTGGTGAACGCGACGACCGACGGTGTCGTGCGCCCGCCCTCGGCGTTGGGAATGACGACCGGGTCGCCACCCTCCATGACGGCGACGACCGAGTTGGTCGTGCCGAGGTCGATACCGATAATCTTGGAAGCCATGTCGACTCCAGTGCGATGCGAAGGGGCTCGGGACCGGCCGATCTGCCGGTCGAGACTGACGGCCAGGGCAGGGAGCAAGGGCCGTACCCGCCAAAGCTGCCAAAATGGCCGGGGCCGACCCTCGTGACACGGGTCACGACGGTGCTACGGCAGAGGGGCTATGATCTGACGGTCGGCGAGCCGAACTCAGGGAACGAACCGAGGAGGCGACAATGCTGTGGACGATCTTCGTGATCCTTCTGGTGCTGTGGCTGCTGGGCGTGGTCACGTCCTACACGATGGGCGGCTTCATTCACGTGCTGCTGATCGTGGCGGTCGTGATCGCCATCCTGCAGCTGCTGCAGGGACGCCGGGCACTCTAGCCTTCAGCGGGTGCCTGGGGGCGAGGCGGAGGGACGGGCGGCAGGCGCCCCCGGCCTTCCGCCTCTCCATATTGTTCCCATATTGATCGCATGTTCCCCTACCGCGACGACAACCCGACCCTCGCGACCCCGGTGGTCACCGCGTTCCTCATCGCGGTCAACGCCGCGGTCTGGATCCTTGTCCAGGGGATGGGCTCCGACCCCCAGCTGGCGCACTCCGTGTGCGAGCTGGGGCTGATCCCGGCCGAGTACCTGGGCCGGGTCCTTCCCGGGACCACGGTGCCGCTCAGTCCGCAGGCCACGTGCGTACTGGGAATCGAGCGCCACTGGTATACGCCGCTGACCTCGATGTTTCTCCACGGCGGCTGGTTCCACCTGATCGGCAACATGTGGTTCCTCTGGCTGTTCGGCAACAACGTCGAAGACTCGATGGGCCGGATTCGCTATCTCGCCTTCTATCTGCTGTGCGGGGTGGCCGCGGCCGCGACCCAGACGGCGGTACAGCCGTCGAGCATCGTGCCCATGGTAGGGGCATCGGGCGCGATCAGCGGCGTCATGGGGGCGTACGTAATCCTCTACCCGCGCGTGCGGGTGCACATGCTGGTCATCCTGTTCGTCTTCATCACCCGGATCGCGGTGCCCGCGTACCTCATGCTGGGCTACTGGTTCCTCCTTCAGTTGTTCGGCGGGAGCATGGCCCAGGGCGAAGGCGGCGTCGCATTCTGGGCTCACGTCGGCGGCTTCGTGGCCGGTGCATTGCTCATCTTCATGTTCAAGGACCGGGAGCTCGTCCGGAAGCACCGCGCGCTCGCCCAGTATGCCTGACCGCGTCCTGCCGCCCTGGCTTGCCGCGGAGGCCGGGGCCCGCGGCCTGGGGCGCTTCATCGACCATACGCTGCTCCGGCCCGAGACCACCCGCGCCCAGATCCAGGCGCTGTGCGACGAAGCACGCCGCCACGGCGTGAAGGCGGTGTGCGTCAACGGCGCCTGGACAGCGCACTGCGCCGGGCGCCTGGCCGGCAGTGCGGTCGCGGTGGCGACGGTCGTGGGTTTCCCGCTGGGGGCGTCCGCGCCGGCCGCGAAGGCCTGCGAGACCCACCGCGCGGTGGAGGACGGGGCGTCGGAGATCGACATGGTGATCGCCCTGGGACCGGCCAGGAGCGGCGAGTGGCGCTACGTGGAGGACGACATCCGCGCCGTGATCGGCGCGGCGGGCACGGTACCGGTGAAGGTGATCCTGGAGACGGCGGCGCTCGAGCCGCGCGAGATCGAGGCGGCGTGCGGGGCGGCCGTGGCGGCCGGCGCCGCCTTCGTCAAGACCTCGACCGGGTTCCATCCGGCCGGCGGCGCGACGCCTGAGGCCGTGGCGCTCATGCGGCGGACGGTGGGTCCGGCCTTCGGGGTGAAGGCATCGGGCGGCATCAGGACCAAGGAGGCCGCGCTCGACATGCTGGCGGCGGGCGCCAACCGGATCGGCACCTCGGCCACCGCCGCCATGGCCGACTGGCTGGGTCCGGCGGCGCCGACGATCGAGGAGCTGCTGGGCTAGCGGGCGGCGATCACGCGCCGGTGGCGGCCCGGACCTCGCCCCGGTCTTCGGCGTGGTGCTTGATCGACTTTCCCTCCACCAGAAAGACCACGTCCTCGCCGATGTTGGTGGCCAGGTCGGCCACGCGCTCCAGGTTCCGGCTCACCAGGAAGAGCTCCATTCCGGCACCGATCGTATGCGGGTCCTCCATCATGTGGGTGAGCAGAATGCGGAACACCGAGCCGTGCAGGGCATCCACCTTGTCGTCCCGCAGACAGACATCGCGGCCCGCGGCTGCGTCGCCCCGGATGAAGGCCTCGAGCGCGTCCGACAGCATCTCGCGCGCCAGCCGGGCCATCTCGACCAGCTCGGGCTCCGGCGCGATCGGCCGCGTCCGCAGCAGCCGCTCGGCGCTCTGGGCGATGTTGACGGCGTGATCGCCGACCCGCTCGAGGTCGCTGGCGATCCTGAGCGCCGAGGTGAGCATCCGGAGGTCGCGCGCCATCGGCTGCTGCAGCGCGAGGAGGCTGATGCACTGCTCCTCGATCTCGAGCTCCATGCCGTCGATGACCCGGTCGCCCGCGATGACCCGCCGAGCCTTCTCGGCGTCCCGCTCGAGCAGCGCCTCCACGGCAAGGCCGAGCGCCGCCTCCGCCTCGCCCGACATCGTGAGCAGGCGCACCTTCACGTGGCTCAGCTCGTCATGGAAATGGCGATGGACGTCGTGGCTCATCCGAACCTCCCCGTGATGTAGGCTTCCGTGCGCTCCTGGGCCGGACTGGTGAAGATCCGCTCGGTTTGGTCGTACTCGACCAGCTCGCCCTGGTCGAAGAAGCCGGTGAAGTCCGAGACCCGGGCTGCCTGCTGCATGTTGTGCGTGACGATCACGATCGTGTAGTCCCGCTTCAGCTCGACGATCAGCTCCTCGACCCGCTGCGTCGCGACCGGATCGAGCGCGGAGCAGGGCTCGTCCATCAGCAGCACCTCGGGGCGGTTGCCGAGCGCGCGCGCGATGCAGAGCCGTTGCTGCTGCCCGCCCGAGAGTCCGGTCCCCGGCTCGTCCAGGCGATCCTTCACTTCGTCCCACAGCGCCGCCTGCCGCAGGCAGTGCTCGACGAGGTCCGGCAGATCCCGCCGGGCCACCAGCCGGTTGAGCGAGGGACCGTAGGCCACGTTCTCGAACACCGACTTCGGGAACGGGTTCGGGCGCTGGAACACCATGCCCACCTGCTGGCGCAGCCGCACCAGGTCCGTGCTCGGCGAAAAGACCGAGGTGCCTTCGACCAGGATGTCGCCCTCGTGCCGGACCCCCGGGATGAGGTCGTTGAGCCGGTTGATCGAGCGCAGGAACGTGGACTTCCCGCACCCGGACGGGCCGATGACGGCGGTGACCGACTTCCGCTCGATGCCGAAGCTGAGCTGCCGGAGCACCCGGCGGCCGCCGTAGGCGAAGCTGAAGTCGCGGACGTCCACCGCCGGGGCGCCGCGCTGGCCGGGCGTACGGGCCGGTGGCCGCGGCGTGAGGATGGTCCGCGGGGTGGCGACGAAGCCGGGGTGCACGCGCGGCGTGGCGCCGGTGGTCATCCGAACCTCCCGGTGATGTAGGCCTCGGTCTGCTCGTTCCGCGGGGTGGTGAAGATCTGCCTGGTGGGGCCGGTCTCGATCATCGTCCCCAGGTAGAAGAAGCTGGTCGTGTCCGACACCCGGGCGGCCTGCTGCAGATTGTGGGTCACGATGATGATCGTGAACGCGCGCTTGAGCTCGAAGAGGAGCTCCTCGATGCGCTGGGTGCCCTGCGGGTCGAGCGAGGCCGTCGGTTCGTCGAGCAGGATGACCTCGGGCGACGGGGCGATGGTGCGGGCCACGCAGAGCCGCTGCTGCTGGCCGCCGGAGAGCGCCATCGCGCTCGCGCGCAGGCGGTCCTTCACCTCGTCCCACAGCGCCGCCTGGCGCAGGGATCGCTCGACGATGCCGTCCAGCGCGGTCCGGGAGAGCCGGCCGTGCACCCGGAGTCCCGCCGCCACGTTGTCGTACACCGACATCGTGGGGAACGGCGTGGGGCGCTGGAATACCATGCCGATCCGGCGGCGGAGCTGCATCGCGTTCACCCGGGACGCGTAGATGTCGCTGCCGTCGAGCAGGACGCGCCCGGTGATCCGGCCGCCCTCGGAGAGCTCGTGCATCCGGTTGAGGCTGCGCAGAAAGGTGGACTTGCCGCACCCCGAGGGCCCGATGAGCGCGTGCACCCGGTTGGGCCCGAAGCCGAGCGACACGTCCTTCACCGCGGCGAAGGCGCCGTACATGGCGGTGAGCTCGTCGGTCTCCACGTGGAATGCGGGGGGGCCGCCGGCCGGCGTGGGGTCCGGGCGTCCCGGCACCGCCGGCGCCGCCTTCAGTGCGGGCTCAGCCATTGAGCTCGAACCTCCGGCGGGTGGCCAGTCGCGCGCCGAGGCTGAGCACGAATACGACGAGGATCAGCACCAGCGCCGCGGCCCAGGCGTAGCGGTGCCACTCCTCGTACGGGCCGGTGGCGTAGGTGAACACGGTGAGCGGCAGCGCCGCCATCGGTTGGTTCAGGTCGTAGCTCAGGTACTGGCTGCCCAGCGCGGTGAACAGCAGCGGTGCCGTCTCCCCGGCGACGCGGGCGACCGCGAGGAGGCCGCCGGTGACGATCCCGGGCAGCGTCGTCCGCACGACGATGCCCAGGCTGGTGCGCCAGCGCGGGTAGCCAAGCGCCAGAGCCGCTTCCCGGAGCGAGTTGGGTACCAGCTTGATCATCTCCTCCGTGGTGCGGAGCACCATCGGGATCATGAGCATGGCCAGCGCCGCGCTGCCCGCGAGCGCCGAAAAGTGTTTCTGCGTCGCCACGATCCAGGCCCAGGCGAAGACGCCGATCACGATCGAGGGCGTGCCGTTGAGCACGTCGGCCACGAACCGCGTGATCGAGGTGAGCCGGCTGGCCGGATACTCGGCGCAATGGATCCCGGCCGCGATCCCGATGGGCAAGCCGATCAGGCTCGCGGTGCCGACGATGAGCAGGGTGCCGACGATGGCGTGAGCCACGCCGCCGCCGCTCTCGCCGGCGGGGGCCGGAGTTCGGGTGAAGAACTCGAGCGAGAGGCTGCCGGCGCCCTTGAGCACCAGGTCGAGCAGGATGAAGATCAGCGGGAGCAGGGCCACGAGGACGGCGCCGATCATCAGGCCGACCATCAGGTTGCCGACCCCGCGGCGGAGGCGGCGGCGGTTCACAGCGCCTTCCCGCTGGCCGCGGAGCCTCGGGCCACGCGCCAGATGAGCAGCCGCGCGCCCGCGTTGACCAGCACCGTCACCACGAACAGCAGGAAGGCGACGTAGGCCAGTGCCGATAGATGCATGTCCCCCACGGCCTCGGAGAACTCGTTCGCGATCGCCGCGGCCATCGTGTAGCCGGGCGCGAAGAGCGACGCGGCGATCTCGTGCCGGTTGCCGATCAGCATGGTGACCGCCATCGTCTCGCCCAGCGCGCGGCCCAGCCCGAGAATGACGGCGCCGATGATGCCCGAGCGGGCGTACGGCACCACGGTCGTGATGACCGCCTCCCATCGCGTGGCCCCGAGAGCCAGCGATGCTTCGCGCTGGGTGTCGGGGACCGCCAGCAGCACCTCGCGCGAGACGGACATGACGTAGGGCATGACCATGATGGCGAGGATGATGCCGGCCGCGAGCATGGAGGGGCCGTAGATCGGGCCCTGGAAGAGTGGCAGGAAACCGAGCGTGTCGCGGAGCAGGGGAAAGACGGTCGTCCGCAGCAGGGGAATCAGCACGAAGATCCCCCAGAGCCCGTAGACGACGCTCGGGATGGCGGCGAGCAGGCCGATCAGGAACGAGACCGGCTGACGGAGCGCCTTGGGCGCGAACTCGGTCAGGTAGATCGCCACGCCGAGCGAGAGGGGCACCGCGATGACCAGCGCCACCAGCGAGGAGAGGAGCGTCCCGAAGATGAGCGGGAGGGCGCCGAACCGCTCGGCCACCGGGTCCCAGGTGCTGCTGGTGACGAACGCGAGTCCGAACTTCGAGATGGCCAGCCGGGCCCCGCTCCAGAGCTCGAGCACCAGGAACCCCAGCAGGACGGGTATCGTCGCGGCGCCGAGCGTCAGCAGCGCCTTGAAGACCCGGTCGCCGTGACTGCGGCGCTCCAGTGACGGCCTGGCTCGCGGGCCCGCCCGGGGAATCGCACGCTGGCTGACGACGGTCATACGCGGGATTCTAGGACGTGTCCGCGGAGGAGCCGTCACGGGCTCGTAACGGCTCGGTCACGAGAGGCCTTGAGCGTGGGCAGACGTGCCTCGATCAGCGATATGACGGCGGCCGGCAGCGGCGCGTAGTTCAGCTCGGCCGCCATCTTCTGTGCCTCCGGGGAGATCATCCAACCGAGGAAGTTTTTCAGAACCTTGGCCTTGGCCGCGTCCTTCGCGTCCTTCCGCACCAGCAGCCAGGTGAACGATGCGATCGGGTACGCATCGGCGCCCGGCGCGTTGGTGATGGACACCCGGAAGTCGGTGTCCCTGGCAAGCGTCGCCGCGCCGGCCGCGGCGGTGACCGAGCTCAGCGTCGGGGTGACGAAACTGCCCGCCGAGTTCCTGATGTCGCCGTAGCCCAGACCGTTCGACAGCGCGTAGAGCAGTTCGACGTAGCCGATGGCGCCTTCGGTCTGCTTCACCTGCTGGGTGACACCCTCGTTTCCCTTGCCGCCAAGCCCCACTGGCCAGCTCACGGCGGTGGCGAATCCCACTTTGTCCCTCCATTCCCGCGATGACTTCGTGAGATAGTCGGTGAAGATGTAGGTCGTGCCCGACCCATCCGACCGGTGCACGACGATCAGGTCCCGATCGGGCAGCCTGACGCCGGGATTGAGCGCGGCGAGCCGCGGGTCGTTCCACCTGGTGAGCCGGCCCATGAAGATGTCCACCAGCGTCTTGCCGTCGAACTTGAGCCGGGTGTCGCCCAGACCGGGCAGGTTGTAGGTGACCACGACCGCGCCGAGGACCGTCGGGACATGGAGGACGTTCGCGCTCACGGCGGCGAGCTGCGATTCGGTCATCGGCCCGTCGGTGGCACCGAAATCCACCGTGCCCGCGGTGAACTGGCGGATGCCGCCGCCCGAGCCGATGGACTGGTAGTTGATGCGGACGCCGGTCTGCTTGCTGTAGGCGTCGAACCACTTCGTGTAGATGGGATTCGGGAAGGTGGCCCCGGCGCCGGTCAGGGATTGGCCGACGGCCGGCGTGGCCGTGGCCAGGGCCGCGAGGGCGAAGGCGAGTGTGCGTCCACGCATGGATCTATCCTCCATCAGAAGTTCACCGTGAGGGCGCTGCGCATCCCGCTGATGCCCGGGATGCCGCTGCCCTCGAAGCTCTGGCGCTCGTAGGCCACCCGGAACTGCGCCTTGCTCGACAGATAGAAGCCGAGCACCGCAGTGATGGTGGTGGTGCGGTCGCCGGAGGCATCGGTGTTCGGATCGGCCAGGTCGATGCGGAACACCGGCTCGATTGCGTACAGCCAGGACGTCGGGCTGGTCATGCGGACGTTGTAGGCGGCCAGCCCCTGGATTCCCTGCATCGTGTTCTTCGCCTCGGTGGCATCGTTCCCGCGCAGGTATTCGCCCAGGAGGTAGAGCCCCGCATCGCCCGGCTTGCCGTACTGCGCGTCCACGTCCCAGGCGTAATTGGTGAAGCTCGAGTCGGGCACGCCGCCGACGGTCACGATCCCGTCATGCGCGAACCAGGACGCGCCCACGTCGAGCTCCGGCGTCACGGCCGCGGTGGCCCGCGCGCCGATGCTCTTGCGGTTGTTGACGTCGTTGAGGCTCTCGCCCTGGCCGTTATAGGCGCCGAGCTTCAGCGTCAGGATCCGGAGATCATCGAGATGGTACTCGTAGCGGAGGCTCGCGCCCACGTCGTGGGAGAGGAAGCCCGCGCCGCCGAAGAGGTCGTTCGAGGCGCGGGGCAGCAGGCCCTGCCCGGCGCCGCGCTCGATCGAGGGGAGGTTGGTAGACGAGGTGAGCTCATACCGGCTGAACGGACGCTTCTCCTGCCCGCCGCGGAGATAGAAGCCTCCCCTGGCCCCCTCCTTCGCGAACCGCACGTCGATCCACGCGTCGCGGAGGCGGATGCCGCCCCGGCCGGCGGTGCGGCAGGTAATCGCGGGCGTGCCGCCTCCCGCCGGCACCGCGGACGAGGTGCAGGTCGTCGCCACGCCCGAGAGGCTCCGGCCTCCCTCGAAAGACGGCTGGATGTACACCACCACGTTCTCGGAGATGTTGCCGCGCGCCTCGATGCGGGCGCGGCGGGTGAAGATGTTGCTCTCGGGTCCGACGCTCGCCGCGTAGCCGGCGTTGTCGAACCAGTAGACCTGCTCCTGCAGGCGCCCGGTCACCTTGACGCTCGGGTACGTGGATTGGGCATGGGCGGTCCCCAGCCCGGCCACCGCCGCCAACGCAGACACTCCCAGCCACCTCCGAGCCAGCGGTCGCATGCGCTTCCTTTCGTAGGCGATGAGTTCCATCCGCAGGGGAACGACAGGAAGAACGCGGAGGCCGGTCACGGACAACCCCCGCGACCGTAACGAGTTCGTAAAGGCTGCGGAAGCCGGTGGAGCGAGAAGAAGCGGCGGTGTCAGGCCGGCGAGGCGGGGAACACGCAGGTGATCGTCGTGCCGCGTCCCCGCTCGCTTTCGGCGGACACCCATCCGCCATGCGCTTCGACGAGGTGCTTGACGATCGCGAGGCCCAGCCCGGTGCCGCCCTCTGCGCGCGAGCGCGAAGCATCGGCCCGATAGAACCGCTCGAAGATGCGGGGGAGGTGCTCCCGGGTGATCCCCGGTCCGTCGTCGTGGATGCTCAGGGCCACCCCGCCGTCGGTGCGCCTGGCGCCGCAGGTGATGCGGCCGCCCGCCGGCGCGTAGCGGAGCGAGTTGTCCATCAGGTTCGTGAGCACCTGCCGGAGCGCGTCGGGATCGGCCGCGATGCGCTCCCCCCCGGGCCCGATGTCGAGCTCCAGCCCGACGTGGTGCGCGCCAGCCCGCCCGGCCAAGGGGGCCCACGCCTCGCGCGCAACCGCGGCGACGTCCAGCTCGCCCAACGCCGGTTGCCAGCGGCCCGATTCGATGCGCGAGAGGTCGAGCAGGTCGTCTACCAGGCGGTGCATGCGCCGGGCGTTGCTCACGATGGTGCCGAGGAAGCGGCGCGTGGTCTCGGCGTCGGTGCCGTCGTCGAGCAGGGTCTCGGCGTAGCCGGAGATCGAGGTGAGCGGTGTCTTCAGCTCGTGGGAGACGTTGGCCACGAAATCCCGCCGGACCGCCTCCAGCCGCCGCATCTCGGTGAGGTCGTGGAGCACGAGCACCGCGCCACCGTTGGGAAGCGGCCGCGCATTGACGAGAAAGACCCGGTCGTCGATCTCGAGCTGCCGGTCCTGGACCGGCTCGCCCCGGAGGACGGCGTCCACCGCCTCGCGCGCCGCCTTCACCCGGAACAGCTCGGCGAGGCCGGGAAGCGGCACGGAGGCGCCGTAGCCGAGCAGCCGTCGCGCCGCGGCGTTGGCCATGACGATGCGGCCCCGGCCGTCCGCCGCGATCACGCCCTCCACCATCGACTCGACCAGCGCCGCCGACTCGGCCTGCTCGCGCCGCAGCTCGTCGAACCGGTCGCCGAGCTGCCGGTGCATCTCGCGGAGCGCCCGGACGAGAACGTCGATCTCGGGAATGCCCGAGCGGGGAAATCGGGGCGGGTCGCCGGCGGCGATGGCCCGGGCGGCCCCGGCGATCCCGGTGAGCGGCCCCGCGACAGAGCGCGCGGCCACGAGCGCCAGCACGGTGCCCACGAGCAGCGCCAGGAGCGCGGCGCCCGCCACGGTCCGCTGCGCCCGCCCCACGATCTCGTCCACCTGCGACAGATCCGCCGCCACCCGCACGGCGCCCGGCCCGCCGGGTACCGCGACATACATCAGCAGCCGGCCCACGGTCTCGCTCCGGCGGGTCGCGACGCCGATCCCCCCGCGCTCCAGCGCCGCGCGTATCTCGGGCCGGCCGGCGTGGCTTTCGATCGGCGGAAGCGGCCCCGGGGGGAAGTCGCTGTCCGCACGGACCCGGCCGTGGCGGTCCACCAGCGTGATGCGATGGCGGTTCTCGTGGGCCAGCCGGTGCACCGCGCGATCCCAGCCGAGGGAGTCCGCGGGAAGCGCGGCGCCGATCAGCCGCGCTTCGTTCTCGAGACCGCGCGCGATGTCGCCCTCGAGGTCGCGCCTGAGGGAACGCTCGGCGCCCCACAGGAGGATCGCGACGGCCAGGATCAGGATGAGGACAGTCCCGAGCACCAGCCGCCGCGCGAAGCTCACCGGGCGCGGGCTCCGCGCTCGGGGCCGCGGAACCGGTAACCGAACCCGCGGACGGTCTCGATCAGCCGCCCCGCGTCGCCGAGCTTGGTCCGAAGCCGCTGCACGTGCATATCCACGGTGCGAGTCTGGATATCGGGCTGCGCGTCCCACACGGACTCGAGCAGCTGCGGCCGCGTCTGCACCCGGCCCCGCCGCTCGATCAGGGTGAGGAGCAGCTTGTACTCGGTGGCGGTGAGGCCGAGCTCGTGCCCGTGCACGCTTGCCCGGTGGGCCGAGCGGTCGATGGAGATCGGCCCCGCGGTGATGGTCGCGCCCGCGGCCACGGGCGGCGCCGCCAGGCGCCGGAGCACGTTGCGCACCCGGAGTGAGAGCTCCTGCGGGGAAAACGGCTTGGTCAGGTAGTCGTCCGCACCCAGCGTGAGGCCGCGGATCCGGTCCGGCTCCTCGCGCCGCGCGGTGAGCAGGATGACGCCGACGTCGCGGGTCTCCTCCCGCTGGCGCAGCTCGGCCAGCACGTCGTACCCCGAGATGCCCGGAAGCATGAGGTCGAGAATGATCATGTCCGGCCGCTCCTCCCGCGCCGCCGCGAGCGCGTCGGGTCCGTTGTGCGCGGTGGAGACCCGGAAGCCGGCCTTGGCGAGGTGGTAGGCGACGAGCGCGGTGATGTCGGGCTCGTCGTCCACGACGAGGATGCGGTGCGTCATGCGGGAACCCGCGTCCGGCTGTGAGAGCGGCTGCGCTGGGTCGCCCGCTCCCGCTCGGCGCGCATGGCGGGGTCGTGCACCATCGCCTCCAGCACCGCCGAGAGCAGGCGGCCCGGCGGGCCGAGGTCCCGGCGCAACCGGTAGAGCACGAACTGGGCGATCGGGGTGTCCCGCACCACCTCCAGCCGGCGCAGCACCTGCAGGTGCCGGGAGACGGTGGGCTGCGGGAGGCCGAGCACCGCCTGGAGATCGGACACGAACAGCGGCGCCGCCGCGAGACAGTTCAGGATCCGGAGCCGGGTAGGCTCGGCGATGGTGAGGAGCAGGTCGGTGGCGGAGCGGCCGGGGTGCATATTCACCGAAACGAATGTAGGGGAAAGATGGAAGGACGGAAAGACGGAAAGTGGGGAACCCTTCGGTCCTTCCGTCCTTCCGTCTTTCCGTCCGCCCCCGCCATATTCCCCCCCGATGCTTTCCCTCCTCACCGCGCTCGTGCTCGCCGCCGCTCCGCTCCAGGATACGGCGCACGTCGTGCTGGTCGCCACCACGGATGTGCACGGGCACGCCACGGACTGGGACTACCTGGCCGACCGCCCGTTCGACGGCGGGCTCCCGCGGGTCGCGACCGTGGTGGATTCGCTCCGGGCGCGGTATCCCGGGGAGGTGGTCGTGGTCGACGCGGGCGACCTGCTCCAGGGGGATGCGTTCGCCACCTACTTCGCACGGGTGGCGCCGATCACGCCGCATCCCATCATCGAAGCGATGAACCTGGCGGGCTACGACATCGCCACCCCGGGCGATCACGACTTCGACAGGGGACTTCCGTTTCTCGCCCGCGCCGTCGCGGACGCGCGCTTCCCCTACGTCAGCGCCAACGTCTACTCCGGGTCCGGCGACTCGCTGCTGTTCGCGCCCTATCGCGTGGTGCGGCGCGAGGGCGTACGGGTCGGCATCACCGGCTTCACCACGCCGGGCGCGATGGTCTGGGACCGGGACCGGCTGGCGGGCCGGGCCCGGGTCGCGCCGATTCCCGGCGCGGCGGCGCCGGTGCTCGAGGCGATGCGCCGCGATGCCGATCTCTCCGTCGCGCTGGTGCACTCGGGAATGGATGGCCGCGCGTCGTACGACACAACCGGTGTCGGCGGGGAGCACGTGGCCGCGGCGCTCGCCGGACTGCCGGTGCGCCCGGATGTCGTGGTGGTGGGACATTCGCATCGCGAGATGCGCGACTCGGTGATCGCGGGCGTCCACTTCGTGCAACCACGGCCGTTCGGCGCGAGCGTCTCGGTGGTCCACGTGGACCTCGCGCGCGAGGACGGGCGCTGGCGGGTCCGCCGGGTCCGGGCCGACCTGGTCTCGATGGAGGCCGTCGTGCCGTCACCACTGCTCGCGCGGCGGCTCGCGGCCGCGGGGGACTCCGTCCGTGCATGGGTACGCACGCCGGTCGGCCTCGCGCTCGCGCCGATGCGGTCGGCGGCGGCCCGCGCGCGACCCGACCCCGTGGTCGAGTTCGTGAACGACGTGCAGCGTCGCCGGACCGGCGCCGACCTCTCGGCGACCCCGGTCTTCGATCTCGGGGCCGGGTTCGACGCGGACACGATCCGGGTGGCGCACATCCTCGCGCTCTACCCGTTCGACAATACGCTCCGTGCCGTGCGGCTGAGCGGCGCGCGGCTCAAGGCCTATCTGGAATGGAGCGCGCGCTACTTCCAGGTGGACCCCGCCGGGCGCATCCGGCTCAACGACTCGGTGCCCGGGTACGACTACGACATCGTTTCCGGCGCGCGGTACGAGGTCGACCTCCGCCGCCCGGTGGGCGACCGGATCGGGCGCCTGACGGTCGGCGGCCGCGCGGTGCAGCCGACCGACAGCTTTACCATGGCCATCGCCAGCCACC
The DNA here is from genome assembly GCA_035699205.1 of Gemmatimonadales bacterium. Taxonomy (GTDB): domain Bacteria; phylum Gemmatimonadota; class Gemmatimonadetes; order Gemmatimonadales; family GWC2-71-9; genus CAVVWJ01. Next base: position 13,738 of record DASSBA010000079.1, read on the forward strand.
GGCAGACCGGCGCCGGCGGCTACACGATGCTGGCCGGCGCGCCCGTGGTCTACGACAAGGGCGAATCGATCCCCGCGTTGCTGGTGGACGCGGTGCGGAGCCGGAGCCCGATCGATCCGGCCCGGTACGCCGACGCCGAGTGGCGGATCGTTCCCGAGGTCGCCGACCGCGCGGTCCGCGGCCTGTTCGACCTTCCCGCGCCGCCGCCGACCAGGGGCGCGCGCGACACGCTGCTCCTCCGCGTCCTCACCACCGGCGACCTGCGCGGCGCGTTTCTCCCGGGCGCGGCCGCGCTCGCCGCGGCGCTCGACAGTCTGGGCGACGACTGCGCCTGCGCCCAGCTCCGCCTCGACGCCGGTGACGCGACCGGGGGGACGCCGCTCGGCAACGAGACCCGGGGCCGGGCCGGCATGGAGCTGCTTGGCCGCCTGGGGTATGCCGCGGCCGCGCTTGGCGGGCACGATTTCGACTGGTCCGCCGACACGCTGCGCGCGCGCCTGAGGGACGCCCCGTACCCATCGCTGGCCGCCAACCTCGCCGACTCCGCCACGGGGCGCCGGCCCGACTGGCTCGTCCCCTGGCGCATGCTCGACGCCGGCGGAATGCCGGTGGCGGTAGTCGGCTACATTACGCCCGACACGAAACGCCTCCTCCCCGCGGAGCGCACCCGCGGGCTCCGCTTCGGCGAGGGCGAGCTCGCGCTGCACGATGTCCTCGGCGAGATCGCGGCGCGCCGTCCGGCGCTCACCATCCTGCTCGCGCACGCGGGCGGAAGCTGCGAGGGCGTGGCCTGCACCGGCGAGATCGTGCGGCTGGCGGATGAGCTCAGGGGACGGGGGGTGAGCCTGATCGTCGCGGGGAACTCTCTCCAGGCTCTCACTACGCGGGTCGCGGGTATTCCCATTCTCGCGACCGGGAGCGGCGGCCGGATGATCGGGGTGGCGGACCTGGTGAGGACGCCCGCGGGCGGGCTCGACTGGCGCATCGGGGTGACGCCGGTGGATACGTCGCGCGCCGGCGGGAACGCCGCGTTCCGCGCCGCGCTCGAGCGCCTCCGGCGGACGGATGACTCGCTGGCCGCCCGCCCGCTCGCCCGGATGAAGCGGCCGCTGGTGCGGACGGGTTCCCAATTTCCGCTCGGCGCGCTTCTGGCCGAGGCGCGGCGAAACGTGCTCCGGACCGACCTGGGGCTGGTCCGCAACGAGTCGATCCGGGCCGATCTTCCGGCCGGAACCGTCACGTACAGGGAGCTGTCCGCGGTCGAGCCCTCCCGGAGCGATCTGGTCCGGCTCTCGCTCACCGGGGCGCAGCTCACCGCGCTGCTCGAGACCATACTGGCCGGACCCGAGGGGCCGACGGTGCATCTCGCCGGCGCGCAGGTGCGCTATGATCCCCGCGCGCCGGCCGGCCGCCGGGTGCGCGGGGTGGTGCTCCAGGGCGGCCGCCGGCTGCGCACGCAGGCCGAGTATACGCTGGCCACCGACGAGGCGAGCGCCGGCGGTGCGGGTGGGTTGGCGGCGCTCGCGAACCTGCGCTACGAGCGTGAGGGGCTGCTCGACGTCGAGGCCACCGCCGCCTACCTGCGCCGCCTTTCGCAGCCGGTGGAAGCGTCCCGCCCCGCCGGCTTTCTCCCGGCCCGACCGTGAGCGGTGCCATCCGGGTGTTCGTCAACGCCTCGCCGGTGGAGGTGCCGCCCGGCACCGAGGTGCGCGGGGCGATCCGGGCCCATGATCCCGAGCTCGAGCGACGCGCGGCGGCCGGTGACGCGCTGGTCACCGATGCCCGGGGCATCGAGGTGCCGCTCGACGCCCCGCTCGAGGCGGGCAGCATCCTGCGCGTCGTCGTGCGCGCGCGCCGCGGGGAGCCGGACACCGATGCTCACGCGTGAGCTGCTCGTCCGCCTGCCCAAGGCGGAGCTGCACGTGCACCTCGACAGCGCGCTCCGCCCGGCGACGATGGTCGAGCTGGCGCGCCAGGCCCGGTTCGCGCTGCCGACGACGGACCCGGACGCGCTGCGCCGCTTCATGCGGGTGGACGACGCGGGCAGCCTCGAGGACTACCTCGCGCGGTTCGAGTACACCATCCCCCTGCTGCAGACGGCCGACGGCATCGAGCGCGTGGCCCACGAGATGGTGGAGGACGCGGCACGCGACGGACTCCGCTACCTCGAGGTGCGCTACTGTCCCCGGCTGAGCACCCGTGGCGGGCTCACGATGGCGGAGGCCCTCGAGGCGGAGCTGCGCGGCCTCGCGCGGGGCGAGCACGACTTCGGCGTGATCACCCGGGTGATCAACTGCTCGCTCCGCCACTATGCGCCCGAGGTATCGCTGGAGATCGCCCGCCTGTCGGTGGCCTACCGCGACCGCGGAGTGGTGGCGTTCGACCTCGCCGGCGGCGAAGCGGGCCGCCCGCCGGGCGTGCACCAGGCGGCATTCGATGCTGCGGCCGATGGCTGCCTCGGCATCACCATCCACGCGGGCGAGGCCGCGGGCGCGGACTCGATCGCGGAGGCGGTGCACCACTGCCACGCCGACCGGATCGGGCACGGCACCCGGCTGTATGAGGACCCGGTGCTGCAGAACTATATTCGCGACCGCCGGCTGCTCATCGAGACCAATATCACCAGCAACATCCAGACGCGGGCCGTGGCCGGCGCCGAGGCGCACCCGGTGCGCGGGTACTTCGATGCGGGGCTGGTTGTCACGCTCTGCACCGACGGCTGGTTGATGACCGGCGTTGCGCTGTCGGACGAGTACTGGCTGGCCCACACCGCGCTCGGCTTCACCCGCGAGGAGATCGATCGGATGATTCTCGACGGGTTCGCCAACGCGTTCCTGCCGTGGCCGGAGCGGCAGGCGCTGCTGGGTCGGGTGCGGGAGGAGCTGGCGGGGCTGCGGTAGTCGAAGGCGGCTGGACTCGACCCACGGAGCTTTACAATCGAGTCACCCTGAGTGAAGCGAAGGGGGCATGCCTCCGGTCATGGCTCCTTCGCTCCGCTCAGGATGACTGGTGCTGAACCTCGGCGCTCACGAGAACCCCAGGAGCAGGCATGCTGATGCGCGGTTCGGGCCTGGGAGGGTTGCGCGGCACGGTGATCGCCGCCGCGGTGATCCTCCTCGCCATCGCGGGCTCGTGGCTCATCCCCGGCCTGGCCTGGCGCGGGCTCTTGGCGATGGAGCGTCCTCAGGCCGCCCAGGGCGATACGACCGCCGCCGCGCGCGCCCCCACGATTCCGGGAATGCAGATCCCCGCCCCCGAGGCGGGGACCGCGTCGGTGCCCAGCTCGCCCTGGAGCCGGCTCACCGGTCTGCTGGGGCTGGCGCTCGTCATCGCGATCGGCGTGGCGCTGTCGCGCGACCGGCGAGCCATCCGCTGGCGCGTGGTCGGGTGGGGGCTCACGCTTCAGGTGCTGTTCGCGATCTTCGTGCTCCGCATCCCCGCGGGCCGAGCGCTGTTCCGCTGGCTCGGCGACCTCGTCACCGCGATCCTGGGCTACTCGTACGTCGGGTCGCAATTCGTCTTCGGCGAGCTGGGCAAGCCGAACTCGAGCCTCGGCGTGATCTTCGCCTTCCAGCTCCTGCCGGCGATCATCTTCGTCAGCGCCCTGTTCGCGATTCTCTACTATCTCGGCGTCATGCAGCTCGTGGTGCGCGCGTTCGCCGTGGTGATGAGCCGGGTGATGGGGGCGAGCGGCGCGGAGAGCCTCAACGTGGCCGCCTCCATCTTCATGGGGCAGACGGAGGCTCCGCTCACCATCCGGCCGTTTCTCCCGCGGATGACCCGCTCGGAGCTGATGACGGTGATGACCTCGGGGATGGCCCACATTTCCGGCTCGATCATGGTCGCCTACATCGCGTTCGGGATCGAGGCGCGGCACCTCCTCACCGCGGTCATCATGACCGCGCCCGGCACGATCATGATGGCCAAGCTGTTCGAGCCCGAGACCGAGGTGGCGGAGACCTACGGCAGGGTCAACTTCGACATGCCCCGGGAGGACGTGAACCTGCTCGACGCCGCCGCGCGTGGCACCGGCGAGGGGCTCAACCTGATGCTCAACGTGATCGCGATGCTGGTGTCGTTCGTGGCGCTGGTGGCGCTGCTCAACGGCGGCTTCGAGGCGGCCCACCGCTACCTTGCCTGGTTTCCCGCCAACCTCCAGACGGTGCTGGGCTGGGTCTTCCGCCCGATCGCCTGGGCGATGGGCGTGCCGTGGCACGACAGCGGCACTGTCGGGAGCCTGCTCGGCACCCGGATGGTGCTGAACGAGTTCATCGCCTACGCCCAGCTCGCGCCGCTGAAAGGCCAGCTCGATCCCAGATCGTTCACCATCGCCTCGTTCGCACTCGCCGGATTCGCCAACTTCAGCTCGATCGGGATCCAGCTCGGCGGGATCGGCGCGCTGGCGCCGGAGCGGAAGCGCGACCTGGCGCGGCTCGGCTTCCGCGCCATGCTCGCCGGGACGCTGGCCAACTTCCTGTCGGCCACGATCGCCGGGATGCTGCTGTGAGGGACCACCCGCGATGATCGAGCCTGCCGCGGCGGCCGTCCGGGACCGGCTCGAGGGCCGCACTCCCCGTGTCGCCATCGTGCTCGGCTCCGGCCTCGGCCAGTTTGCCGAGCGCCTGGGCGACGCGGTCCGGATGCCGTACGCCGACATCCCCGGGTTCCCGTCGCCCACCGTGATCGGCCACAGCGGCGAGCTGGTGGCGGGAACGCTCGCCGGCCGCGGCGTGCTGGTGCAGAGCGGGCGGTTCCACATGTACGAGGGCCACCCGGCGGCGCTCACCGCGCTGCCGGTGCGGGTGTTCGCGCGGCTCGGCATCGACACCCTGGTGCTCACCAATGCCGCGGGCGGCATCCGCCGGAGCTTTGGGTCCGGCACCGTGATGCTCATCGCCGACCACCTCAATCTCACCTTCCGCAACCCGCTCTTCGGCCCCGTGCTCCCCGGCGAAGAGCGATTCCCCGACATGTCCGATCCGTACGACGCCGGCCTCCGCGGCCTGGCGCGCGGGGTGGCGCGCCGGCGGCGGATTCCCCTGGCCGAAGGGGTGTACGCCGGGCTGCTGGGGCCAAGTTACGAGACGCCGGCGGAGATCCGGATGCTCGAGCGGCTCGGCGCCGACGCGGTGGGGATGTCCACGGTGCTGGAGGTGATCGCCGCTCGCGCGGCCGGCATCCGCTGTCTGGGCTTCTCCGCCATCACCAACCCGGCGGCGGGGGTCACGATGCAGAAGCTCCATCACCTCGAGGTGATGGAGACGGCCTACCGGATCGCGGGGGAGCTGGCGGCGCTCATCGAGGGGGTGGTGGCGGAGCTGTGACGGTGTGGTCGAGCGGGCCGTGCCCGCCGCCGAGGCCGGGCGCCCGGGCAATGGCGCGGTGCACGAAGTCGAGCGCGTCCGCCACCGCCGTCTCCAGCGGGCGGCCCAGCGCGAGCCCTGCCGTGATCGCCGCCGAGAGGGTGCAGCCGGTGCCGTGCGTCGAGCCGGTGGAAATGCGCGGGCGGGTGAACCGGCGGACGCCGTCGGGGGTGACCAGGATGTCGGTGACTGTGTCGCCGACGAGGTGCCCGCCCTTCACCAGGGCGGCGGCGGCGCCGAACCGCACCAGCGTCTCGCCGGCGCGCTCCATGGTGGCCACGTCGTGCACCACCCGGCCGGTGAGCATCGCGGCCTCATCGAGGTTCGGGGTCACCAGCGCGGCGAGCGGCACGAGACTTTCACGAATCACGTCCTCGGCCTCCGTCGTGAGCAGGCGCTGCCCCGAGGTGGCCACCATCACCGGGTCCACCACCAGCGGCTGCCAGCCGTTCTCGCGAATCGCCTTGGCCACGAGCCGGACCAGTGCCGCCTCGGCCAGCATCCCGGTCTTGAGCGCGTCGGGCGGGAGGTCCTCCGCGAGGGCGGTG
>DASSBA010000080.1:0-4524 GCA_035699205.1 Gemmatimonadales bacterium
GAAGCCGCTCACGTCCTGCACGAACAGCAGCGGCAGCCGCTCGCGGCCGGCGGTCTCGATGAAGTACGCCACCTTCTCCGCGCTCCCGGTGTAGACGATCCCGCCGAAGCGGGGGCGCTCGTCCGGCCGGCCCTTGATCACCCCGCGCTGGTTCGCGATGACCGCCACCGGCCATCCCTCGATGTGCGCGTGGCCGCACAGCATTTCGCGCGCGATGTCCGGCTGGAACTCGTCGAGTGTCCCGCCGTCGAGCAGGCAGTCGAGGACGTGGCGCATGTCGTACGAGAGCCGGTGGTCGCGCGGCAGGACGTCGTACAGCTCGTCGGGCGGCCGTGCCGGCGCGACCGGCGGCCGGACCCGGTGACGCACGCCGTCCACCCGCGGCAGCCGGCCGACGTACTCGCGGATCCGGTCGAGGCAGGCGGTGTCGTTGGGCGCGCGATAGTGCGCCACCGCGCTCACCTCGGTATGCGTCACCGCTCCACCGAGGGTCTCGGCATCGATGGTCTGCCCGGTCGCACCCTTGACGAGGTTGGGGCCGCCGAGCCCCATGAAGGTGGTGCCCTCCACCATGAAGATCACGTCCGAGAGCGCCGGCAGGTACGCGCCCCCGGCGATGCAGCTTCCCATGACCGCGCTGATCTGCGGCACGTGGAGGTAGCGGCGCATGATCGAGTTGTAGTAGAAAATCCGGGCGGCGCCGTACTGCCCGGGAAAGACCCCGCCCTGGTACGGCAGGTTCACGCCCGCGCTGTCCACGAGGTAGACGATGGGGATCCGCTGCCGCATCGCCACTTCCTGCGCGCGGAGGATCTTGCGGATGGTCTCGGGCCACCAGGAGCCGGCCTTGACGGTGGCATCGTTGGCCACCACGACCGTCTCCCGCCCCTCGATGACACCGACGCCCGTGATGACGCCCGCGCCGGGCGCCTGCCCATCGTACTGGTCGTAGGCCACGAGCAGGCCCAGCTCGAGCCAGGGCGCCCCCTCGTCGAGCAGCCGGTGCACCCGCTCGCGCGGCGCCAGCTTGCCCTGCCGGTGCATCCGGGCGACGCGCGCGGCGCCACCGCCCTCCCGCAGGCGCTGGGCGAGCTGCCGGTACTCGCCGGTGAGCTCGCGCAGGCGGCTCACGCCTCCAGGTGCTCGGACGCCCACGTCTGGATGTAGGAGATGAGATCGGACGTCGGGGTGCCCGGCCCGAACAGTCGGCCGATGCCGCCGGCCCGGAGCGCGTCCATGTCCTCCGCGGGGATGATGCCGCCGCCGGTGACGAGGATGTCCGGGCGGCCCATCTCGTCGAGCAGCCGGCGGACCCGCGGGAAGAGCGTCATGTGGGCGCCCGAGAGAATCGAGAGCCCGACGACGTCCACGTCCTCCTGCACCGCCGCGGTGGCGATCATCTCCGGGGTCTGGTGCAGGCCGGTGTACACCACTTCCATGCCGGCGTCGCGCAATGCCGCCGCGACCACCTTGGCGCCACGGTCGTGGCCGTCGAGGCCCGGCTTGGCGACGAGCACCCGGATGGGGCGGGACGCGGCCGTCATGAGGCGAGTCTCTCCTTCAGCAGATTGTCGGCGAGGGCGCCGAGCGAATGAATGCTGGCGCAGCCAACCCGCAGCGGTGCCCCGGCGGGAAGGAGCAGGACCGCGTCGATCCCGGCCGCACGGGCGCCCACGACGTCCACCTCGTACAGGTCGCCCACGTACAGCGCGGACCCGGGCGGAACATCGAGGGTGGCGAGCGCGAGCCGGAAGATGGCGGGATCGGGCTTCTCCACCCCCGCGAGTGTCGAATCCACCACGACATCGAAGTACCCGCGCAGCCCCGCGACCTCGAGCGCCTCCTCCACCCGGCCATCGCTGTTGGACACCACGCCCAGACGGAGACCGGCGTTCCGCAGCCGCGTCAGGGCGTCATGGGCATCGTCCGCGATGCCGCTCCACAGGTGGCGCTCGCGGTGCAGCCGGGCGAGGCAGGACCGCACCTCGTCCAGCCGATCGGCCGGGATGCCGGCTTCGAGAAAGAGCGCCTCGAGGTAGGCCGCCGTCCGCTCGCCGTCGGTGTTCCGGCCCTGCTCCATGCTGCGGGCTGCCGCGCGGGAGCCCGCGGCGAGCCGGGTCCCCGTGAGCGACACGCCGAGCGCCGCTCCGACCGCCTCGGCCATGCGGGCGTGATCGAGGAACAGCAGCGTGTTCCCGGCGTCGAACAGCACCGCTCGGAGCGGCAGCGCGGGGCCGGTCACGCGCTCAGCGGAAGCGGAGGAGGCCCGCCAGGCCGTCCACCTCCTCGCGGGCCTGGGGCTCGTACACGACGTTCACGTCCACGTCCTGCCGGAGCGCCTCTTCGATGGCGTCGTCCACCACGTCGAGGACCGGGATCGGCTCGCCCTCATTGCGGCACTCGCGCTCCGTGCGCGCGAGCCGTCCGGAGGTGCCGCAGCGGAAGCCGGGCTCGCTCGCGTCGGCGTCCACCAGCAGCGTGCGCACCTGGCCGCGAGCGAGCGCGCGGAGCGTCCGGTCGATCCCGTTGACGGCCCAGCCGCTCCCGACGCCCTCGCGCACCTCGTGCACCACTTCCCGCTCCTCGTGCCGCTCCCACGCCTGGCGGACCACGAGGGTGGCCGCGTGCACCAGCGGCGGAGTGGCCTCCTTCGGGTTGAGGCGGGTGGTGCCGATCACCCGCTCGACCAGATAGCTGTGCAGGAACGGCTCGACGGCGCCGGCGTCGGCGCCGGTGCCGGCGATGACGATCCCGTGCGCCGGCTGGCGCCGGTCGATGGCGAAGAGCTCACGGGCGATGGCCTCGTAATGCCGCTGCTTCTCCTCGCGGATCCGGTTGTGGTAGGTGTGCTCCCCCCAGCCGCCGGGGCCGCTCTGGTCGCCGTGGAAGCGGCTGCCCCGGGTGCTGTCCGCGCGGAGGCCGGGCAGCTCCCGGCTGGCATACGCGGTCACCTCGAAGAAGCGGGCGCCGGTGCGGTCGAGGACCACGGTGAGCAGGCGGCCGAATTCGTCTTCGACGGAGGCGAGCTCACGCACCAGCGGCGAGCGGTCCACGCCCAGGCGCGACCGGTGCACCACCGGGAGCGGGATCGCCTCGAACAGGTCGATGCCCTCGCAGGCGAAGATCGCCAGCCCCTGGGTCGAGGGGAGGTTGGCCGGGTTCCGGAAGTACTCCTGGATCCGCTCCAGGTCACGGGTGACCTCCTCCTGCACCGCGCGCCCGAGCCCGAGCCGCGGCAGCGCCTGCGCGACGGCCCGGACGCGGTTCTTGAGCTTGATGAGATATTTCGCGCGGCTCCGGTCCCGCGGCTCGAGCTTGAGATAGCAGGTGACCACCCGATGCCGGCCCGGCTCCACTGCCGTGAGCCGGGCGAGCCGCTCGGCCACCGCGGGGACCTCGTCCCTGGCGGGCCCGCGACCCGCCGCGCCCGCCGTTCCCCGGCCGTCAGAAGAAGACCGGCTCCCGATAGCTCCCATAAATCTCCTCGAGCACATGCCGGATCTCGTAGAGCGTGCAGTACGCACGCGCGCAGTCCAGCATGGCTGGAATGATGTTGCGGTCCTCGGCGGCGGCGCGCCGGAGCTCGCCCAGGCGGCGCTCCGCGAGCGCCGTGTCCCGCTCGGCCCGTACCCGCGCGAGCCGCTCGCGCTGGGTGGCCTCGGCCGCGTCCCCCACCTTCAGGATCTCGACCGGGGCCTCCGCCTCCTCCACGAAGTCGTTCAGGCCGACGATCGTCCGGCGGCCCTGCTCCACCTCGACCTGGAATCGCGCCGAGCTGGAACCGATCTGGCGCTGGAACCAGCCGGACTCCACGGCCCGGACGACTCCACCCTGCGCCTCGATCTCGGCGAAGAGCCCCTCCGCCTCGCGCTCGAGCCCGTCCGTGAGCGCCTCGACGTAGTAGGAGCCGCCCAGCGGGTCGGCCACGTTGGGCACGCCGGTCTCGTACGCCAGGATCTGCTGCGTGCGAAGCGCGATGCGCACCGACTCCTCCGTCGGCAGCGCGAGCGTCTCGTCCAGCGCGTTGGTGTGCAGCGACTGGGTGCCGCCGAGCACGGCCGCGAGCGCCTGGTAGGCCACCCGGACCACGTTGTTGTGCGGCTGCTGCGCGGTGAGCGTCACGCCGGCCGTCTGGCAGTGGAACCGCATCCGCCAGCTCCGCGGGTTCCGGGCGCCGTAGCGCTCCCGCATGTGGCGCGCCCAGATGCGGCGCGCCGCGCGGAGCTTGGCGATCTCCTCGAAGAAGTCGTTGTGCACGTCCCAGAAGAACGACAGCCGCGGCGCGAAGCGGTCCACGTCGAGCCCACGGGCGACCCCGTGCTCCACGTAACAGAAGCCGTTGGCGAGCGTGAACGCGAGCTCCTGCGCCGCCGTGGCCCCCGCCTCGCGGATGTGGTAGCCCGAGATGGAGATGGTGTTCCAGTTCGGGGTGTGCTCCGCGGCCCACTCGAACAGATCGACGATGATCTTGAGCGCGGGCTCCGCCGGATAGATCCAGGCGTGCTGCGCCATGTACTCCTTGAG